>JAJDZJ010000007.1 GCA_022824685.1 Caldilineaceae bacterium
AGGCCCTCAGTCGGCGAGATAAGTTAAATTCTCCGTCTACGTGCCATCTTTCGTACATTTCCCTGTGTCTTACCCCGACCTGGAAGAGTATTCGGCTGCATTTCGATGTTCTGACCCAATTTAGATGCAATCGCCCTGACCTCTTCACAACGAGTCCTATCCGCTATTGGCGTAGCCAACGGAATTCGACGGCGGGCCTCATCCAGTCTCCCAAAGAGAGCCTGAAACGCGCCCAACTTTGCCCCGCCCCCCTGTCCATGCCCATCGGCATGCACGCGCGCCGCCTCCCCCTGCAGTGGCGTCCCTTGTGGGCGCCCAAGCCCCTCCGCACAGAAACCCTCCTCCAATCAGGGACGCCAACACCTCCCTCGCGCCCTTCCCCGCAGTTCCCCCGCAGTTCTCCCCGCAGTTCCCCTGCAGTTCCCCCGCAATTCCCCCGCAATTCCCCCGCAGTTCTCCCCGCCACTCACCCCCAAAACAAATCCCATCCCCCAAATCCCCTTCATGTAAGCAGCCACAATCTCGCCCCCATTCTGGACTGCCCCCTTCACTATGCTGACTTCGTGCGCCTAAGCGGTTATAATCACCGTCATGGCAGGCTGGCCCTCGCCTCCCGCCTTATCGATCAACGACTGCTTTCTCTGGAACGGTCATTCTCCTCTGACTCTGAGGCCGGTCCAGCCAGATATTGCGCGACTGTCGTCCTGCTCGACAGAGCCGTCAGGTGAAAACCCATGACCCACACAGCGTATATTGCCTTTGGGAGCAATATCGGCCACCGCGCCGCCTACATCCACGACGCGCTGGACCACATGGCGTCCTATGCCACTGTTGTCGAGACATCACATCTCTACGAAACAGACCCCATGCTGGTCACCGATCAGCCGCTCTTCCTGAACGCCGTCTGCCGGATCTCCACCGAGCTCACACCTTCAGAACTCCTGCGCGCCGTCAAACATACGGAAAAAACTCTCGGTCGAACAAAGTCGATCCGTTACGGACCCCGCGTCATCGACTTGGACATCCTGTTCTACGACGAATCAGTCGTTGACGCACCCGATCTGATCATCCCCCACATCGGCATCCCCGAACGCGACTTCGTCCTGGCTCCCCTTCTGGACCTCAACGCCACTCTGCGCCACCCCAAGTTGGACGTGACCGTACGCCAACTCTGGCAGCAGCTTGCCATGTCCCGCCCTCCCCGCGTTATGCCGGTCGCTGAACGCATCTGGCGCTGGAGCCAGCGCCCCTGCATCATGGGCATTCTCAACATTACGCCGGACTCTTTCTCCGGCGATGGCCTGGCCGCGGCCCAAGATCCGGTCGCCGCAGCGCTGGCCCAGGCCGGCAAATTTGTCGACGCCGGAGCAGACGTTCTCGATATCGGCGGTTACTCCACCCGGCCCGGGCATGTCGACATTTCCGCAGCGGAGGAAATCGATCGCGTCGTTCCGGTCATCGACGCCCTGCGCCAAGCCTTTGACCTGCCCCTATCGGTCGATACCTTTCGCGTCGAAGTCGCCGAAGCCGCCCTCGATGCCGGGGCATCCTGGCTTAACGACGTATCAGGCCTGCTCCCGCCGTGCCAGGACGAAGCCGCGTTGCAAGATGGAGAAGAGGGCTCCCGCGTTCCTTCAGCGCCCGGTCTGCCCGCCTCGCAAGGAATGGCCGCCCTGTCGGCCCGCCGCCGCGCCCCCCTCGTCCTCATGCAAAACCAGGCCCCGCTTAGCGCCATCCCGGCCCGCGCATTTCCCGACAACAGCCACGCGCTGCATCTCCGACGCCCTTCCGGCGACATTGTCGCAGACGTCGTTCGCGACCTGAAGACCGCGACCGAGTTTGCCCGACGCGACGGTGTGCCGCGCTGGCATCGAATCATCGATCCGGGAATCGGCTTCGGCAAGTCCCCCGCCCAACATGCCGAACTGATCAACCGCCTCGACGAACTGCAAGCGCTGGACTATCCACTTCTCTTCGGCTGCTCCCGCAAGGGCTTCCTCGGCAAAATGGCAGGCGGCGCCGCGGTGGAAGACAGGCTGCCGGCAACCATCGCCGCCAATGTCATGGCTTTGCAGCGCGGGGCAAACATCCTGCGCGTCCACGACGTGCGCGAAAACGTGCAAGCCGCCAGGGTCGTCAGCGCAATTTTACACGGTTACACCGACCCGACGGCGCCTTCCCGAATCCGCAGCTGAGGAGCGGCTACGCCATGCGATTCCCCTTGACCTTGACCAATCTTGACGGACGTACCGCCGTGGTCGTCGGCGGAGGAACTGTCGGCGAGCGCAAAGTGCGCAGCCTGCTCGCGGCGGGAGTCCCCGTTCGCTTGATCAGCCCCTCAGCAACCAGACAGCTGACCGCCTGGGCCGAATCGGGCAAACTTGAGTGGGCCCGCCGGCGCTACCGCGACGGCGACGTGGACGAGGCCGGCCTCGTATTCGCCGCCACCAACGTACGCGCCGTCAACCGCGAAATCGCGTCGGCCGCTCACAGAAACAACCGGCTCGTAAACGTGGCCGACGCGCCCGCCGAGGGAAACTTCCACTCGCCTGCCGTGCTGCGCAGGGACGACATCATCGTCTCCGTCAGCACCGTTTCCGCCCGCCCGCGAGCAGCCACAACCACCCGCGACCGCATCGCAGAACTGTTGGAGCCAGACCAATGATCCCACGGCCTTCAAGCCACCTGCACCTCTCTCTCGCACGCGACCCCGCCAGTGACAGCGCCAAATGACCGGCAAGGCTTTCCTCGTCGGCGCGGGACCCGGACGCGCTGACCTGATCAGCGTGCGCGGCCTGAACCTGTTGCGATCCGCCGACGTAGTCGTCTACGACCGCCTGGTCGCGCCCGGGCTCCTGGACGAAATCCCACCCCGGGCCGAACGAATCTTCGTCGGCAAAATGGGCTTCGGGCAAAGAGTGATGCGGCAAAGCGAAATCAACGCGCTTCTCGTCGAACGCGTTCGCTCCGGCCTGCAGGTTGTTCGTCTGAAAGGAGGAGATGGATTCGTCTTTGGCCGCGGCGGCGAAGAGTGCCTTGCGCTCGCCTCAGCCGGATTGAACTTCGAAGTTGTGCCCGGCATCAGCGCCGCCGTCGCCGCGCCCGCCTATGCCGGAATTCCCGTCACCGACCGCCGCCTCGCAAGCGCATTTACCGTGATCACCGGCCACGAAGACCCCGCCAAAGAAGAGTCCGCCATCGACTGGTCTCTCATGGCCAAGACACCAACCCTCATCGTCATGATGGGCGTCCGCTCCGCCGCCAGAATCTGCGACGCGCTCATCGCACACGGCCGCGACCCCGTCTCGCCCGCCGCCGCCATCGCAAGCGCAACCACCGCCCAGCAGAAAGTGGTCCGCTCAACCGTCGCCGAACTTGCCAGTTCCTTGAACTCGGCCGGCATCCAGGCCCCGGCTGTGCTCGTGTTCGGCGAAGTCGTCGCCCTGCACGACCGGCTTGACTGGTTTTCCCCCGCGGAAGGCGGGCAAGGCTTCCATCCAATCGAACAGCCGGACCAGTGAAACGCGCCATTTAGTCCCGCGTCAACTGCCCTTTACCCCCGGCGCAGCGCCTGCCGCGCCGCCGCTACTCGCGGTAATGGCAACCGACACTTTGCCGGTTGGCCCACGCCGCATTGGCGACGATGATGGCCGCCCGCACCGCATTGCGCAACCCGAGCAAATCGTCCGTCAACGCCTGACTGCGGTAAAAGCGCTCGATCTCATTCTCCAGCGTCCGCAGCTGGCGTACAGCACGCGCCAACCGTCGCGTCGTCCGCACCAGACCCACATAGTTCCACATGATCTGTTGTAAAGCGCTCATGTCCTGACTGATCAGAGCAGGGTCGGCCGCGCCGTCCGCCGCGTAACTCCATTCAGGAATGTCATCGGCGCTGTGCAATTCGACCTGGGCCCTACCCCGCTCCTCGGCCGGCCAGTTGCCGCCACCGCCGCCGGCATCCCTTTCTACGCCGGGCCCAAGCCGCGCTTCGATGTGACGGGCCGCGCGTCGCCCCCATACAAGCCCCTCCAGCAGCGACGCGCTCGCCAACCGGTTGGCCCCATGCACGCCAGTACACGATACTTCGCCGACACTGTACAGACCGTCCACTGTCGACCGGCCCCACTCATCTACCCAGATTCCGCCGCACGAATAATGCGCGGCTGGCACAACAGGCACGAGGTCTTTCTCGATATCCAGCCCAAATCCCAGCGCCCGCGCCCGAATCGTCGGAAAATGCGACAAAATTTCGTCCCGGTCAATGTAAGAACGCAGGTCCAGGTAGACGTTCGAAACCCCGCGCGCCAACATCTCTCGGTGAATGGAACGGGCAACCACATCACGCGGCGCCAGGTCCTTCCATTCCGGCGCGTGATTCTGCATGAACGGCTGCCCGTCCCGGTGCGCCAGCCTCGCGCCCGCGCCCCGCACCGCCTCCGACACCAGAAAATGGACCTGGCCCTGATGGTAAAACGCGGTCGGATGAAACTGAACGAACTCCGCGTTGATCACCCGCGCCCCCGCCCGATACGCCATCGCCAATCCATCGCCCCGCGCGCCCCGCGGGTTCGTTGTCCGCAGAAAGATCTGGCCCAACCCTCCGGTGGCCAGCACCGTGAACCTGGCTATCGCCCGCTTTACCTGTCCGCTCGCCCTGTCCAGCAAGTACGCGCCCACACAGGACCGCCGCCCATAGACCGCCAACCGGTTCCGGCCATGATGATCAGGCGTCAGCAGATCCACCGCGGTATGCCCCGTCAGTAGGGTCACCTTGGGATGGTTCTCCAGCGCGTTAAGCAGCGCCGTCTCGATACTCTTCCCCGTCGCGTCCGCGGAATGGATGATTCGCGGAAGGCTGTGCCCCCCCTCAAGCGCCAGCGACAACGCCCCCTCGCCATCGCGATCAAATTCCACCCCCGCGCGCTTCAGCAGCACCTCCCGCACCGCCTCAGGCCCTTGCTCGGCCAGAATCCGGACCGCGGCAGGATTGCAGTGGCCTGCGCCAGCCCGCCGCAAGTCCTCCTCAAGCAGCGCAGCGCTATCACCCTTGCCTACGTAGATGATTCCGCCCTGCGCCAAATATGTGTTTGAACTGTGTGGCTTTTCCCCGCGGGTGACGAGCGTCACCGCCGCGCCGGCGTCTGCCAGCTCCAGCGCTGTCGTCGCGCCCGCAATGCCCGTGCCGATGATCAGGACGTCGCAGGTCAGCAGATCATCCGCCATTGGATCTCACTGGGTTTGCTCGCGTCCCTCTCGGCAATCCGATCCCCGTCCGGTAAGCCCTGGGTTCCCCTGCCTGCCATCAAAACTCGGCAAGTATCCCCGCAGGGCTAACCGATCTCCACCATCCGTTGCACAGACAGCGCCGCCCGCGCCAGAATCTCCTCGGGAACGCTGATCTCGTACTGCATCTTCTCTAGCGCCGCCAGCGTATCCTCCATCGTGATCTGGCCCATGTGAGGGCACCGCACCGAGCAAAGTCGCAGCATCTCCTTCTCCGGATTTGCGCCGATAATGTTGTCCCCCATCGAGCATTCCGTCAGAAGCAGATAGCGGGGCGCGTCCGTCTCCTCAACGTGCCGTATCATCGCCGTCGTGCTGCCGGTGAAGTCCGATGCTGCCACGACCTCCGGGCTGCACTCCGGATGGGACAGGATCACAACATCCGGATACTCGGCGCGCACCCGCCGGATGTCATCCACCGTAAACTTGTCATGCACCTCACAGCGGCCATGCCAGCCGATCAGGTCGAAATCCTCCCCATCCAGCGGAATGATCGGATGACCCGTCTCCCGGTCGCGGGCGCCTCCCCCTTCCAAATCCAACGAGATGGGCGTCGACACGCCCCCGTCGTCATGCCCGGAGTCGGGCCCGGCTGAAACCGGGAAGATGATCTGCTTGCCCGTCTCCTCGGCCACGTTTTTCGCCAGGTACTCATCCGGCAGAAAGATAACCCTGTCAGAATCCAGAGAGTTGACCACGGCCACCGCATTGCCGCTCGTGCAGCATATATCTGTCTCCGCCTTCACATCAGCATACGTATTCACATAGGTCACCACCGGCAAGCCGGGAAACCGCTCCTTCAGCTCCCGCACATCCTCGGCGGTGATGCTGGCCGCCAGCGAGCAGCCCGCCTTCTCGGCGGGAAGCAGCACGGTCTTGTCCGGGCTGAGAATCTTGGCGGTCTCCGCCATGAACTCCACGCCGCAGAAAATGATCACGTCTCGATCCGTCTGAGCCGCCATCCGGCTCAGAAACAGCGAATCGCCGACAAAGTCCGGAATCGAATGAAAGAGGACCGCTTCCATATAGTTGTGCCCCAGAATAACCGCGTTGCGCTCCTTCTTCAGACGGTTGATCTCCGCCGCCAGCTCCGCCTTGATCCGCAACTCAACGTCCAGCGCTACATCGCTAAGCTTCCGCGCCAGCGCTTCATACATCAACTTGGCGTCGGTGATCTCCGCCAATCTGTTTTCCAACGTTGTCCCAGTCATAGTTGCCACCTCACTCCCTCCCACCACTGACCACTGCCGTCCCAGAAAGTGGGTACTCTTCTCAGCTACCCCGCCATCTCCAAATCGAAACTGATGTCCAGCGCCGGCGCCGAATGCGT
Organism: Caldilineaceae bacterium; assembly: GCA_022824685.1. GTDB lineage: Bacteria > Chloroflexota > Anaerolineae > Caldilineales > Caldilineaceae > Bin5. Next base: position 6,614 of record JAJDZJ010000007.1, read on the forward strand.
AAGCGCCCCAACCGAAATGTAGTCCACGCCCGTCGCCGCAATCTCCGCAACGTTCTCCAAAACCACGCCGCCTGAAGCCTCAAGCGGCGTGCGGCCCGCGGCAATCCTGACCGCCTTCCTAATCTGCTCCGGTACCATATTGTCAAGCAAAATGCGGTCTACGTCAAGCGTCAGCGCCTCCTCCAACTGGGCAAAATCCGCCACTTCAACCTCGATAGCCAGGCCCTTGTATCGACTCCGTATCCCCTTAACGGCCGGCGCGATCCCGCCGGCGGCCGCAATGTGATTGTCCTTGACCAGCGCCATATCAAAAAGGCCAAAGCGGTGGTTGCTTCCTCCCCCCAACGCCACCGCCCTTTTGTCGAAAAGCCTCAGTCCTGGCACAGTCTTTCGCGTATCCAGAATCACCGCGCCGGAGCCTCGGGCCGCCTCAACATAGCGCCTCGTCAACGTGGCAATGCCCGACATTCGCTGCAGAAAGTTCAGCGCCACCCTTTCCGCCGTCAAAAGTGTGCGTGCGCAGCCGGAGGCCCAAGCAACTTCGGTACCCGCCGCGACCGCCGCCCCGTCCCCGACGCAGGGGCGGAACGAAACCGGCTGTCGATTGCCGGCTGCAGTCGCGTGCGCCGATCCATCACCCTCACTCCCCGACTTTTCGGGCCTCGCCAAATCTCCAATCGCCTGACTATCCGCAAGTATTGAGTACGTCAGTCCTGCAACATCCAGCCCGGCCACGACGCCCGCAGCCTTGGCCAAAAAACGACCCCTCGCCTGCTTCCCGCCTGGAATCGTTGCCAGCGTGGTCACGTCCCCACCCTCGATATCCTCAGCCAGGGCCAACTCCACCGCCGGCCTGGCGTGGTCCAGAATCCAGTCCATACGCTTCCCTTGGAAGAGGCGAACGCCTCCATGTTCGTCCATCAGGTAGGGCTATATCGGTAGGATACCACCGGCGCCAATTCCTTTCAAACCCAGCCCTCTCGGAGCGTGCTGTCTGAAGTTGGAGTAGCCTGGAGGAGCGGGCTGCATGCCTCATCGTGAATCCCCGCAGCCAGCCTCAAACTTCCGCCCATTCTGCCCCGCCCCCCCATAACGTTGCCCCATGAGAATTACGCCCCCTCCCCGCAGTTCCTCTGCCTTTCTCCATGCCCCTCCGTGGATCAAAAAGGTGTTGCCCTTCTTCGCGCCCCATCGCGTCCCTTCGCGGATCAACCTGGGGTTGCCGTCTGCCGTTGCCCTGCTCCGTGCCTCTCCGAGTCCCTCCGTGGATCAAAAAGGTGTTGCCCTTCGCAGTTGCCCTTCTTCGCGCCCCATCGCGTCCCTTCGCGGATCAATCTGCCGATGCCCTCCACCGTGCCCCTCCCCCGCAGTCCCTACGCCGCGAGGATCCGCGTCCGCTTTGCGCGCATCGGCTGTTCGGTTACACTGAAACCCAAATTCAGGCCAACCGTATTGATCAGTGGAATGTCGACGATGAGCGAATCAATACTGTCAGACACCATCGCACCTCCCCCCGCCGGGCGGCACGCCGCCGCGCCGCGTTCCATGTCCGTTTCCGGCCTGAAATTAGACTGGCTCATGTCTGCCCTGAGCGCCCTCTTCGTGGGCGGCCTCTATCTCGACGGATGGGCCCACAACCATGGTCGCGTTGACGAATCCTTCTTCACAATATGGCACGCCTTCTTTTACACCGGCTACCTGCTGGTTGCGATTACTTTCGCCGCCGCGACAATCTCCAACCTGATGCAAGGCTACCCCTTGCCCCTTGCGGTGCCCCGCGGCTATCGCCTCACAGGAGTCGGCCTCTTCATCTTCGCCGCCGGCGGCGTCAGCGACATGGTATGGCACATCCTCTTCGGCATCGAAGAAGGTATCGAAGCCCTGTTCAGCCCAACACACATCATGCTCGGCATCGGCATCGGCCTTACTGTCACCGGCCCGCTGCGCGCCGCCTGGCGGCGCCGCGATAAAGACGCCGGCTGGCGACTACTCGCCCCCGCAGTCCTCTCACTGGGCATCTTTCTCGCCGCCCTCACCTTCTTCATGATGTTCTTCTTTCCCGTGACAGTTCAGCTCGGTACGCCTGGAACGGGCCGCGGCTACTTCCACGATGATCTCGGCAAGACCGCCGGCCTGGTCGGCGCCATCCTTACCGCCGCCGCCCTGACAGGACCCATCCTCCTGGCCCTCCGCCGCTGGCGGCTGCCCTTGGGAGCCGTCGCCACCGCCCTCGGGCTGGCCATCCTGGGCGCCACCATCGTCGACTACGAACAGCCCCGCATGATCTGGCTGGCGCTCGGCATGGCAGCGGCAGCCCTGGCTGTGGACTACCTGGCTTGGCGCGCCCAACCGAGCCGCCGCCCCGAATCCGTCCGCTGGCTTGCGCCCACCATCCCATTCCTGCTATATGCCGGCTACTACGCCGTCCTCCTCACAACGACAGGCACAACTTGGTCAGTTCATATGTGGACCAGCACCATCATCATACCGGCCCTCGCTTGCTGGCTGCTAAGCTACCTCCTTCTGCCGCCGCTATCTCCGGAACCCCAACCGTGAACCTGCCCGCCCTGACTACAGAACAGATGAAGGAAGTGGACCGGTTGATGGTGGAGAAATATGGCATCCTGCCGCTCCAAATGATGGAGAACGCCGGCCGCAATCTGGCCCTGCTCGCCGGACGGCTCCTCGGCAGCGAGGATGACGAAGAGGCTCTCCTCGACCGGCCTATCGTCGTGCTTGCCGGCCCCGGCAACAACGGCGGCGGCGGCCTGGTCGCCGCCCGACATCTCCTCAACTGGGGCGCCTGGGTCCAAATCGTCCTCACCCATCCTCCCTCAGAGTTGCCCCCAGGCGTGACGAAGAGTCAGCTGTCGATCTTGCAGCAAATGCACGCGCCCCTCGCCTGGGCAGAGGAAGGCTGGGAGCTCCCCCCTGCCGACCTGGTCATTGACGCACTCATTGGCCACGGCCTCTCCGGAAAACCCCGCGGCCGCGCCGCAGACCTGATTCATCTCGCGAACAGCAGTGTCGCGCCGATCCTCAGTCTTGACGCGCCCAGCGGCCTCGACACCACCAGCGGCGCCCTTTACGATCCGCACATCTCCGCCGCCGCAACCATGACCCTGGCCCTGCCAAAACTCGGCCTCCTGCACCAGCGCGCCCGCGCCGCCTGCGGACGCCTCTTTCTCGCCGACATTAGCGTCCCGTCCACCCTCTACGAACGTCTCGACCTTGACGTGCCCCCACTCTTTGCGGCAGACACTGTCATCCCCCTCAAAGTTGTGGACGGCCTCGCCCGTGTCGCGGAGTAGATCGCGGTGACTGACTTCCTTAGCCTTCTCTCCTCCAATCTGCTCTTTGTAATCGCCTACCTGCTTCTGTTTCTCGGCATTGTCGGCGCGATGGTTCCCGTCCTGCCAGGACCGCTCCTGATCTGGCTCGGCGCATTCGCCTGGGCCTGGGCCGACGGCTTCATCCGCGTCGGCTGGCCCACCCTCCTCGTCCTGGCCATCCTCACCATCATCTCCTGGGCCGCCGATCTGGGGCTGAGTTTCCTCAGCAGCCGGAAATCGGGCGCCGGTTGGCGTTCTATCGCTGTCTCCATTCTCGGCGGGCTCCTCGGCGCGATCCTGCTCGCCAGCATCCCCGTCGTCGGCGCATTCATCGGCGCCGCCATCGGCTCAGTTTCCGCGCTGTGGGTCATGGAATACCGCCGCGCCCAGGTGAACGCCGCGACTGTGGAAGGCGCCGACCCCCAGCATCCGCAACGCAGCAAGGCCGCCGCAACCCGTGCCGTAAAAGGCTATGTCGGCGGCTTTCTTCTCGCCATGGTCGTGCAGTTCGCGTTCAGCCTCATCATGCTGACGATATTCGCCTGGCAGGCTTTTTTGTAGATTAGGTGGAGAATAGTGCGGGCCGTTATCTTCGTAAACGGAGAGATTGAAAACTACCATGTCTTGGCGCGCTGGCTGCGCGAGGACGACTATCGCATCGCCGCCGACGGCGGAGCCCGCCATCTGGAGGACCTCGACCTTGCCCCCCATGTCATCGTCGGCGACATGGATAGCATCGACGAACCCCTCCTCACGCGCTTCCGGCAACAAGGCGCCGCGATTGAAAGACACGCCGCAGCCAAAGCCGCCACCGACCTGGAGCTGGCGATCGCACGAGCGGTCCGCGATGGCGCAACTGAAATCCTCCTGCTCGGCGCCGTCGGCGGACGCCTCGACCAAACGCTCGCCAACCTCCTCCTCCTCGCTCAACGAGCCGGGTCGGCGCCCATCGCCATCGCCGAAGGAGACCAGCTCGCACGCGTCCTGCGCGGACCCCAAACACTAACCCTGACCGGCCCCACCGGCGCATACGTCAGTGCCGTCGCTCTGAGTGAGGAGGTGACCGGCGTTACCTACCGGGGACTCGAATACCCTCTTCACAACGCTACTCTTCGTCTCGGCAGCACACGCGGCGTCAGCAACACACTGGCCTCTTCACCCGCCCAGATCGCCATCGAATCAGGCATCCTGTTCGTCACCCAGCAGTTCCCATCACCGACAAAACCATAGGGCCCTCTCCGTCTTTCCCGGCGCGGTTGCCATTTCTTGTGCGCTAGTCCGGCCCATGGGACGAACTGCCCGTCCCTTCCCGTCCGCCACCCGCTTGCTCATGAACCGTGTTGCCCCCCTTCCGCGCCAGGATAGCGGCCGCCCCCAACGCCACCACCAACGCCGCCGCCTGCGTGAACCGCACCGACCCCAGTAGCCGCATATCCGAAGCAAAACCATCAACCCCCAGCCGCAGCAACGCATAGGCCAGCGCCGCCTGAACCGCAACTCGGAACGGCCTGTCCCAACTGCCCCAAAGCAAGAAACCGCCTACAGCGGCCATCATGCCCACCGCCCGGTACAGCGCGACGGGATGACGAACAACACTCCCCCCGGACGCGGCCAGCTCGGACGTGCCTCCAAAAAGGGCCAGCGCCCCCCACAACGCGCGCCCCGGCTCGACGGCAGTGCCCACCACAGCGCCCGTCAGAAAGTTCGAAACCTCCAACACCGCCCCGCCCGCCAGCAGCCCAAAAGCTGCCGCAACCCCAACCGGCTTGGGATCTGCCCCGACCCGGATCAGGTACAAATACCCCGCAACAGCTGCCCCGACGACCCCCGGCCACAACAAGAGCCCGCCGGGCCGGATGCTTGCCAGGAGCAACGGCTCCGCGCGATAGACCTCCCAGAACTGGACTGCATGCGCCAGCCGGGCTACAATGACCCCCGCGGCCAACCCTATCGTGCCCAGATTCCAGATCATGTCCGTATCCAGGCGCAGTCGCCTGCCAACCTGCGCCATAAAGGACAACCCGAACCAGGCCGCGACAATCGCCAGAATCTGCGCCGTTGGCAGTGAAAGCGGACCAAGAGGCAGTGACGGATACAAAATGACTCCTTCGCTGAAGCCAGCGCAAGAACAATGAGATTCAAAAACCGGCGCCGAACGCCATGTAGTATACTATGTTCCCGTTGCAGCCAAACCCGTGCCGGACACCGATAGCGTCTATCCCATGAACCTGGATCACATTCGCAACTTCTGCATCATCGCCCATATCGACCACGGCAAAAGCACGCTGGCCGACCGCCTCATTCAACACACGGGCACCGTGACCGACCGCGAAATGAAGGAGCAGCTTCTCGACTCGATGGATCTGGAACGCGAAAAAGGTGTCACAATCAAAGCCAGCGCCGTCCGCATGATCTACCGCCGCCAGGCAGATGGCGGACCCTCCGCCGACTTTGAAATAAACCTGATCGATACACCCGGACACGTAGATTTCACCTACGAAGTCAAACGCGCCCTCCAAGCCTGTGAAGGCGCCGTCCTCGTCGTCGATGCCTCCCAGGGCATCCAGGCCCAGACCGTCGCCCATCTCCTGGCCGCGATGGAACTCGACCTCACAATCGTCCCCGTCCTGAACAAGATCGACCTGCCCGCCGCCGTACCCGACGAAGTCGCCCGCGATATCGAGGACCTTCTCGCCGTTCCGGCCTCCGACATCCTTCGAATCAGTGCCAAAGACAGTGTCAATATCGAAGAGGTGCTCGAAGAGGTCGTCAAGCAGGTCCCCCCGCCGCAGGGAGATGCCTCCGAAAAGCTGCAAGCGCTCATCTTCGACTGCCATTACGACCCCTACAAAGGTGTCGTCGCCTATGTCCGCGTCGTCAACGGCGCCATCGCCGCCGCCCAACCCCTGCTCGCAATCTCCGGCAATCAGCGCATCGACCCCATCGAAATCGGCATCCTGACGCCCGCCCCTGTCAAAGCCGCCCAACTGACAGCCGGCGAGGTAGGCTATATCGCAACCGGCCTCAAAAGCGTCCAGGATCTGGACGTCGGCGACACGATCACGCTTGCGTCCGATCCGGCAACGGAGCCCTTGCCCGGCTACGAGCCCATGAAACCGATGGTCTTCGCCGGCCTCTACCCTACCGACTCCGACGACTACCACGATCTCCGTGACGCCCTCGAAAAACTGCGCCTCAACGACGGCGCCCTCACCTTTGAGCCCGAAACCAGCCAGGCCCTCGGCTTCGGCTTCCGCCTCGGCTTCCTCGGCCTCTTCCACATGGAAATCGTTCAGGAACGGCTTGAGCGAGAGTACGACCTCGACATCATCTTCACCGCACCTTCGGTAGCCTACCGTGTCGTTACAAACTCTGGCGACGAATTCCTGCTCGAAAGTCCCGCCGACCTGCCCGACGCCACCGAGATCGACCGCATCGAAGAACCGTGGTGCGGCCTCCAGATCTACACACCTGCCGAGTACATCGGCCCCATCCTCGAAATGGTGACGGGCCGCCGCGGCCGCGTCAAAAACCAGCTCTGGCTCGATACCAAACGCGTCGAGCTTACCTTCCAGATCCCTCTCTCCGAAATCATCGTCGACTTCTACAACGAACTCAAGGCCCGCACGCGCGGCTATGCCTCCATGGACTACGTCCTGGAAGAGTACCAGGCCTCCGATATGGTCAAACTCGACGTCCTCGTCAACGGCCAACCGGTTGACGCCCTCAGCATTATCACGCACCGCAACAATGCCTATACCAAAGGGCAGCGCATGGTCAGCAAGATGAAGGACATTATCCCGCGTCAACAGTTCGTCGTGCCCATCCAGGCAGCCATCGGCAACAAAGTTATCAGCCGCGCCAACGTGAGAGCCGTTCGCAAGGACGTCCTCTCCAAATGCTACGGCGGCGACGTGACCCGCAAGCGCAAACTGCTCGAAAACCAGAAGGCGGGCAAAAAGCGCATGAAAATGGTCGGCTCAGTTGAAATCCCGCAAGAGGCCTTTATGACTGTCCTGAGCCTGGAGGATGAATAACAACCCGCCCTCCCCACTCGAACTGGTCCGCCGTTACAATCTCAACCTCAAAAAGTCCCTCGGGCAGAACCTCCTCATCGACTCCTCCCACCTCGCCCGCATCGCAGCCGCCGCCAACCTCGATGCCTCAGATACCGTTCTTGAAATCGGCCCCGGCCTTGGCGCGCTCACCCATCATCTCGCCCAGCGCGCCGGCCGCGTCGTCGCCGTCGAGCTCGACCAACGCTTCATCCCCATCCTGCGCGAACAGTTCGCCGGCCAACCCCGCGTCTCCTTCGTCCACGGCGACATTCTCGAGCTCAACCCCGCCGATCTCGTCAGTGCAAACGCGCCCCGAAACACCGGCCTCGACCTGGACGCCCAGACCTACAAGGTAGTCGCCAACCTTCCCTACTACATCACCAGCGCTGTCCTCAGGCGCCTCCTGGAAACGGACTGCCCTCCCGTCTTGGCAGTTCTTCTGGTCCAGCGGGAAGTCGCCCAGCGCATCGTCGCTCAGCCCGGCGGCATGTCCCTTCTCGCCGTGAGCGTTCAGTTTTACGCCCGCCCGGACGTGCTGCACACAGTGCCCGCCGGCGCATTCCTTCCGCGCCCCAAAGTGGACAGCGCCCTCCTCCGTCTCGATCTGCGCCCGCAACCAGCCGTCCCCGATGTGGACCCGGCCCACTTCTTCCGCATCGCGCGCGCGGGTTTCGGCCAACGTCGCAAACAACTGCGCAACAGCCTTAGCGCCGGCCTCTCCTCCCCCAAGAAAGACGTAAGCCGCTGGCTGCGAACAGCCGGCATCGATCCCCGCCGCCGCGCCGAAACACTCTCTTTACAGGAATGGGGCAACCTGGCCAAAACCGCGCCCGGCCCAGAACGATAAGGAGCAGCCCAGGTTTTGGGTGGTCAGGAGAAGCGGGCTGCAGGATTCAGTGTCCGTTCCCAGAGGCAGTCTGAGAATTACTCCATTGTGCCCTGCCTCCCATTTGCCCGCCCCGCGGCGCCTCCCCGCCCGCCACTGACCACTGTAGTCCCCCCGTCGATCCTCCATACGCCCGCCCCGCGGCGCTTCCCCGCCACGCGCAATCCTACGGCTGACCCGCCAGCCGCTGAATCTTCTGGCCCGTTTCCCGCCAGGAGACCTTGCTCAACCCCATCTTCACCCGCAGACTCTCGTCCTTCATCCCCTGCCTGTAATCCCGGACCGCGCTGGTCCAACGCAGCGTCTCAAATCCAACCTGGACGCGCCGGATGGCGGCTCGCGTGCCCGCCTCATCCAGCACATACTCCAAATTGCGCGCCGTACACTCAAACAGGAAGTTCTCCGGCTTATACTGCTCCAGGTACTGGTCAAGCGCCCCCAGATAATACGTGTTCAACGGCAGCTGTCGATTCTTGTGCGCGTAACGCTCCTCCTCGTACCGAATCGACACCGTAGGCTGCTGCGGATCGCTGCGCCCGATATCCTCTAACAGGATCTTGACCGCCTCGCTCTTCTTGATGCCTGTCTGCAACAGCAAACTGACAAGCACATAGGGCCTGGCGTCCGCCCTGTCCCTGTCCCACAACCAGTCTTGGCACACACGGAGCAGCCGGCTGGCCTCCTCGTTGCTCAGGATTACGGGCAGCGGCGTCCGCACCGAATGCTGAATAATCGGCTCAGCCGGGTCCGTGCCGATCGCGCCAGCGCCGTGCAACCACGAAAAGAACACCTTCAACGTCGTAATGCGCCGCGAAAGCGTCTTGGCGCTGCATGGCCGCCCTCGCTCACTTTGCATCCACACCAGAAAGTCCTCAAGATGCTGCGTCTGAATCTCCCGCAATACCGCCGAACTGTCCATAAACGTTCGAAGTATCTTGAGATCATTGGCAAAGGCCTTGATCGTGTTTTCGCTGAACCCCTTGCGGACCATCTGTTCCTCGAACTCAGCGATCGCGTCCCCGAGCGCGCTTGTCGCTCTTAATGCAGGCGCAACGCTTCCGCCGGGATCGACCTCCACTTCAAGTGCTCCCTCGGTCGAATTCTCACTCATCTGGCAACCCCCCGATTCAATGCCCGTCCACAGGCGCGTCTGTCAATTGATCTTGCGTATAGCCACATTCAAATATATCCCCCTCCCACCAAAATGGCAACCTCACCACTGCGCTCTTTGCCGAGACCCTCGGCGAAAAACCCCTTGTCTCCCCGTACGCCGCCGTTCACGCAAAACCGGCTGCCTTGCGCTGGCATCCGCCACTTTCCCCTATGCAATTCCCTATGCATTCCCCTATTCTATTGCGTCCCCGCGTCCCCTGCTTCTTTGACAGGTCTTGTGCCTTTTTGTACAATGTCGTTCGGGCGAGATACCCGCCCCTGCAACGCCTGCGCCGCGCGTCCAATTCGCGCCCCGCCAGGCACAGGATTGAGACGACCCGGACCGGGATACCTGAGGATAACCGAATGGCCAAGAACCGTCGACACTTTGGCATCGCAACCGTGTTGATCGTGATCTGTACCTTTGTCGTTTACTGGGTGCTGGATAGCGTACTCCTCAAACCCGCCGCGGCCGTCCTCGAAGCAGGCCCAATCGACTATCTCTTCGATCTGCATATCTGGCTGATCGCGTTCCTCTTTGCCCTCGTCGCCGTTTTCATGTGCTACGCCCTGATCGTCTTCCGCGCCCGCGGCGATGAAGGCGACGGCGAACACATCCACGGCAACGGTACCCTGGAGATCATCTGGACCGTCGTTCCCTGCTTTGTCGTCATCTATTTCGCCTGGATCTCAACCACAATGCTGATCGACCTGTCCAGGCCGAATCCTGATGAATACGTCGTAAACGCTGAGGGACGGCAGTGGAGCTGGCTCTTCACCTATCCCGAATCAGGCGCGGTCACGGCCGACCTGGTCCTGCCCGTTGACACGCCCATCCGCATGGACCTGACGTCCGACGACGTCCTCCATAACTTCTGGGTGCCGGAATTCCGTGTCAAGCAGGATTCCGTCCCCGGTATGGTCACACACGTGCGCTTTACCCCTACCGTCATAGGGGAATACGTGCTGCGCTGCGCCGAGCTCTGCGGCACAAATCATAGCGGTATGTTGGCCACCGTTCGCGTTGTCTCTGCCGAAGATTTCCAGCTCTGGCAGTCTGAACAACTCGCCCAGGCCCAGGAGTAATCTACTTCCCGCGGCTGGGGCCGGACTTTCCCGAACACCGCCGCTGTCCGTTTTCGGCTCCGATTTTCTTGCCAGGAGATTCTTTATGTCGCTCTTCACCTTAGGAATCGCTCGCGGCCTCCTTGGCCAGGTCCTCGGCATGGTCATCGGCATGCTGCTGACCTGCGCCGTGCGCATCCTGCTCGGCTGGGAAGCCTGGGCCGCCGAACCCGCCTGGACCGTCGGAGCCGTCTGCAGCATCATCGGCTTCCTCCTCGGCGTCGGCTCACTCGACGACTGGCTCAAGTGGACCAAGGGCATCCCGACTCCCCTCCACCACGGGCCCCCTGTTGACAAACCGGCCTGGACCCGCTACTTCAGCGTCGACTACAACCACAAGGTTATCGGCGTACAATACACAGTCTGGGGCATCCTTCTCCTCATGGTTGGCGGAACTGTCGCCATGATCTTCCGTACGGAGCTGGCCCGCAGCGGCCTCCAGTTCCTCGGCCTCGACCTCTACAACAGCTTCATCGGCATGCACGGCATGATCATGATCTTCGCCATCCTCCTCGGTGTCGGCGGCATGGCCAACTATCTCGTGCCCCTCATGATCGGCGCCGACGACATGGCATTTCCGCGCCTCAACGCGCTCGGCTTCTGGTTCAACGTGCCCGGCAGCATTCTCCTCCTGCTCAGCCTCTTCATCGGCGGCTGGGACGCAGGCTGGACTGCCTATCCGCCCCTGAGCGCACGCGGCCCAATCGGCTATCAGCTCTTCTTCCTGGGCGTTTTCGCCATCGGCCTGTCCTCCATCGTCGGCTCTCTCAACCTGTTCGTTACCCTCCTGCGTATGAGACCGGAGGGCATGAGCCTTTTCCGTATGCCCATCTTCTGTTGGGCCGTTTTCGCCACCAGCTTGATTCAGCTCACCGCCACGCAGCTGATCGGCACCAGCTTCCTCATGGTCTCCGTCCAGCGCGCACTCGGTATGGGCTTCTTCGACCCCCGCGGCATCCTCGGCGAAGTCAGCCCAATGGTCGGCGGCGGCGACCCCGTCCTGTTCCAGCACCTCTTCTGGTTCTACAGCCACCCGGCCGTCTACATCTTTGTCCTGCCCGGCCTGGGTATCGTCAGCGAGCTGCTGCCCGTCTTCTCGCGCAAACCCCTGTTCGGATACAAGTGGATCGCCCTTTCCAGTATGGCGATTGCCATCGTCGGCTTCCTCGTCTGGGGCCACCACATGTTCGTTTCCGGCTATAACGACATTTTGCGCATCCCCTTCATGTACGCAACGCTGCTCGTAGCCATCCCCACAGGCGTCAAATTCTTCAGCTGGCTCGGCACAATCTGGGGCGGAAAGGTCCACTTCGATACACCAATGCTCTTCGTGCTCGGGGCCATCAGCGTCTTCCTGATCGGCGGCCTCACCGGTCCCATCCTGGCGACCGTGCCTACCGACTTCCCATTGCACGACTCCTACTTTGTGGTCGGCCATTTTCACGCCACCATGTTCGGCGGCTTTGTCTTCCCGTTCTTCGCCGCGCTCTACTACTGGTTCCCCAAAGTGACCGGGCGCATGTACAACGAAACGCTCGGCAAGATCCACTTCTTCATTATGACCCCCGCCTTCTGGGTGCAGACCCTGGGCCAAATGGGCGTGGGCGTCATGGGGATGCGGCGCCGTATCGCAGACTATGATCCAACCCTGGGCGCCGGTCAGATCGAAAACTGGCAGATGGCCGTCACGATCGCCGGGTTCGCCATCGCCTTCGGTGTCATGTTGATGCTCTGGAACTTCTTTCAGAGCGCCGAAGTCGGCGTGGCTGCCGGTGACAACCCCTGGCGTTCCCGTTCGCCCGAATGGCAAATCCCGTCGCCTGTGCCCGAACACAGCTTCCCCGCTCCCCTGCACGTGGTGGGCGAACCCTACGACTACGGCCTCGCAGACGCAGGTTATGTAACCACGGCCTCAACAGGAGATGATTAACCTCTCAGGCGCCGCCTGCCAGGTAGCCTTCGCATTGACGCGTCTGCATCGAGAAGAGAGTCCAAATGAGTGAACAAAGCCGCACCAAACGAAAATCAGCCATCTATCGCGAAGGAATCATCGTCGCCGTCATCCTTGCCATCCTGACGATCGTCGAATACTATGCCGCGATTACCCCGCCTTTCGACTCCTTCGCCATTCTGATGATCCTGGCTCTGTTGAAGGGCATCCTCGTCGTGAACTACTTCATGCACATCCGCAGCATCTGGTCGGAGGATGAACACTGATGACCGCTACCGCTATCGAGCATGGCCCCGAACACGGCCACGCCGCCGATGATCATCACCACGCTGGCGATTCTGGCCTGGCAACCTACCTCGAGAACACACGCCGCAACCGGCTTGGCATGTGGCTGTTTTTCGCCTCCGAAGCCTTCCTCTTCCTCGCCCTGCTGGTTACGCGCTTCTACCTCTGGCGCGGCCCCCACGGCGAAGTCGTCCGGCCCGAGTTGGACCAGTTCGCCGGTCTTATCGTCACTGTCGTTCTCCTCCTCAGCAGCTACTTCATGAACCGCGCCGAAGTCTCTATCGCCAACGACAAAAGGACCGACTTCCTCACCAGCCTTCTCATAACCGCCTTTCTTGGCACCGCCTTTCTCGTTGGCGTCGTCGTCTGGGAATGGGGCATGTTCCCCGGCATCGTTAAAGGCCATCTCAAACCGACGGACGGCGTTTTCGGCGCTGTTGTCTTCGGCATGACCGGCATGCACGCCCTGCACGTCCTCTCCGGCGTTATCCTGATCCTCAATGTCTGGTGGCTGGGCCGCAAAGGCCACTTCTCCGGCGAACGACACTGGGGCGTCGAAGCCTGCGCAATCTACTGGCACTATGTGGACCTTGTGTGGATCTTCTTCTATCCGGCGATCTACCTGATCGGAACGACCATCGACGTGCCCCACTGATTGAAGCGCCTGCCCGGCGACGTTCGTACCGTACGACCGAACCCAATCGCAGATGAACCCGCTAACGAAAGCGCTCCTCCTCTCCTGGGACCTCCGCCCCGAGGTCCTGGTCCCGCTGATCCTGCTGGCCGCGCTCCACTACACCGGTTGGCTGAGACTGCGGCGCCGCAGCGACGGCCGATTCGCCAACCACTGGCGCCTCGCTTCCTACACCGGGGGCATCCTTGCGCTGGCATTGGCCCTGCTATCCCCTATCGATGTCATGAGCGGACAGCTGTTCTCCGCCCACATGGTGCAACATCTCCTCCTGATGATGGTCGCGCCGCCCCTTCTGCTCCTGGCCAACCCTTTCCCAACTTTTCTGTGGGCCTTGCCTTCCCGCCTGCGCGCCTCACTCTCCGCCGCCTTTCGCCGCCTGACAGCCTGGCTGGCCAGGGACGCCTTCCTCAGCCACGGTCTTCTCAAGGCAACCGCCCCGTCCAGCGCCTGGGCAATCTACGTCCTCGTCTTCTTCGCCTGGCACGACGGCAACGCCTACAGTCTCGCCCTCCGCTTCCCGGCTGTCCACCGTCTGGAGCACTTCACATTCGTCGGCGCGGCCCTGCTCTTCTGGTGGCACGTCACCGCCGCCGCCCCCCGTTTCCATCCCAAACCGGCCCAGTGGATGCGCGTCGCCTACGTGCTGGCGATGATCCCACCCAACATGCTGCTCGGCGTCGCCCTCTCCTTCGCGGCAACGCCTATCTATCCCTACTACGAATCAGTGCCGCGTCTCTACGGCTTGAGCGTCCTCGATGATCAGATCTGGGGCGGCCTCATTATGTGGATTCCGGGCAGCATGATGTATGTCATCGCCGCGCTGGCCCTGCTGGCCCGCCTCCTGATGACCGCCGAACACAAAGCCCATTCCCGAAGGCCGCATCCCCCCGTGATGCGCCTACACAATCGCGCTGACGAGAGCCGCCCCACCGCCGTGGCCTGCAGTTAGTGGCCGCGGCCCGGCCTTCAGCGGCCCTATTCGTGCCGCTCGACCCCGCAGGCGCCGAGCCTGCGATTCCCGGCAAACAAAATGCGTAATTCACAACATACCATCCACACACGACTGCTCGCGCTTCTCCTGTTGACCGGCCTCCTCCTGCCAAGCCCCCTTCTGGCGCACGGCGGCGTCGGCCTCCAGCACCTCAACAACGTGCCCGCAGGCCCCTTCCGCGTCTACGTCTGGTCCGATCCCGAACCCCCTCAGGTCGGCGAGTACCACGTGACCATCGCCCTTACCGAAAATGTCGAAGGCGACGCCACCGGCCTCGCCGGAGGACCCGTCCTCGACGCATACATTATCGTTGAGCTACTGCACCAGGAGAGTGGCGCCACCCTCAGCGCCCGAGCCACCCACGACGACGCGCTCAACAAGCTCTTCTACGAAGCCTCCTTTGAGCCCTCGCAGAAGGGCAACTGGACAGTTCAGGTTCGTATCGCCTCGCCCGGCTGTGGACCAGCCGGCAGCGTCGCCGCCCAGCAGCCCGCGTCCTCTGCCCCGCCCTGTGAACCACCGCAGGTTGTCAGCTTTCAGGATGAGATTCTGCCCAAAGCCTTCCCTTGGCAGGCCGTTCTCGGTGGCATAATCTCCCTTCTCCTGATGGCTGGTGCGATGCTGCTCTATTTGATGACCAGGCCACCCGCGCCAGCCGAAAGTCCCGCGCCAGGCAATGGGCAACGCCCCGCCCCCGCCGGAGGCAGCTCGTAATGGCCCGGCTGCCCGATACACCCGCGGCGCAACGGCCGCCGGGCGCGGCCGAGGCCGCCCTGTTTGCCCGTGAAACGGCAGCCACTCTCGCGCTCCTTTTCAGCCGCCGCCGGATCCTGCCCACCTTTATCATTCTTCTGGCCATGGCCGCGATGGCCGCGCTCGGCCTCTGGCAGCTCGACCGTCTCGAACAAAGGCGGGCCTTCAACCAGCAGCGCCGCGTCGCCCTCGCCGCGCCCCCCATACAGCTCTCCGACGCGCCTCTGCCCGCGGGAGATCTCCGCGACCGCCAGGCCGTTGCGACTGGCGAATTCGACTACGCTCGCCAGGTCGCCATCCGCAATCAAAGCTATGCCGGCCAGCCCGGCTACCATCTCGTAACGCCCCTGCGCATCGCCGGCGCCGAAAATGCCGTCCTGGTCAACCGCGGCTGGATCCCGCATGGCGAGGCCAATCCAGCCACATGGCGTGTCTTCGACGAACAACAAATCGGTCCACAGTTCGGAAACCTGCAACCCACCCGCCGCCGGCCCGATGGCGCAATCTCCGCCGTCCCGGAGGACACACAAACCGGTTGGTACCGACTTGATGTCGAGGCCATCAGTCAGACATTGCCCTACAACCTGCTTCCGGTCGTCCTGCAGCTTACGCCTGCCGGCAGTGAGGGCGCTGGTATCGGCCGCCCTCGCGCCGGATCCGATTCATCCTCTCTTCCCCATCGCATCGAACCCGACCTGTCCTTTTCCGAGGGCAACCATTTGAGCTACGCGCTCCAGTGGTTCGGCTTTGCCATCATCGCCGCCGTCGTATACGTCTCCATCGTCCGTCGGGCCGAAGCCCGCGACACGTGAGCTCAGACACATGCAACCCTGCCCGCCGAGCCGGTCTCCGCGGATCGACGCGCCATCGCTACCCTTGGAATGCCACATGCGGCCCCGAATTGATTCCCTATCCTATATGACGATACAATCAAGGAGTCCCGCGTGAGCAGCCAGCGCAGACTGCTCGTCGCTGCCATCATCTCCGCCTCCCTGGCAGTAATGATCAGTTCCGGAATCCGTTCCAGCTTCGGCCTTTTTCTCACGCCCATCACCGCAGCGCTGGGAACCGGGCGCGAAAACCTGAGCATCGCCTTCGCCGTTAACAATCTTCTTTTCGGTCTCCCTCTGATCGGCCTCCTCTCGGACCGTTTCGGTCCCAGGCAGGTGGTCATCGCCGGATCGGCCATGTACGCCGCCGGCCTGCTGCTCGTAACACTCGTCACCACGACGATGGGCCTGTCTCTATCCTTCGGACTGCTCGTCGGCCTCGGAATGAATGCCACCTCTTTTGTCGTCGTCTTGGGCGCGGTGGCCCAGCTAGTCCCGGAAGAGCAGCGCAGCCGCGTCTTCGGCATTATCACCGCGATGGGTTCCGCAGGCATGTTCGTGGTGCCGCCCCTGGCCCAGCTGCTCCTTTCCAACCTCGGCTGGCAGGGCGCGCTCTACGGCCTCGCCGCCATCCCCGCCGTCGTCGCGCTGATGGCGTTTGGTCTGCCCCGCCGTTCGGGCAACCGGCAGTCCGATGCGCACACACCGCATGTCGACGAGCCTTTCCGCGATGTTCTGCAAAGAGCCTTCCGCCACCGCGGTTTCCTGCTTCTGACGACCGGCTTCTTCGTCTGCGGATTCCACGTCGCCTTCATCGGCGCCCACTTGCCCGCCCTTCTCGGCGACCACGGGCTGCCCGAATTCGTCGCCGCCGGCGCGCTCGCACTCATAGGCGCCTTCAACATTCTCGGCTCCATGACGTTCGGCTGGCTCGGCGACCGCTTCTCTCGCAAAAAGATGCTGAGCCTCATCTACCTTGGCCGCGCCGTCGTTATCCTCATTTTCCTGCTCACACCGGTCACACGCGCCTCCGCCCTCGTCTTCGGCGGATCAATCGGTTTCCTCTGGCTCGCCACCGTGCCGCTGACAAGCGGTTCCGTTGCCCATTTCTTCGGGGCGCGCTACCTTTCCACCCTCTACGGCATCACCTTCTTCAGCCATCAGATCGGCGCCTTCATCGGCGTCTGGCTGGGAGGACGGTTCTACGATGTCACCGGCTCCTACACGCCGCTCTGGATCGCGGGCATCGCGCTGGGCATATTCGCCGCGCTCGTTCACCTGCCAATCCCTGAACGGGCCGAACTATCATCCGCCCCTGCCGCAGCCGACTGAACGGCGCCACCCGGAGACCCCCTTCCGCCAACCTGCAGCCGAACCTGTTCCAGCCGTTCACACGCCATAATAAGGATGCACCATGACGACGACGCAACCGCAACGTGCCGGATCGCTTACAAAGCCGCCTTCGGCCTTGGCATGAGCGCCCTGGTCGATCCACATGCCTTCGGCTTCCCTGGTAGCGTCGGCAACTATGGGTGGTGCGGCCTGGCCACGACTCGATTCTGGATCGACCCGCTGGAAGACATGGCCGCCCTGCTCATGACCCAGTTCATTCCCTCCGACTACTACTCAATCGAACGTGAAATCACTCTGGTCGTCTATCAAGCGCTCGTCGACTAAGCTGAAAGTCTGTGGCAGTTTGCCGAAAGTCTGGCATATCGGAGTTCGGGCGCCCATACCCCATACAAACTCAAGGAATCCCAATGTCCACCAATCAAATGCAACGTGCAGGCTTCTCTGTCCAACGCCTCTCCCGTATCGACAGGCTGCTTGAACGCTACGTCGATGAAGGAAAACTTGCCGGTGTCCTCGGGATGGTTTGCCGCAACGGCGAAACTGCCTACTGCAACGCCTTCGGCCATCGCGAACTCGAGACAGGGCAGCCCATGACGGAAGATACAATCTTCCGCATCTACTCAATGACCAAACCGATCACCGCTGTCGCCGCCCTTATGCTGTTCGAGGACGGCCGTTTCCTCCTCGATGACCCGGTTGCCGACTACCTGCCTGAATTCGCTGATACCCAGGTCTGCGTCGGTGACCTCGAAAATCTTGTGCAGCCGCAGCGCCCCCCGTCCGT
Organism: Caldilineaceae bacterium; assembly: GCA_022824685.1. Lineage (GTDB taxonomy): Bacteria > Chloroflexota > Anaerolineae > Caldilineales > Caldilineaceae > Bin5. The sequence continues at coordinate 24,808 of JAJDZJ010000007.1, forward strand.
CAAAGACCTCTTCATGCACACCGCCGGCCTGAGCTACGGCTGGTGGCAGGACTCCCCTGTCGAAAACCTGTATCGCCAGACCTTTGGCGAACGTCAGCAGGAGTCCCTGGAGAAATTCGTGCACAGCATCGCGGCGCTGCCCCTCCTCTACCATCCCGGCGCCCGCTGGCGCTACAGCTATGCCACCGACGTCCTCGGACGCCTCGTCGAGGTTGTCTCCGGCAAATCGCTCGACGACTTCTTCCGCCAGAAGATTTTCACGCCGCTCGCTATGGATGACACCGACTTCCACGTCCACGCCGACTCCGTAGACCGGTTCTCCGCCTGTTACTGTCCCCCCGGCGGCTTCACCCTCGGCAGCGATACCGATTCCGACGACAGACCAGGCGACAGCGGATCCGCCATCGCCCTCCACGAAGCCTCTCGCGACAGCCGCTTCACCCGGCCTCCTGCATTTCTCTCCGGCGGCGGCGGCCTCGTCTCCACCCTCGGCGACTACCAGCGCTTCTGCCAGATGCTTCTCAACGGCGGCGCCCTCGATGGCAGCCGGCTCCTCGGACCCAAGACCGTCGAACTGATGCGCGCCAACCATCTGCCGCCCAGCCTGATTCCAATCGGGATCGGCGACAATGTCGACGCAGGCTATGGCTTCGGTCTGGGCGTAAGCGTGCTAACCGATCTCCCCGCCACCAGCACGCCCGGCAGCGTCGGGAACTACGCCTGGGGCGGCGCCGCCTCCACCCAATTCTGGATCGATCCCGTTGAAAACATGTTCGGTATCTTCATGACCCAGTTCATGCCCGCCGGTCACTACCCCATCGCCCGCGAATTCCGTGTCGCCGCCTACCAGGCTCTGATCGACTGAACACCGACAACCGCCGGAGATCCACATGCCCATCCCCAAGGAGCCGCGTCTGCTTCGCATAGCCGTCGTCGGCGCCGGACCCATCGCCCAAATCGCCCATCTGGAGTCCTGCCGCAAAGGGCGCAATACCCAGTTATACGCCCTCTGCGAAGCCGCGCCCGATCTCCTGGCCCGCGTCGCCGCCGTCCATCGGCCCCAGCGCAGCTTCACCCGCTATGCCGACATGCTGGCCGATCACCAAGTCGAGGCCGTCATTGTCGCCGCAGCCGATCAGTTCCACGTCGACCTTGCTACCCAGGCCCTCAGAGCAGGCAAACATGTCCTGGTCGAAAAGCCCATGGGCGTCACCATCGAGGAATGCGAACGGCTGCGCGACGAAGCCGTCGCCTCCGGTCTCACCCTCCAGGTTGGCCACAATCGCCGCTTCGACCCCGGCGTCATCCACGCCCGCCGCTTCATCCAGGATAGAATCGGCGGCCTCATGTCCGCCCAGCTCTGGTACTACGACTCAGTCCATCGCTACACCATGACCGACGCGCTCCAGCCGCTCGTCGAGTCCAGCGCCGACGCCCTCCGCCCACCCGGCAACCCCAAAGCTGACCGCCGCCGCTATCTCATGCTAGCCCACGGCAGCCATCTGACCGACACAACGCGCTTCCTCGCAAAAAGCGAAATCGTGCAGGTGCGCGCCCGCTACCTGCACCGTTTCGACCGTCACTGCTGGTTCGTTGACGTCGCCTTCGCCGACGGCAGCCTCGGCAACTTGGAGTTGACCATCACCGTCGCCGGAGACTTCGAAGAGGGTTTCCGCATCCAGGGCGAACATGGCAGCGTCCGCGGCCGCCTGCCCCTCTCCTGGTACCACAAGACCGGCGCCGTAGAGTGCTTCTCCACCGAGGACGACCTCTACACCCGCCCGCTCGGCCAGGATGGCCACGGCTACCGCCAGCAGCTCGAAGGCTGGGCCGACACCATCCTCCATGGCAAGCCCCAATGGGGCGCCACCGTCCACGACGGCCTCGCTTCCATGCGCGCCATGGCCGCCATCGCACGCTCCGCCGCCAGCGGCGGCGGCTGGGTTGAACTCGAATCAGTCAAAGGAGGAGTCTGAATGGAAATCGGGATCTTCGCGCGTACCTTCGATGCACCTTCGTTGGCAGGCGTCCTCGACGCAGTCACCCAGCACGGCATCCGCCGCATCCAGCTGAACATCAGCTCCATGGGGCGCGCCGACATGCCCGACGGCCTGAATGCCGCCGCCTGCCGCAAGGCCCGCCAGGAAATCGATGCCCGCAACATCAACGTCGACTCCCTCTCCGCCACCTACAACATGATCCATCCGGACCCGGCCGCCCGCGCCCACGGCATCAGCCGCCTTGCCCTCCTCGCCTCGCACGCCGCCGAGCTCGGCACAGACCTCCTCACACTCTGCACCGGCACCCGCAACCCGCATAACATGTGGCAGGATCACCCCCAAAACGGCTCGCCCGAAGCCTGGTCCGATCTCCTGGCCGCCATGGAACAAGCGCTCGCCCTCGCCGAAGAACACGACGTCCGTCTCGGCATCGAACCCGAAGTCTCAAACGTCGTCAGCTCTCCCGCCAAGGCCCGCAAACTGTTGGACACCATGCGCTCCGACAGGCTCACCATCGTCATGGACGGCGCCAACGTCTTTCCCGCAGGGACTATTCATCGCCAGCGCGAAATCCTCGACGAAGCCTTCCAACTGCTTGGCGACCGCATCGCCCTCGCCCACGCCAAAGACCTCAGCCGCGACGGCGAAGCGGGACACGAAGCAGCCGGCGCCGGCCTGCTCGACTACGACTACTATCTGCGCCTCCTCAGCCAGAGCGGCTACACCGGAGCTCTCGTGCTCCACAGCCTCACACCGGCGCAAGTGCCCGGCTGCGTCCGTTTCCTGCAGGAGAAACTGCAAAGGCTTCCGTGACTTCGGTCAATGCAAGACTCGCTGTTCTGATCGCCCGAACGCTGCCACCAACAACCTGCCGACCGCACGCCTACGTCAGGGAAAGTAGGGAAACGCGCCATGACCCCATCGATGTCCGTTTCAGAACTGCTTGAAGCAGCCCTTTACGTCCAGGACCTTCCGGCCGCCGAACAGTTCTACACCCGAATCCTGGGACTCACCTTGTACTCGAAAATTGATGGCCGCCACGTCTTCCTGCGATGCGGCCAGCGAATGGTGCTCCTCTTCAACGCCGAAGCAACCGCGATCTCCGCCGGTGGCGCAAGTGATGCGCCCGTCCACGGCACGACCGGCCCCGGTCACCTGGCCTTTGCCGTGCCCTTAAGCGAAATCGATCGATGGAAGGAACACTTAGCCAGGAACGGAGTCGAAATCGAAAAGGAAATCCACTGGGAGCGGTGCCGCTCACTCTACTTCCGCGATCCCTCCAACAACAGCGTCGAAATCACCTCGCCTCTGCTATGGAGAATCCCCGAAGAGTCCATCCTGCCCCCCAGCGTCGTACCCAGGCCAAAGTAGAGGACCCGACAAGCTGAGAAGCCGCCGCCCCATCAAACCATCGCTCCCGTTGTGGCGGCCGCTGTGCGCGCCCGAACCTGAAACGCGGACCCAGGGATCAATAATGCCTCTATCCCTGTAGGCCGCGAACCTCTCGCAGCCGCGGTCCGCTGCTTTTCAGCCTTTCTGCCGTTTATCCGTCTCCGTCCGTCGCGCCTGGAAACAGCTCCTCCATCCACCTGCGCCAGCGCGGCTCCTCACGCGCAACAACCGCTGCCGCATCCGCGCCGTACAGATAGAACCTGACCGACAACAGTACCTGCCCGTCAACCGGCCACACAAACAGATGCACCGCGCCGCCGGTCGGTTCGTCAAGGTGCAAGATTATCTCCGTCGTGTCGGGCACGGCGTGTACCTGGCCGCCAAACTTCATCCTGCCGCCTGCCGCTTCGAACCGCTCGCCTGCCGCCTTCCCGCAAAAGCCGAGCGCGCCAGCCAGCTTCTCCCACGCCCCGGAATTGGCGCCGACCGCGCCCATCCACTCCAGCAGCGCGCTGGGCTGACCCCGATGATGCGTCATATGGAGTTGCAAGATGCTGAAGAACGCGGGCCAGCCCGCCTCTGTCGCCTCAATGTGGTTATCGTGTGTATCGCTGTCGTCAAAAAGACTGTGCTCGACGCGCACAATGCATGTCTTTCCTTCCCCCTCCACGATGCTCCATTCCGTTGCGACCTCAGGCCCGCCCGGTATGAACTCATCGCTCGTCACCGCAAATCCCCGCGGCGGGTTCCAAGCCGTGATCGTCGCCGCCGAGTCCATCCCCATTCCAAAATCGATCAGGAGCCGCGACGGTTGCCCGTCCGCTCCCTTCTCGAACTCCGATCGTGTAAACCACGATGAAAGTCCGGCGTCTGTGCTGATCGTCTTCCACACCTCCTCCACAGTGCCTGGCGTCTCTACCTCCGCCCGCACCCATCTCCGCCCGGATTCATCAACTCTTACAGCCATAGACTCTCCAATCTGATTTCCTGGCTCAGGTTCTCACCCTCCGATCTTCTCCCAATTCCCTGCTTCCTGCAACTTGCCAAGCTGTAGTATGCTGTCTCACGCACCACCAACTGCGTAAGCCTGCTGACTGGGAGCAGACCCTCGCCAGCAGCGAGAATTCCACTGCAATGCTCTACTGTCAAAGGAAATTCCCATGGACATCCAACTCATCTTTCGAACGTGGGTGAATGCGCTGACCAAGCCCGGCGAAGATTTCTTCGCCGCCGAACGACAGAAGTCCTCAGCGACGCTGTCGACCGCGCTGACATGGATCATTGCAGCTTCGGTTATCGCCGCTTTGCTCAATGCGCTCCGGTCCAGCGTTTTTTCGTCAACAATGGGCGGGTTTGAACAGTTTATGGACCTGCTTCCTCCTGATGTCCAAAGCGACTTCGGCACTGTTGTCGAATCCGGCGGGGCCGGGGGAACGGCATTCAGCTTCGCCTACATAGTAATTGGACCCGTCAGCTTTCTTATCGGAGTAGGCATCTACCACTTAGTCGCAAGGATTCTGGGTGGGAGTGGACAGTTCGGTCGCTACGCCTATCTTTTTTCCACCTTTGCCGCCCCTATCATGATCGGTACGTCCATCCTCGGATTCATACCCGTGCTTGGAGGCTGTGTCAGCGCTATCCTGGCAATCTACCAGCTCGTCCTCGCCTACTATGCGACAAAAGTAGAATACAGCCTGACTGAAGGCAGGGCCATCATAGTAGTCGCCGCCCCGCTCATCGCCGGACTCTTCCTGGCTGCTTGCACTGCAATATTTGCCCTCAGCGCAATTCTCTCCCTCCTGAGTGCCTCCGCATGACCATCATCGACGCCCACAACCACCCCGACTGGCTCGGACACGATCTGCCCAAATTCCTCGCCAACATGGACCGCTTCGGTATCGACAAGACCTGGCTCCTCACCTGGGAGTGCCCTGCCGACGAGTACAATCCGGCCATCTACTACCCAGCCATGCACTTCGGCAGCGGCTGCGCACACCCCGTCCCCTTTGAATCCTGCCTCCGATACAAACAGGCCGCCCCCGACCGCTTCATACTTGGCTATGCCCCCGACCCCCGCCGCCCTGAAGCCATCGACCAGCTCCACGCCGCCATTGAGATTTACGGCGTCCAGGTCTGCGGCGAAATCAAGCTGCGTATGCTCTACGACAATCCCGATGCCCTGCGGCTCTTCCGCTTCTGCGGCGAGAAGGGACTGCCTATCACCTTTCACATCGACTATCCCATCCCCACCGGCCACCGCTATCCCCGCACCGACTGGTGGTACGGCGGAAGCATCGACTCCTTTGAGAGGGCTCTGCAGGTCTGCCCCGACACCGTCTTCATCGGCCACGCCCCTGGTTTCTGGGCCCATATCTCCGGCGACGATCAGTTCGACAAAGTCGGCTACCCCAAAGGCCCGGTCCTGCCCGGCGGCAGACTGTTCGACCTCTTCCGTGCCTATCCCAACCTCTACGCAGACCTCTCCGCCGGCTCCGCCTACACCGCGCTGACACGCGACTTCAGCCAGCTCGAACAGCCCCCTTTCTCCCCTCACACCGGACCCTCAGCCGAGCCCTTCCTGCTCGAGTTCCAGGACCGCCTCCTCTTCGGACGCGACCACTTCGACGACCGCATGCAGACCCTGCTCAACAACCTCCACCTACCCCCGCTGGTGCGCCAAAAGATCTTCAGCGCCAATGCAGAAGCTCTCCTGTCCTGAAGACCCGCGGTCCCCTCTGTCTTTCATTACCCCAAACGCCCTAACATTCCTCCCTTCACTGCCGACCACCTGCAAAACCCAATCCAACCCCCTCCAGCGATGCCCCAACGTCTCCGCTCCACCCCTGCCCTCTACGTGTACTTCCGTGACACTCCGTGGAAAATAGGTGTTGCCGTTCGCCGCTGCCCTTCCCAGTCGCTCCCCGCCGTTCTCCCGCAGTTCCCCTGCAGTTCCCCCGCAGTTCCCCCCCGCACATACCCATTCCTGGCCAACAAAAAACGGAGGCCGCCCCGAACCTTAAGGACGCCCCCGTAAGCGGCTAAACGAATACGCGTGTTTCTCCCTAAGCAGAGCCAAATTCAAAAGGAGCCGTCTCTAGCCCGGCCAACTCCTACCCTCCAAACGGCCAGCTAAAGCCTATGCCGCACTGCCCTAATCCGCCAAAGCCTCCACCGCGCCCAAGGCGGTCGCCATCAAGCGCCGGTAACGGGCCGCATCCACTCCTGTGACAACATCGAGCGTCGCCCATCCGTCGGTTTCATCCTCGCGCTGCATCGCGCTGCGCCGGTCAAAGACCGTTGCCCCTCGCGTCGCGCCCCCCGCCAACTCCACATGCATTGACCGGCACCCCACCGTCGCTCCCTCCGGGTCGATCACCGCGGCAACCGTCCCCGCGTCCCCGATCAGCGAAAAGTCCGCCCCAAAAAAATTGCAATAGTGCAACCCAATGCCTCCTGCAATCTGCGCGCCTGCCCCTTCCGCCCTCGACAGCGCCATCGCCTCTTCCCGCGTAAACCCCACCTGGATGAACGGATCTAGTGGATACAGCGTTACCGGCAACCCGCTCTGCAGTACCACGGCAGCCGCCTCCGGATCGTACCGAACATTGAACTCCGCCGCCGCCGTCGTATTCCCCGGCGCCGCGTACGTACCCCCCATCACATAGAGCCGCCCAATCTTCTCGCCAATCCGCGGATACATCCGCAACAGCATCGCTATATTGGTCAGCGGCGCTAGACAGATCAGAGTCATCGGCTCGGAAGCCTCCGACAGCGAATTCCGCAGGAACTCAACCGCATGGGCATCCACCGTTTTTCTCCGCGGCGCCGGCAGCCCCAGATCTCCCATCCCATCGCTGCCATGCAGCGCGGGCGCCGGCAGTCCCGGCGCCACCATCGGCCGGTCCATCCCTGCCGCCACCGGCGTCGCCCCCGCGCCGATCGCGTCCAGCAGCGCAAGCGTGTTCGTTACAACCTGCTTCAACGAACAGTTCCCGGCCACACATGTGATGCCCCGTACGTCCAGTTGCGGCGACGCCATCGCCAGCAGCAACGCCAGCGCGTCGTCCCCGCCGGTGTCCACATCCATCAGTACAGGAAGCGATTCTGACATCCCGGTTCTCCTGTTGCTACGACGTCCCGCGAGTCGTCTCCATTGACAGGCCCCCGCGCCTGGTCAGCGCCAGCGCAAAGACCCCCATCAGCAGAGCCCCCAATACCGGCGCAACGACCAGGCCCTCCAGAGCCCTGTCCAGCGTCAGCTGATCCGCCAGCCATCCGGTCAACGTGGCGCCCAGGCCCCCAGGCCACCAGCCCAGCCCCATCACCAGGCCGGATGCCATCGCCAGCCCTCGCGGCCATACCTCCTGCGCAATCACGACCGTGGTCGGGTACGTGCAGCCCAGCAAAAACCCAATCGCGCCCGCGTAGATGAACTGCGCGCTGCCGCCCGCGTGAATGAACAGCCAGTATCCCGGCCCCAGCAGGGCGAAACAGGCCAGCAACACCTGCCAGCGCCCAAATCGGTCAGACAGGATCCCGCCAAAAAGGCTGCCTACTCCGACCAACAGCGACATGACAAAGAGCATCTGTCCGCCATACACCACCGAATACCCGCGATCCTCCAACAGCGTCGGCAAGTAGGTGATCAGGCTCAACTGGAACCACGCTCTCGTCATCGCAAAAACTGTGATCAGGATCAACCCCAGCAGAAAGCCCTGCTCCGCCCGCGACTGCCGCTGCCGGTGTGCCTCGCGGTCCCCTCGGCTCTCGCTCCCAAGCCCGCCCACCAGCCAGATGCCCGCAATCAACACCAGCGGCAGGAGAACAACCGTCCCCCTCAGACCCAGCAACCCCAATCCAAATGCCAGCAACAGCGGGGAGCCCGCCGAACCCAAATTGCCCCCGACCGCAAAAAAGGAGACCGCGCGCCCTCTCCTCCCGTCAGCGGTGGCCTTCGTAACGACCGATGCCCCCGCCGGGTGAAACGCCGCCGAGCCAAACCCGGCCAACGCCACCCCCACAAGCAGAGTCCAATAGTTGCTGCTGAAGCCAAGCACAGCCATGATCAGCCCCAGCCAGACCACGCTCAGCGCCGTGATGCGCCTCGCATCCCACCGGTCGATGAAGTATCCGAAAAACGGCTGCGCCAGCGCCATCGTCGTCGTCCCGACCATCGTCACCACGCCGATCTGCCCATAGGTCAGCCCGTACTCAGCGCGGAACAGCGGAAAAAAGACCGGCAGGTACTGATGGAAGAGCTCCAGCACAAAGTGCCCGCCCGAGACCAGAAATACCGTGTTCGTCAAAAACCCGCGCCGGAGTATCGTCTGCGGGAATGATTGAACCCGTTCGTCTCTTATCATTTCGTCATTTTCATCGCTGTAATCTGGAAGCAGGCACTGACTGAACCCTCCGCCGCTTGGAGATCGCCCGGACAAACCCGTGAGGCCCGCCGCTTCAGGCCAATTCCCCGCCCCGCCGCAGACTCACAAAAGTAAAGAGGGATCGAAGATCAGGAATCTTCATCCCTCCGCCACGCCATGATAATATGCAAACAGGGAACTGGCAACTTTGGCCGCTTCCCGCTTGCCTCCCCAAACCTCGCTCGCAAGGCCAGCAATCCGGCCGCCGCAGGGGGCGGCGTATACAACATGTTCAACGTCTGTGCCAGCTGCGGACTCTATCGCGTCGACAAAATCGTAACCGAGCCGACCGGCGTTGTCGCACCTGTCCCGCCCGATACCCAGCCCGACCTCCGGCCCGTGACAAGGAGAGCGGCGGCCGCCTGCCCGCACTGCGGACACAACCACCCCTTCCTGCGCCAGCCTCTCCTGCTGGTCGGCGGCGCCAGCGCAATAGGCAAGAGCGCCATTCTTCAGCAGCTGACAGGCCGTGTCACCGCAGCCGTCCTGCTTGACGCCGACCTCCTCTGGCTGCAAGAGTTCGAGAGTCCAACCGACGGCAACCGCAGATTCTTCGAAACCTGGCTGCGCCTCGCAAAAAACATCGGCCAGAGCGGACGCCCCGTTGTCCTCTTCGGCGCCGGCCTTGCCGTGTCCGAGAACATCGAATCCTGCCTCGAACGACGCTACTTCAGCCGCGTCCGCTACCTCGCCCTCGTCTGTGACGAAGACGAGCTTCGCCGACGTCTCCTCGCCCGGCCCGCATGGCGCAAGAGCGGCCAGCAGCGGCAGCTCAAAGAACAGCTGAACTTCAACCTCTGGCTCCAACAGGAGGGCCCAAATCAGACGCCCCCCTTAACCCTCCTGGACACAACCGACGCCACCATCCAGGACGCCGCTGACGCCGTCAAGGACTGGATCGCGCGCCTGCTTGAGCCCCAGGCCCCATCCGCGTCTTGACCCATGACCCTCTCCGGCCCCCTCTGGCGCAACAGGGCATTCATCCGCCTCTGGATCGCCCACGTCACCTCGGGCGCCGGGACAGCCGTCACCAACGTGGCCCTGCCCCTGGCTGCCGTTCTCGTTCTCGGCGCAACGCCGGCGCAGATGGGCCTGCTTGCCGCCGCCAGCTCTCTGCCCAACCTGCTCTTCGGCCTCCTCGCCGGCGTCTGGGTGGACAGAGTCCCCCGCAGGCCAATACTCGTCTGGTCCGATCTCGGACGGGCCCTCCTCCTCCTCTCCATTCCCGCTGCCGCTTGGCTTGGCCAGCTATCCTTCGCCCACATCTGGCTCGTCGCCTTTGCCGTCGGCACCCTCACAGTATTCTTCCAGATCGCGGCCATTTCCATTCTGCCCGCCCTCGTTAAGAAGAGCCAGCTCGTTGACGCCAACAGCAAACTCTCCACCAGCGAGGCCGTAATCGCCATCGCCGGACCCGCCGCGGCCGGCGGTCTCGTGCAGCTCTTCAGCGCACCCAGAACAATACTCCTCGACGCCCTGTCCTACCTCCTCTCTGCCCTCGCCCTGAGAGGCCTCAAAGAGGAAGAACCGCAGCCCGCAACGCAGCGCAGCGACGAAGAAGCCGCCGCGGGATTACGGTCCGCCGCGATTCTGATCTACAAGGAAGTTGGGGAGGGAATACACGAGCTACTTCGAACGCCCCTGCTGAGAGCGCTCACAGCTACTTCCAGTCTGGGAATGCTGGCCGGCTCGATCGCTGCAGCTGTGCAGATGCTCTTCCTCGTCGACCAGCTCAACTTCACGCCGACCGTCATCGGAATCGTTGCCGCCTGCGGCGGTGTCGGCTCCCTCGTTGGCGCGCTGCTCGCCGGAAACCTGGCGCGCGTCCTCCAGGCCGGCAAAACACTCGTCCTGGGAAAGCTCCTATGGATCGCCGGTAGCCTGCTGCTGGCCGGCGCCGACCTGACCGGGTTCGAACTGGCTGCCGCCGGGGTCGCCCGCGCGCTGGTCGGTTTCGGCAGCGCCATCTACTTCGTCAATCAGGTCAGCCTGCGCCAGGCAATCACCTCCGTGCGCCTCCTGGGCCGCGTCACCGCAGCCCGCCGCTTCCTGCTCTTCGGCGTGGCAACCGTCGGCGCCTTCATCGGCGGCGCGCTCGGCGAAACCATCGGCCTCCGGGCGACGCTGCTCACCGCCTCCGCCGCCCTGCTCGTCGAACTGGCCCTGCTCTACCTCTCAAGAGTCAGGCGGGCGCACATCGCCTAGCCGCCAGCAGGGCTCTCATCCCCACCCCCTCCGCTCAGCGACCCTCCCCCACTCAGATACGCCACCCCGTACCTCGCGCAGTGCCCCGCAGTTCCCCGTTCCTCCCCGCAGTGCCCCTGCTCTGCCCCGCCATCGTCCCAAATTCAACGCGATAGGATCGCAAATGCAACACCAGAGCCCCCGCCAGCAGCATTCCCGCAAACATCCAGAACATCCCGCCGTACCCCAGTCCGCCAACCAATAGGCCACCCAGCACCGGCCCAGCCACCTTGCCGCCATTCTTGAGCGAGCCGGCCAGCCCCATCCCCGCGCCCACCTGGCCCGTCGGCGCCTGCTCCGCAATCAATGCCACCGTCGCCGGGAAGATCAACGCCTGCGCCCCGCCCATCGCCGCCGCAACCGCCAACAGCCCCACCGTCCCGCCCGCCGCCAGCAGAAATGGCAGCGTTATTGCCAGGCAGACCATCCCCAGCGATACGGCCCGCAGATGGCCCAGCCGATCGCCCAACCGTCCGCCCCACGGCCTTAACAGGATCAAGACGCCCTCTTGCGCGCTGAAAAACAGCCCGATCTCCACAGTCGTGTACCCCGCCGTCAGAGCGTAAATCGGCAGAAACGCCTTGATCACGTAGGTCACCACATACACCGCCGCCTCCAACGCGCCCGAAAGCCACACCGCAGGTGTCCCCGCCACCGCCGCCTCTCGCTTGAAAAACCTCCCCACTGCCTCGAAGGCAATAGCCCAGTTGCTTGCCCTATTGCCTTTGGACCTGGAACGGAGCGAGTCCTCCCCCTGCCGCCGATGCCTATCCCCTCCCAACCAAAGCACCGGCACAAACGCCGCCATACTCAACACGCCGATCAACGTAAAGACCGCGACCGGATCCAGAGACAGTAGCAGCCAGCCCGCCGCGGCCGGCCCCACCAGGTATCCCCCGCTGCGCGCCATCCCGAACCACCCAAGGCTCTCCGCCCTTCGTCTGCCGCCCCGTTCCGCCACATACGCAACCGTAACCGGGCCATAGATCGCCGTCGCCGTACCATGCAGCAGGCGAATGGCCACCAGCTGGCCCGGTGTCTCGATGAGCGTGTACAAAAAGGGCGCGCCCGCAAAGATGAGCGTCCCGATCAAAAGCCACAACCGTCGCCCCATCCTGTCCGAGAGCAGACCGAAGAGCGGCTTCGTCGCCATGCCTGTCAGCGTCGAGACCGAAACAATTACGCCCAGCAGCGCATCCGACGCGCCCAGCGAAGCCGCGAAAATCGGCAGCAGCGGCGTCTTGCCCATCTGATAGGCGCTGCGAACAATGAAGTCCGCCAATGAGATCCGCAAGAGCGCAGGAAACCCTGCGCTCTTGCGGCCAGCAATTAGGGTGCCCATCTCGACGACTCTACACGACAACCGGAGGCACGTCTGCCGCCTGCACCGCCGCATTGAAGTCTGCCACACTCTCTCCCAAAATCGATTCCAGCTTGTCGAACTGGGAATCCACCTGGTTGCTCAGTTCCTCGAAAACATCATGAGCCTGGCGCGGCGGCGCCGCGTCCGCCGCGGCGATCACGCTGATCAGATTGTGCAGCTTGGCGTTGAGCATCGTCCGAAGCCGTAACCGGTCAAAGGCCACCTTGGCCTCCGGCTGAACGAGCTCAGACTCAACCTCTCCCAGCTGCTCAGCGATCTGGTCCGCCCTCTCCTGGACCGCGCTCTTCGTTTCCTCGTCGGCTTCACTCTCCGCCACCATCTCCGCCATCGTCTTTACACGCGCCCGCGCCCGCCGCAGCCGCTTGACCGCCCGGTGCGTCTCTGACAGCTTTCCGTTCACCTCCTGCCACATGTCAAACTGGGCCTGCATCGCTTCCTCGCTGGCATTCACCCCTGGGTCAATGTAAATTTCAAACGTCTCCGTCTGGCTCTCGCCGTCAACCGTCAGCCGCGCCTGGTATTCCCCCGGTGGCGCCAGCGCCCCCGTAATGCTCTTCTCCGTGAACGGGTCTCCCGGCAGCTCCTCGGCATCCGCATATCGCATGCTCCACACAAATCGATTCAATCCGGCATCGGTCGAGACGTACTGCGCGGAGGGCGCTTCCTCCTCCTCCGAGTCAGACTCCGCCGGCCTGGGCCCGTACGTACGGATCTCATTGCCGTCAGCGTCCAAAAACGTCAGGCAGACCTCCTCCGCGCCTTCAGGCAGCGTATAGTGGACAAGCACGCCCTGCGGCGGATTTTCGCCGCCGTCGATAATCCGCCGCACGTAGTCCCCGTTCACGTCCTTTTCGTCCCGGTACGTGATCAACTGGCCGAATGCCAGCCCATAGCTGCGCCCTTCCCCGCGCGCCGGCGCAACGCTCCAAGGCAGCCACCTCCGCAAAGTCCTGCGCGGCGGGAACAGTCGCGCCCCCTCGTCGCTTCCGTCCAGCGAACCGACCTCCCGCAACGGTGTGAGATCATCGAGAACCCAGAAGGCCCGACCGTGCGTCGCCACCACAAGGTCATCATCCTTGACCGCCATGTCGTAGACCGGCGCAACCGGCAGATTCCCCGGCATCCTCTGCCACGAGGACCCATCGTCGAAGGAAACGAATACACCCGATTCCGTCCCCGCATACAGGAGACCCTCACGCACCGAGTCCGCCCGCAACATGCGCGTGATCTCCCCCTGGGGGAACGCTGCGTCCAGCCGCTGCCAGCTTTGGCCCAGGTCCGTCGTCTTGAACAGATATGGGCTGTAGTCGTCCAGCTTGTAACGCGTGGCCGCCACATAGACCGTGGAAGGATCGTGCGCGCTTGGCTCGATCACCGTCACGAAGCTCCACTCCGGCAAATCCGGCGGCGTCACATCGCGCCAGCTGCCTCCGCCGTCCTCGCTGATATGCACCAACCCGTCGTCGCTCCCGGCCCAGAATAACCCCTTCTGATGCGCCGATTCGATAAACACCGATATCGTGCAATAGTGCTCGGCCCCGCTCGTATCCAGCGTAAGCGGCCCCCCCGAAGCCTCCAGCTTGCTCTCGTCGTTGCGCGTCAGATCCGGGCTCAGGACCTCCCACGAACTGCCCTCATCCGTCGTGCGGAAAACGTGGTTGCCGCACGTGTACAGAACGTTGCTGTCGTGCGGGCTGAACAGAATCGGAAACGTCCATGGAAAACGGTACTTCATCGTCTTAGCGCCGAAACCGCTGAACGGCTCCGGCCACACCGTCACCAGCCGAATCTGCTTCGTGCGGTGATCGTACCGCTGCAACGCGCCCCCGCCCCCCGGCGAAGAACCCACCGCGCCCACGTAAACAATGTTGGGATCATCCGGCTTGACGGCGATGTACCCGCTCTCCCCTGTGCCCGCCGGGTAGCAGTCTCCCCACGGGATCGCGCCTTTCTCCGTCGCGCTCGGCACCGAGATGCTCGAGTTGTCCTGCTGCGTGCCATAAACGCGGTACGGCAGCTGATTGTCCACGTCCAAATGGTAATACTGCCCCGTCAGCTGATTGTAGATCGTGCTCCACGTGTCGCCGCCGTTAAAACTGACACAGGCGCCGCCGTCGTTGCCGTTGATCATCCGCTGCGAGTCCACCGGATCGATCCACAGATCATGATTGTCCCCGTGCGGGGTCGCAATATCTTCCCAATTCTTGCCGCCGTCAATGCTCTTCCACATCTTCAGATTATTAACATAGACCGTGTCCGGGTCCTGGGAATCCGCAAAGATGTGCATGTAATACCACGGCCGGTTCAGCAAATCCTGGTTGTTGGTCAGCTGCTCCCAGTTCGCCCCGCCATCATCAGAACGGTAAACGCCAGACTTGTCCCCCTCCGCCTCAACAATCGCCCACACCCGCCGCGGCTGCGCCGGAGAGACAGACACGCCAATCTTTCCCAGGATCCCCTCCTGCGGCAGGCCGGGGTTGCGGCTGATATCTGTCCAACTGTCCCCGCCGTCAGACGACTTCCACAGCCCGCTGTCCGGGCCGCCGCTGATCAACTCCCAAAAGTGACGGTGTACCTGCCATATCGAAGCATAGAGTATGCGGGGATTGTTCACATCCAGCGCCAGGTCCACCGCTCCCGCCCTCTCGCTCACATGCAGGACGCGCTCCCAGGAGGCGCCCCCGTCAGTCGTCCTGTAAACACCGCGCTCATCGTTCGGCCCGAACGCATGCCCCAGCGCCGCAACATACGCCACGTCCGGGTCGCGCGGATGGACGCGGATCTCCCCAATATGATGGCTGTCCCTCAACCCTACGTTTTTCCACGTCTCACCGCCATCGGTGGACCTGTAAACCCCGTCCCCCCAGCTTACATCCAGCCGGATCGTCGACTCACCCGTCCCCGCATAGATGACATTCGGATCCGCCTCGGAAACCGCCAGCGCGCCCACCGAAGACACAGCAAACTGCCCGTCCGTTATATTCTCCCAGTACTGCCCGCCGTCAACCGTCTTCCAGACTCCGCCGGCCACCCCGCCGAAGTAGAAAACATTCTTATCGGTCGGATGTCCTGCCGCCGCCACCACGCGGCCGCCGCGCGGCGGACCAATACAACGAAACTTGAGTGCATCCCACGCCGACAGTTCGTTTTTCATCTTGAGTTCTCTCTCTCTTTTCTGTTCCTTCAATCTGGAAATCGTGCAACCCGACCGGATCCACCCTGCTCATCCTCGCGCCGCTTGGAAGTTGGCAGGCGCCGTCCCGAAATCGTCCATCTGACCGTGCCCGGATTCCCGTGCGCTGCGACGGAACGGTTGCCGGGCGCTCGACAACTGCCGGCAAAGACGCAAGGTCCAGGTCGGTTCACCTGAACCGAGTCCGCAATCGCCGCAAAAATGGCCCTCTGGTAACACTTCGCAAGTGGGAATCCAGCGCCCGATCAAAACGCGCATATCCTACCCGATTCTTCCCCACTGGTCAAAACCGCCCCGCCAGTCCCCGCGCTGCCCACCCACTGTAAACCGACCACCGACCACCGACCACCGACCACTGACCACTGACCACCGACCACCGACCACCGACCACTACTTTTTCAGGGCGGTCGCCCGCAAGCGGCCTCCCTTGTGCGGGGGGATTCCCCCCGCAACGCCCCCCTATGGTCACGCCCCGCTGCTACTGTGCGGCAAGGTTACAATGTTGGCGCCCCGCCCAACCCGTCTTGAAACCCAGGCAGTCGTGCCCCGGTCCGACACGGTTCGCGGTCCCAAGATCATGCCGCACTGCTCACACCCGTTTCGTCGCCAGCCGCGTGCGGCTTCCTTCCACTTACCGGTTTGCAATCTGCGCCGATCTGACGCGACAATACAAGCGCCGCGCTGCCATTTCACTGCGTCGGCAGCGCCCAACGCTCCCCTCCACTCATGCAAAGGAAAACACCATGCCTCTGCTCTTTGACATGCCGCTCGTCAAACTCCCTACCTACCAGGGTACCAACCCCCGTCCCTCCGACTTCGACCAATACTGGGACACCGCTCTCGCCGAACTCGCCTCAGTCGATCCCGACGTGGCGCTCGTCCCCGCCGACTTCCAGGCCCCCTACGCCGAATGTTTCCACCTCTACTTCACCGGAACCCGCGGCGCCCGCGTCCACGCCAAACTGCTGCGTCCCCGCGCCGCCCAGGAACCCCATCCCGCTCTTCTCATGTTCCACGGCTACAGCGGCAACGCCGGTGACTGGCAAAGCAAACTCGGCTACGCCGCCGCCGGCTTCACCGTCGCTGCCCTCGACTGCCGCGGCCAGGGCGGCGGCCGCTCCGTCGACGTCGGAGGCGTCCCCGGCTGGACGCTGCGCGGACATATCGTGCGCGGCCTCGCCGGCGAACCCGATGACCTGCTCTACCGCCACACCTTCCTCGACACCGCCCGCCTCGCCCAAATCGTCATGGACATGGACGACGTCGATGCCGAACGCGTTGGGGCAACCGGCGGCAGCCAGGGCGGCGCGCTGACCCTCGCCTGCGTCTCTCTCGAACCACGCGTCAAACGCGCCGCGCCCATCTACCCCTTCCTCTGCGACTACAAACGGGTCTGGGACCTCGACATGGACCAGAACGCCTACGCCGAACTGCGCGAATGGTTCCGCAACTTCGATCCGCGCCACGAACGCGAGGAAGAGGTCTTCACCCGTCTCGGCTACATCGACGTCCAATTCCTCGCCCCCCGCATCCGCGCCGAGATCATGATGGGCGTCGGCCTCATGGACCAGGTCTGCCCGCCGTCAACCCAATACGCCGCATACAACAAGATCACGTCGCCCAAGCGAACAGTCATCTACCCCGACTACGGCCACGAGAAACTTCCAGACTTCGACGACATGATCTTCGAGTGGATGGTCGAACTATAGCCTGGGTGAGAACTACGCCGCGTACACCGCCTGCCGCAAACCGCGTACATAGCCGATCGCGTACAACCTGCCAATCGAAGAATAGCCGGCGTTATCGTTGCTATCCCCCTCCATCGTCGGCACATGATCGGGTCGCAGCACGCCGTCGAAGCCTATGTCGCGATAGGCTTCCATGCAGGCCAGCATATCCGTCTTCCCGTTATCATGGAAGGTCTCGTTGAACTTCTCCGGCACGCCCCGCACATCGCGGAAGTGGACGAAATATATTCTGTTCTGCTCGCCGAAATGGCGGATTGCCGCCGGCAGGTCGTCGGTCATCAACGTGAAGTTGCCCTGGCACAGACAGATGCCGTTGGCTGGGCTGGGAACCAGGTCGATAAGGCGCTGGAAATTCTCTACGCTGCGCATGATCCGGCCCAGGCCCCGGATCGGCGACAGGGGCGGGTCGTCCGGATGCATCGCCATCTTCACGCCCGCCTCTTCCGCCACCGGCACAACCGCCTCCAGGAAATACTTCAGATTGTCCCACAACTTCTCCTCGCTCACCTCGCCGTACTCGGTGAGCGGCGCGTTGCGCATCACGTCGTAGTCAAAACCCGTCACCAGCGCGCCGCCCCGCTCGGGAATCGTCGTCGCTGTCCGCATCCAGTTGAATATCGGCATCCATTCGCTGCACCACACAGGAATCTCCAATCGGCCCATGTTGCGGAGCAGCTCGCGCACCGTCTCAATCTCCTCGTCCCGCCCCGGCAGCCCCAACTTCGCCTTGTCCAGCGGCGGCCTGCTCTCCAGGACCTCCAGCCGAAAGCCGGCGTTCTCGTACGCGCTCTTCACTCGCACCAGGCTCATGAATCCCCACGGCCTCATATCCGCGTCCGGGTGATCAATCGTCGACATGTCCATCGCCCCCACCGCCCTGTTGACCCCGCACTGTTTGACAAGAGTCCACAGCGGCGAAGGCTCCGGCGGCAGCATCTCAGCAATTTGAATCATCTGTCCCTTTCCTTTGCACACATGACCGCGAGCGCCGTCCATTTCCCGCCCGCGCCAGAAACATATCACAAGTCGTCCACATAGCAAGCAAAAGCAATCCCCCAACCCAACCGCATAACCCCACCCACTACCCCCAACTCCCCACCCCCAAAGTCCTGCCCCAACGCTGCTCCTACCAATCCTGCAAACCCCCAAATCGTCTCCAAAATCCTGATTCCCTGCTCCCCTGCTTCCTCCCATCCTGCAAACCCCCAAATCGTCCCAAAATCCTGCTTCCCCTTTTCCTATCCTCAGAAATCCCGTTTCAATCGTCCTCAAAATCCTGATCTCGGTTGGATTCCCGCTCTACCTGCGGTAAGATACATCCATCAGCCTCCGTGCCCTTCACCTGCCCGCCGCATCAACATCGCGCATCGTGAGAAAGCTGCCCACCCTGGGTTCAATAGCGAGGGAGTGCCTGCAATGACCGAGAATAACCGAAATTCCCAGGAAGTTGCCACCTTGGGCGGAGGCTGCTTCTGGTGCCTCGAGCCCCTCTACGAAGAGCTGCAAGGTGTCAGCCAGGTCCTGTCCGGCTACGCCGGCGGCCACCTGCATAACCCAACCTACGAGCAGGTCTGTTCCAAGACCACCGGCCACGCCGAAGTCATCCAGGTCACCTTCGACCCGGCCATCGTCTCGTATCGTGAAATCCTCGAAGTCTTCTTCACCTCCCACGATCCCACCACACCCAATCGCCAGGGCAACGACGTGGGGCCCCAGTACCGTTCCATCATCCTCTACCATAATGATCGGCAGAAAACTATCGCCGAGGAGATGATCCGCGACGACGCCTCCCAGATCTGGGACGCCCCCATCGTGACCGAACTCGTCCCTCTCGACACCTTCTACGTCGCCGAGTCCTACCATCAAAACTACTACCGCGACAACGGATTCCAACCGTACTGCCTCTTCGTGATCCGTCCTAAAGTGGCCAAATTCCGTAAGGAATGGCAGGCCAAACTGAAAGCGAGCTGAAACCGCCCATGAATTCACAGACCGATATCGCCGCCTTCATCCAGCAGACGCCGCTCGTCGACACCCACGAGCACATGAGGCGCGAAGAAGACTATCTCGACGAAAGCCCCGACATCCTCAGTCAACTCTTCCAGAACTACGTTGGCGCCGATCTCTTCGTGGCGGGAGCGTCCCAGGAGGCCCTCGACAAGTTGTCCGACCAGGACGACCCCGATGTGGCCGCCCGCTTTGCCGGCATCCAGCAAGCCTGGTCCCGCGCGCAGCATACCGGCTATGGCGAAGCCGTCAGCATCATCGCCAAAGAGCTTTACAACCTCGATGAACTGACGCCCGACTCCATCGCCGCCGCCCAGGAGCGGAACGCCGCCTTCAACCGGCCCGGCGAGCGCCTGCGCCTGCTACGCGACGAGGCAAATCTGGACCACATTCAGACCGACGCCTTCTCAATCCAGGTGACACCCGATCTTTCGGGGCCCGACTTCTTCTTCAACGACATCTCCTGGGCCGCGATGTGCTCCGGGCAACCGAACCACGAAGAGATCGCCGAACACACGAGCCAGGAAATCACCGACCTTCCCTCCCTCAAGCGGGTCATGGAGACCATCTTCCAGAAATTCTCATCCCCCGCCATCGCCGTCAAAGCCCAGCATGCTTACAACCGCACCCTGCGCTGGCAGGAACGCAGCGATCGCGAGGCCGCCAACGCCCTCGACGTCTACCTGCGCGATGGCGAAGAGATCGAAGAAAGCGCCAGGCTCTGCCTCGGCGACTGGTGCTGGGCCCGCGGCGTCGAACTTTGCATCGAACATGACCTGCCCATGAAGCTGCATACCGGCTACTACGCCGGCCACAGCCGTATGCCCGTCGACTACATCCGCAGCGGCAACCTCTGCCCCCTCCTCGCCAAATACCCCGATGCCCGCTTCGTCCTCATGCACATCGCCTACCCCTACACCGAGGAACTGGTCGCCCTGGCCAAGCACTACCCCAACGTCTACGCCGACCTCTGCTGGGCATGGAGCATCAACCCCTACAGCTCCATGGAATTCGTGCGCCGCTTCATCCACGCCGCCCCCGCCAACAAGCTGTTCCTCTTCGGCGGCGATACCGGCTTCCCAGGCGCCGCCCTCGCCTACGCCAAACAGGCTCGAAACTGGTTCACCAGGACAATGCAAGCCGAGATCTCCGAAGGCCTCCTCACCGAGTCCCATGCCATCGACCTGGCCCGCCGCTTCATGCGCGACAACCAGTATGAGTGCTTCCGCGTCGACGAAAAGAAAGAGACCCTGCGCGCCGCCGCGGCGCAGTAACCTCCTCAGGAGTCCACCCGCATGGCCGACAGCCGTCCCAACATTATCCTCATCATCACCGACCAGCAGCGCTTCGACACTATCAACGCGCTGGGCTTCGAATACATGGACACCCCCAACCTCGATCGCCTCGTCCACGAAGGGGTGAGCTTCACCAACTGCCACATCACCGCGCCCTCTTGCGCGCCCGCACGCGCCAGCCTCTTCACCGGCTACTACCCCCACACCACCGGCATCCTCAAGAACGGCGATCGCTGGACACGCTCCTGGGTCGAGGACCTCAACGCCGGCGGCTACCACTGCGTCAACGTCGGCAAAATGCACACCTCGCCCTTCGAAACGCCCCTCGGCTTTCACGAGCGCTACGTCGTCGAGAACAAGGATCGCTATCTCGAAGGCCGCTACTACTTCGACGAATGGGACAAGGCCCTCCGTGCCCGCGGCCATGTCAAACAGCAACGCGCCCTCTACCGCCAGCGCGACGACTACAACGAATCCCTCGGCGCATTCGACTGGGAGCTGCCCGAAGACCTGCACTCAGACATGTTCGTCGGCGATTTCGCTGCCTGGTGGCTTCGCAACAAACCCAAACCCGACGGCCCCCTCTTCCTTCAGGTTGGCTTCCCCGGCCCCCATCCCCCTTACGATCCAAGCCCCCGCTTCAGCCAGCCCTACATGGAAAAGGAGCTGCCCGTCCAGGAAGTAACCGAAGAAGAACTCGCCGGCCAGCCTCCCCCCTTTCAGGAAATGCGCGTCCACAACTCCGAGGTGGATCACGACTCCGTCATGCACCTCCTTGACCCTACGCCTGAACAGCGCCAGCGCCAGCGCGCCTACTACATGGCCAACGTCTCCATGATCGACGAAAAAGTGGGCGAGCTGCTCACCGCGCTCGAAGAACAGGGCTACCTCGAGAACGCCGTCGTCATCTTCACCTCGGACCACGGCGACTGCCTGGGCGACCACGGCCACAGCCAGAAATGGACGATGTACGACATTATCACCCGCGTCCCGACCATCGTCTGGGCGCCCAACCGTTTCGCCGGCGGCCGCACGCTCAGCCAGCTCTGCTCCCTCTTCGACCTGGGGCCTACGATTCTCGAACTTGCTGGGCTCGAGACGCCGGAGGACTTCGCGGCCGAATCCCTCCTGCCCGCCCTCGAAGGCACCAGCTGGCCCGGCCGGGAAACGGTCTTCGCCGAGCACTGCCGCGACGGGCTCCTTCCCGCCGAGTACATGTCCATGGCGCGTACCAAAGACTGGAAACTGGTTCACTTTGTCGGCGAACAGTACGGCCAGCTCTTCGATCTGGCCAATGACCCGCAGGAAGTCGTAAACTTGTGGGATGACCCTGCCCACGGGGCCCGCAAAGAGGAGCTTCTCCACACGCTGCTGACCTGGCGAATCCGCAACGGCCTGACCGCCCGGAATTGGGCGGTTGACAGCCGCTAGAGGGAGATCAACATGCAAATCACCGATGTCCGGACCATTTTCGTTGACCGCTACCTGTTCGTAGAAGTGGACACGGACGCCGGCATCACCGGCCTCGGCGAATCCGGCGCCTGGGGCTTCCTCGAAGCGTCAGCCGGCGCTGTCGAAACCTTCAAGCGCTACCTTATCGGCCAGGACCCCCTCCGCATCGAGCACCACTGGCAGTACCTCTATCGCTGGAGCCACTTCCGCGGGGCCGCCGTCATGGGCGCGCTCAGCGCCGTCGACATCGCCCTCTGGGACATCGCCGGCAAGCACTTCGGCGTCCCCGCCTACCAGCTTCTCGGCGGAAAAGTGCGCGACAAGGCCCGCGTCTACTACCACGTCTTCGGCCAAACCAAGGAAGAGCTCATCGCCGGCTGCGCCGACGCCCGCAAGCGCGGCTTCACCGCCGTCGGACACCTTACCCCTTTCCTCGACGACAGCCGCGACCTGCCCTACTTCAAGACCCACGTCGACATGATCGAGGACGCCATCGAAACCGTCGCCGCCTACCGCCAGGCTGTCGGCCGCGACGTCGACCTCTGTATCGAAATTCACCGCCGCCTCACCCCCAGCGAAGCCATCGTGCTCGGCCGCGGCATCGAGCCCTTCCACCCCTTCTTCTACGAAGATCCCGTCACGCCCGACAACCTGGACGAAATGGCGCTCGTCGCCTCAAAAATCGGCATCCCCATCGCCACCGGCGAACGCCTCCACAGCATCTGGGAATTCCAGGCCCTCCTGCAGCGCGGCGCCGTCCAATTCGTGCGCCCCGACGTCTGCATGGTCGGCGGGCTGAGCCACGCCAAAAAGATCGCCGCCCTCGCCGAAGCCTTCCACGTTCAGGTCGTCCCCCACAACCCGCTCAGCCCCGTCAGCACCGCCGCCTGCATCCAACTGGCCGCCTGCATCCCCAACTTCGCTCTCCAGGAGTACCCCATCGGCGAGGACGTGCCGCCCAAAAGCGAAATCGTCAAGACCGCCCTGGCCCAGGAAGACGGCTTCCTCATTATCCCCGACGCCCCCGGCATCGGTATCGAGCTGGCCGAGGGCGCCGCCGAGCGCCACCCTTACGTCCCGCGTGCAGTCAAAACGCGCCTCCACGCCGACGGCTCAGTGGTGGACCAATAGGCTGACGGTCCCGTAGCCCGTCAAGAGTCAGGCTGACGACACCGCGATTCCGCGCATCCGCAAATGGTCAGCCCCGGTCCTGCAGTACGAACCGTCTCACGGCCCAGGCCACCCCCTCATCATCATTCGACGGCCCAACGACTGTGGCCGCGGCCTTGACTTCAGGCGGCGCGTTGCCCATCGCTACGCTGACGCCCGCTGCGCCAAACATCGGCGCGTCATTCGGGTTATCGCCGATGGCGAGAACCTGCTCGAGAGGAATCTCCAGCCTCCCGGCCACGAACCTGAGCGCCGTTCCTTTATCGGCTCTGCGGGGCAGAATGCACAGAGAATGCAGCCGGCCGTCCGGCCTGTAGTAAGTCTCGGTCCTGCACGCCTGCGAGTGCTGCGCGGCAAGTTCCTTCGCCGCGACAATCGCCTCCGGTTCATGCAGGAGCATCCGCTTCGGCTCTGCAACGAGAGCTTCCTCGTTCGTCCCCACGACGATCACCTGGGTCCGGCTCTGCGGGCCTTCCCCGCTTGGGGACAAACCGAATTCAACGGGCCCGAGTGCCTGCCCCGGCCTCTGCCGAAAATAGCTGTTGCTGCCCACGCTGGTGCTGATCTCCCAGCCATTGCGATCTGCGAGCTGGGCAATTGAGCGGGCTACATCCTTAGGGATCGTATACGACGCCCACAAGGGGCCTCCCGGGGCCGCAAAGATCTGCGCCCCGTTCGTACAGATCAGCGGATCGCGCAAACCCAACTGCGCGCACACATGGCCGACACTGCCCGCGTTTCGCGTCGTGTTGATGACGACCCGCGCACCTGCCCGCCGAGCAGCCTGCAACTGCCGCAAGCCATCGGGCGCCGGCGTCCCATCACTGCGATACAATGTACCGTCAAGGTCGACCGAGATCAGTCGAATTGAGTGAGTCCGAGCCATTCTTTTTCTCTCCTACGGAACTGTTCAAGATTAGGGACCAAATGTCTACCCCCTCTTAACCGCGACTTCATCCGATAGCCCCGTCAAGTACACTGTATTACACTGTACACGTCGTCATCATATGCGAGGTAATCTCAGCCCGTGTGGTCCAGTTATTTCGAAGTCGATCAGCAATGCAACGCCTTCTCAGTCTTTTGCGCAATCGTCACATGACTTGGGTGCTCAGCCTTTCTGGACTTTCCGGCTTCTCGACTTTCCTTTTGGTAAGTCGTCCGCCCGCAAAGATTCTCCCGCCCGCAAAGTTGCAACCATATTGATTCGTAGCGACAACTGAGTCGCCCCTGAAGGGAATGAAACACGGTTCGACTTCTGAATGAGTTGCGTCGCCAGGCGGCGCCCCTACCTCATTCACCTGGCATCAATGTACTGATTGCCAGACCGCTTGAACATCGCCGCGAAAGGTAGAACATGGAAGCGTTTCCAAGAGCTACTTTCGACCAGAACGTGATGGGAGGCAAAGCATGTATTCGAGGGCTGCGCGTGACGGCTGGAACTGTCGTCGGACTCCTGGCAGCCGGGCGAACGACCGAAGACATCCTGGCAGCATATCCGTACTTTGAGCGCGAAGACATCGACCAGGCCTTAGCCTACGCGGCATGGAGGCTGGAAGAACGGGAATCTCCCCTTTCAATCCCGTGATCCTCACAGTCGTGGTCGATATGAGTTTGTCTCCCCTCTGGCTGCCGTAAACCAGCACGGCAATGACCTTGCAACAGGCGCGCCGGTCGCTGTGGACGAAGCCAGAAGTCGAGTCAGGCTCTTGCCTATTGTCCGCTGAGCTCGATCAAGGTGTCCCTTTCCTCTTCATCGTTCATAAAATTCTCTTTACGTGCATGTGAATTAACCCCTCGCCGCTTTTCGCGACCAGAAAAAGACGTGGTATACTTGCCCGCAATATGAGATACGACGCACGCAAACCCCGTATTCCAGTCCCTTTCGCCATCGGCGGGCTCTCCGTCGGCGGCCTCCTCGCTCTTACTTGGCCCGCGCCAGGGAACTGAGTTCCACATTCCCTGCGTCTGAGCGGGCCCAACCGCAAAATGAGATAGGCAACATGAACCGCACTGGCGCGCGCATGTTTGACATACGCCGCGTCGCCAAGGCCTTCTGATAACAGCCTAAAGACATTTGCAAGCCCAAAATCCCTCCGTGACAGGAGACGTCTACAATGTCTGACAGATATAGACACGCAGAGATCGAACCAAAATGGCAGGCCGCATGGGATGAACAGGGCCTCTACGACACGGCCGAAATCCCCGGCAAACCCAAGTGGTATGCCCTGACCATGCTGCCCTACACCTCCGGCGACCTGCACACCGGCCACTGGTATGCCATGACGCCCAGCGACGCAGCCGCACGTTTTCGCCGCATGAGCGGTTACAACGTCTTCTTCCCCATCGGCTTCGACGCCTTCGGCCTGCCCGCCGAAAACGCTGCCATCCAGAACAACGTCCATCCCCAGGAATGGACCTACGACAACGTTGAACGCATGCAAGGCCAGCTGCGCCGCATGGGCGCGATGTGGGCCTGGGATCGCGAAGCCATCAGCTGCGACCCCGAATACTACAAGTGGTCCCAGTGGTTCTTTCTCAGACTCTACGAAATGGGGCTGGCCTACCGCGAATTCGCCCCCGTTGACTGGTGCCCGAAATGCAACACCACCTTGGCGCGCGAGCAGGTCTGGGGCGAAGACCGCCACTGCGAACGCTGCGATACACCCGTCATCAAAAAAGATCTGAACCAGTGGAAGTTCCGTATCACAAATTTCACCGAAGAACTGCTGGACGACCTGGACAAAATCGACTGGCCGGAACCTGTGAAGACGATGCAGACCAACTGGATCGGGCGCAGCGACGGCGCGCAAGTGACATTCCTCACCGAAGACGGCGATCCGATCGAGATCTTCACCACCCGGCCAGACACGCTCTGGGGAGCCACCTTCATGGTCCTGGCGCCAGAGCATCCGCTGGTCGACAAAATCACCACCGACGAGCAGCGCGGCGCGGTCGACGACTGCGTTGACCAGGCTGCCCGCCTGGACGAAATCGCGCGCACAGGCGAAGACAAGGAAAAGACCGGAGTCTTCACCGGCGGCTACGCCATCAACCCGGTCAATGGCGAACGCATCCCCGTCTGGGTCGCAGACTACGTGCTCATGGGCTATGGCACCGGTGCCATCATGGCCGTGCCCGGCCATGATGAACGCGACTTCGAGTTCGCCAAAAAGCACGACCTGCCCATCGTCCTCGTTGTCCAGCCGCCGCCTGACAGCGAGGCCGGTCACGTTCGCTGCGCCGACGACCTGGCGTCTGCCTGGCCCGGCGACGGCGTAATGATAAACTCAGGGCCCATCAACGACGCCGACGTAGGCAAAGAAGAAGGGCAAAGTGTCAAAGCGGCCATCGCCTGGCTGGAGGAAAATGACAAAGGGACTGGCGCCGTAAACTACCGCCTGCGCGACTGGCTGATCAGCCGCCAGCGCATGTGGGGCACACCTATCCCCATGGTCCACTGCGCCAGGTGCGGAACCGTCCCTGTTCCCTACGCCGACCTGCCCGTCCGGCTGCCCGACGATGCCCAGTTCAAACCCACCGGGGAAAGCCCGCTCAACTATCACGAAGGCTTCCGTTACGTCAAGTGCCCCCAATGCGGTGGCGGCGCCGAACGCGAAACCGACACCATGGACACATTCATGTGCTCCAGCTGGTACCAGTACGCCTACGTCGACCCTTACCACAAAGCCGGCCAGCCTCTGGCGGCAAATGACATGCCATGGGACAGCGGCCGCGGTAGCTACTGGCTGCCGGTCGACCAGTATACCGGAGGCATCGAACACGCCACCATGCACCTGCTCTACACGCGCTTCTTCACCAAAGCGCTGCGGGACATGGGCGTCGTCGACTTCGACGAACCCATGCTGCGCCTCTTCAACCAGGGTATCATTCTCGGCCCTGATGGCGAACGCATGTCAAAGAGTCGGGGCAACGTCGTCAACCCCGACGAATACGTCGACCGTTACGGAGCCGACACAGTCCGCGGCTACCTCATGTTCATCGGCCCCTGGGAACACGGCGGGCCCTGGGACCCCAGCGCCATCGAAGGGGTCAGCCGCTTCCTCTACCGCGTCTGGGGCGTCGTCCAAGACGCGCCCGGTTCCAATGGATCTGCCGCGTCCGCAACCGCAGACGACATTCGCTCCCTGGAGCGCAAACTGCACCAGACCATTCTGAAAGTGTCCGAGGACTTTGGCAGCTTCCGCTTCAACACCGCGATCGCCGCCATGATGGAGTTCAATAACCATCTCATCAGGGTAAAGAATGCCTTCACCGGTCCCAGTTCCGGCGAAGAACAAACCGCCATCTGGCGAGACTCCGTGCGCGCACTGCTGCTGATGATGGCGCCCGTCTTTCCCCATATCAGCGAAGAGCTCTGGCAGCGGCTGGCCGCCGGCGCTGAAACCGCAAGCATTCACCTGCAGGATTGGCCCCAGGCCGACCCGCAGAAGGCCAAAGAGGACGAGATTACTGTCGTCGTTCAGGTGAATGGCCGCGTGCGCGACAAACTGAGCGTGGCGCCCAATACCGCATCCGAAGACCTGGAGACCAGGGCTCTGGCCTCCAACAACGTTCAACGCTGGACGGACGGCAAGCAGATTCGCAAAGTCGTGGTCGTGCCCGACAAACTGGTCAATATCGTCATCGGATAGCCCCATGAAAGTCATCATCGACCTCTGCGTCGTCCCCATCGGAGTCGGAGTTTCAGTCTCAAAGTACGTCGCCGCCTGCGAGCGCATCCTCGACGATGCCGGCCTCAGTCACCAGATGCACGCCTACGGCACCAACGTCGAAGGCGAGTGGGACGACGTCTTCGCCGCCGTGAAGCGATGCCATGAAGTTGTACACGCAATGGGCGCGCCCCGCATCACGACCAGCCTGAAGATCGGAACGCGCTGCGACCGCGAGCAAAGCATGAAGGACAAAATCGAAAGCGTCAACCGGAAACGAGGAAGAGGTTCCCAATGAAAGTGGACTGCATCTTCTGCAAAATCGTCGCGGGGGAACTGCCTTCGCAACAGTTCTATCAGGATGAGCTGGTAACCGCCTTTCAGGACATTTCGGCCCAGGCGCCCGTTCATGTGCTGATTGTCCCCAATCAGCATTTCAATGATCTGGGCGAAATGGGGGACGCGCAAGCGGAGATCCTGGGGCGGATCGTCCAGGTCGCAGGGCAAATTGCCGCCAGAGAGGGAATCGCTTCTGAAGGTTGGCGCCTCGTCACCAACATCGGCAAAAACGGCGGCCAGGAGGTATTCCACACCCATTTCCATCTTTTGGGGGGCCGCCCCCTCGGGCCGCTCCTCTCCCGCTGAATCCGACAAGACGACCCAAGACAGGCGCCGGGGCCCAACTTCTGACGTTAAGCCCCGGCGTCGTATTTCAGTATGATTTCGTGTCTCGAACCCGTAGCCGGGCTTCAAATCTGTCCGCGACGCCGCCAACCCTGACCCACTGACTCAACATGAAGGTCTGCGGCTGTTCCGCCCCGCCGCCAGCAGAAAAAACTGGTACCCGCGAAGACGGCTGTTGTTTCTGCCAGGACGCATCCTGGGCGTCGTGTTCCACGAAACCGCATGGAACCGCGCTGCAACGCACCTGACGTCCGGCGCCGTTCAACGCCCATTCTCCGGCGCCCTCACTTCACCACGGCCATCGCCAGCCCGTCCGAATACGGAACGACCGTGCTCATGAGCCTCTCGTCTTTGCTGAGCATTCGCGCAAAACTGCGCATACCCTGCACCCACTCCGAGTCCTGCCTCTCCGGATCGACCACGCTTCCGCCCATATGGACGTTGTCCCCCAGAATCACCGTGCCCGGGCGGCTATACCGGACTGCATAGTCCAGGTATGCCGGGTAGTTCCCCTTGTCCGCGTCAATGAAAATCAGGTCGAACGGCGCTTCGCCCGCCAGCCCCGGCAGCGAATCCAGCGCCGGACCAACCCGTACCTCAATCCTGTCGGCCAGCCCCATCCGCTTCCACTGCATGCAGGCGAAGTCGGAGTGCTTCTGCTCCAGCTCCAGTCCGATCAGCTTGCCTCCCTCTGGCAGCGCTCGCGCGATCCACGCCCCGCTGTATCCCCCCAGAACACCAATTTCCAGTGCCTTCCTGGTCCCCGTCAGCTGCACCAGCAACTGAAGGAACTTGCCTTGCTCCGGGCCAATGCTTATCTTCGGGAGCCCCTCAGCCTCTGCCTCTGCTTGCAGCCGGGATAGATCCGCGTCGTCGCTGTGAAACAGGTCGCGTAGATACGCCTGATATGGATTCACTTCAGCCAACCTGGACATTTCCTCTCTCCGTGTTCGACAATTTACTTCAACAGCGCCGCATCCAGCGCCTCGGATACCGTGCGCGCGCCGATGACTTTGATTTCAGCCGGCAAGTCCGATGAACTGGCTCCGGCATCGCCGCTGCCCGCCTCCCGTCCTTTCCGCCGCAGCGCATGTCGCGGCACGATCGCACGCGCGAAGCCGAGCTTTGCCGCCTCATGCAACCGCAGCGCCAGCTGGCTCACGCTGCGCAACTCACCGCTCAGGCCAATCTCTCCAATCAGCGCCGCATCCGCTGCCAGCGGAGCATTGCGGTAGCTGCTCGTGATCGCCGCGGCGATGGCCAGGTCCGCCGCAGGCTCACCGACCCGCAGCCCGCCTATCACGTTCACGAATATGTCCTGCGCGCTCAGCGAAAGGCCCATCCGTTTGCTCAACACCGCAGTCACCAGCAGCAGGCGGTTGAAGTCGACGCCGTTCCCCGTCCGCCGCGGTTGACTGAACGCCGTCGGGCTCGCCAGCGCCTGTACCTCCACCAACAGCGGCCGGCTCCCCTCCAGCGGCACGGCGATCGCGCTACCCGCCGCATTCGGCAACCGCTCCGCCAGAAACATCGCCGACGGATTCGCAACCGGCGCCATGCCCCGCCCCGTCATCTCAAAGACTCCGACCTCATTCGTGCTGCCAAAGCGATTCTTCACCGAGTGCAATAGCCGGTAGGCGTGGAAACGTTCACCCTCCAGCTGCAGCACGGCATCCACCATGTGCTCCAGCACACGCGGGCCTGCAATCGCGCCCTCTTTCGTCACATGTCCTACCAGAAAAAGCGGAATGTTCAGCTGCCGCGACTGCCGCAGCAAATGCCCCGCGCAGTCTCTCACCTGCGAAACAGAGCCGGCCGCGCTTGCGCTGGCATTGCTGTGAATCGCCTGCACCGAATCAACGATTACCAGTGCCGGCCTCACCCGCCCAATCTCTTCAAGAATCGTCTCCAGGATCGTGTCGGCCAGAATCAGCAGCCGCGCCTCGTCCAACCCCAATCGTGACGCCCGCCGCCCAATCTGATAGGCGCTCTCCTCCGCGCTGACGTACAACACCTTGCCAACATGCCGCGCCACCTCTGCCGCCGTCTGGATCAGCAGCGTGCTCTTGCCAATGCCCGGGTCGCCTCCAACCAGAATCCCCGCGCCCGGCACGATCCCGCCCCCCAATACGCGATTCAGTTCAGAATTCTCGAGGACAAGGCGGCGTGATGGCTCATCCGGGATCTCCGGCAGCGAGACGGGCCCTGGCGCGCCGGCAGGCCCTGCACTGCCGCCGGCAACAACCGTTGGCCTCTCCTGCACCCGGCTTTCCACGAGCGTGTTCCACTCCCCGCATTCCGGGCATCGCCCCATCCACTTCATCTGCGCGCCGCCGCACTCCGTGCAGATGAACTGCGTTCTGACCTTGGTCGCCACAACCCCCTGCCTTTTCCGAATCAAGCAGGCGCCGGAAACCCGCCTACCATTTCCAGGACCTCTTCACGCACAGACTCCTGCAACGCCGTATCCTTGGGACTGTGCGCGATCTTCGCAATCCAGCGCCCAATCTGCGCAAACTGCTCCTCTTTCATCCCCCGTGTCGTCGCCGCCGGCGTGCCCAGGCGGATGCCGCTTGTCACCATCGCCTTGCGCGTGTCAAATGGGATCATATTCTTATTGCAATGGATCGAAGCATTGTCAAGCGCCGACTCCACCAACTTCCCATTGATCTCATCATCTCCCAAGAGACTCAGATCGATCAACAGCAAATGGTTGTCGGTGCCTCCTGAAACGCTGCGCAGCCCCTCTTCCTGCAACGTGTCGCTTAGTGTCTGCGCATTGTCCAGAATCTGCTGCTGATAGACTCGGAAGCCATCCTCCATCGCCAGCTTGAAACCGACCGCCTTCGCCGCGATGATGTGCATGAGCGGGCCCCCCTGCATGCCAGGAAATACCGCCCGGTCTATCGCTCTCGCGTGCTCCTTCCGGCACAGGATGAGCCCGCCGCGCGGCCCGCGCAGCGTCTTGTGTGTTGTGGTCGTCACCACATCGCACGCCGGTGTCGGGTCCGGATGCAAACCCGCGGCCACCAGGCCCGCCACGTGCGCCATGTCCATCATCAGAAGGCAACCCGCCTCGTCCGCAATTTCGCGCAACAAGTCGAAGTTAAAGTGGCGGGGATACGCGCTTGCGCCCACCAGCAGCAGTTTGGGCCGCTCTTCCAGCGCCATCCTCCGGATGACCTCGTAGTCGAGCTGCTCCGTCTCTGGGTCAAGGCCGTAATGCGCAAAATTGTAATAGTGTCCGGAACTGTTCAGGTGAAACCCATGGCTCAGATGACCGCCGTGGTCCAGCTTCATCGCCAGCACAGTGTCTCCTGGCTCCAGCATAGCCATGTACACTGCCGCATTGGCCTGCGCGCCGGAGTGAGGCTGCACGTTCGCATGCTCCGCCCCAAAAAGCTCGATCGCCCGTTCAATCGCCAGCTTCTCCGCCACGTCAACATACTCGCACCCGCCATAGTAGCGCCGCCCCGGGTACCCCTCGGCATACTTGTTCGTCAACACGCTGCCGGCCGCTGCCAGCACCTCAGGAAAAACATAGTTCTCGCTGGCAATCAACTCAATGCCGAACGTCTGCCGTCTGCGTTCCGCCTCGATCGCTTCGTATATCTCAGAATCCCGCTCCCGCAGCATCCGCCGCGGATCAGGCTGATCAGTCCAGGCCGGAAGCAACGCCTCAGCCGCCTGCGAATCGGAAAAGTGTTGGTTCATCAGTATCCGCTCCAGTGCCGAACGATCAAAAAAAGGGGGATTACATACTCTAATGCCGCGTCGTCTTCAAGTTTTCGTACAGCAATGAGGACATCGCCGGGACTCAATCAGCACCTGGCGTACTTGTGGCCAACACCTCAATCGTCGGCGTCGGCGGCGCCTCGACTACCTCAACCAAATCGGAATTCACAGCCGTCTCGAATGGCGCATACAACCACCCGTGCGCATCCTTACCGATGTTGTCCACAAAAACGATCATCCACCAGTCACCCGCCTGATTCCGACCCACAATCCTATACTCTTTCCCCTCAATCGCGTGACCCATAATGGTATAATCTGCTCCAGGTCCCGACATGATCTTCATGCCATAATTCTTCACCACCACTTTCGGCACAAACGCACCAGAAACTATACGATCAACAGAGGCCGCCGTCGCCACAACTTCCGGAGTAACCAATACCGTCTCCACAACCGGCGTCACACTCAACTCCTCACCTGACCCCATCACATAGCCCACAACGCCGCCCACCACAGTGCCAAACAAGATCCAGCCCGCAATCACCAAGCCCCTTTTCACCTTACACAGATCCCCTGCCTCATTTCAAACACTCACCTTCTCGACACAGTGACCACGCTCAAATGCCAGATGCCTCACACCACCAGGAGAATTGTCATGCGATGGCACTATTGCATATGATCCCCAAAAAAAGACACAGTAACTGTAGATATCACACCAGCAGAGAACCTTAGCACGCGCCAACCTATTCGTCAATTTCAGATGGCATATTACCGGCCCGACTGCCCGCATTTGGGCCTCGTCTCCCAGCCCAAACACGACGCCCCAACTTCCAGCCCGCGCTCTACCTTGCAGCGGACATCGCCTCGTCAAGTCGGCCTATGGTAGAATTGCTCTGGCAAATCAACAGAAATCCTTCACCTCCAAAATGGGCGCATCGATCCAGTCCACTGCAAATACTGTGAAAGGAGCGGGGTTCCAGCCGCGCCCCAAACTCCATCTGCCTACGACCGTTACCAAGCCCTCCGGCCACATCATCAGCAGGCCAACTGGCCTGTCAGTCGACCCGTTGGCGGCGTTGCAAAGCCGCGCCGCGACCCGGGGACGCCCAAAACTGATACCGCCCTCCCTCTGCTGCCTCCTCCTGATGGTTTTTCTCTGCGCCGCCTGTACCCGTCATCAGTACACCGGCACAGTGTTCGAAGAAGACCAACCGGCAGCGCCAATTCGAGGCCAAAACTATGACGGCGCGCCCTTTGAACTCGCCGACCTGAAAGGGTTCCCCGTCCTCCTCTTCTTTGGCTATACCTTCTGCCCCGACATCTGCCCCCTGACCATGATGGAGATCGCCTCCGCCCAGCGCGCCCTGGAGCAGCAGGCTCCCGCCCTGGCCGCTGACCTGAAGGTCGTCTTCGTATCCGTCGACCCGCAGCGCGACACGCTCGCCCGTCTGGAGCCCTACATCCACGCATTTGACCCGCGATTCTATGGCGTTCGCGTGGAGGACGCCGAGCTGGATCTGTTAAAGCCTGCCTACGGTCTGTACACCGAAGCCGCCGAGGGCCACAGCCTTTCCGATGATTACTATCTGCTCGACCACACCTCGCGCGTCTTTCTCGTCGACCGTGAAGGGTACTGGCGCGCCCTGTTCAGCGCCGATGTGACCGCCCAGGCCCTTGCCGCAGATCTTCGGGCCCTGTTCCGTTGACCAACCGGTAACCTTGCCCGTATTTCGTGGCCGCCATCCTATACCATGCGCGCCTTTGTCGCCATAGAAATCCCTCCCAGAGCAAAGCAACAGCTTCGGGCGCAGCAGGACCGCCTGCGCACTCTTCCTGCCTTGCGCGCCCGTCCCTCCCCTCTCCGCTGGACCGATCCCGAGAAAATGCACCTGACACTGCGGTTTCTGGGCAAAACCGAACCGCCCCAGCGCGATCAGATGCAAGAAGGGCTGGCGGCCATTGGCAAGAGACATGCGCCCTTCAAAATGGCCCTGTCAGGACTGGGCTGTTTCAATTCCTGGAGAAATATGAGGGTCTTGTGGGTGGGAATTACAGGCGACTCAGACGCGCTGCAGGCAGTCCAATCCGAGGTCGAACTGCTAACCCGCCAAGTGGGATTCGCCCCCGTCACCAAACAGTTTTCCCCTCACATTACCCTGGCCCGAACCGCCCGCAGTGCCCCGCGCGACGCGATGCGCGCGGCTGCGGATCAGCTGCGTTCGGCAGCCCGGCATGAAGATCGCCGGATTCAGTTGGAATGGAGGGTAAACGAACTGCATCTCATCCGCAGCGTCCTGGGGCGTGGCGGCGCCCAGTATTTCAATCTTGCCACCTGCCCCCTATCCGCCGGAAACTAACTGCCCTACTGGAAGCGGGGTTCCTCCACAGGCGCCTCAGCCGTCGATCGGGCAGCCATCTCCTGCGAGGGCGGGACTCCCTCTCGCGGGGCCCTCGACTCCTCAGCCCGATATTACGGCCGCCTCCGAACCTGCTCCTGCGGCGCTGCATCTTCACTGCCCCGGACCGCCCTGCCAATTCCAAAGAAGAACAGCCCCAATGGGACGCAAATCAGGCTGCCGCTGACAAAACCCCACAGGCCCAACCAGACAATGCCAATGACCTGCGCCTGTATCTGACCGAAAAAGTCAGGCCGAAAACCCTGCGCCGCCAGCAACCCCGTGACGCCCTGCCCTTGAACACCTAGATAGCTGCCCGCGCCTATCTGCTGCCAGCCAGCGCCGGCCGCGCCGTCGGCGAATATGCCCACACCCAGCAGCCCAATCGCAGCCGGCAATCCCGCTACGGCAAAGATCCCGGAGCCGTCGTCAAGGCGGAACACTCTGTTAAGCGTAAAAGTCAAGAATGGTACACTGCCCCCGGCAAGCAGTCCAATCAAGAGCGCACCCGTATGCCCGGGAAACGGCCCCGCGGCCAGTCCCGCAATCGCGCCCGCCGCCAAACCCCGGGCGCTCATCCCCGGGTCGCTCGTCCCGGTCACGAACCACGTGTATAGCAAGGGAACGGTCACACCGCCGGCGGCATAGAGCAGCCCGTTGACTGCAGTTCGCACAACCGTAAACGCATCCATTCCCGGCTGCTGAACAGGGCTCGCCCAAGTCCAGGCCAGCACACCGGCCATCACGAACATGGCCCCCACAACCGAGAGCAGCGGCAAATGCACTGCCGGCAAGCCAGAGCGCGCGGCATCCGTCTGTGCATTCCTCCGCGGCGGCCAAACGAGCAGAGCGGCAAGTGACGCTGAAGCTGAGACCAGAAACACGGTGCCCCCGCCGCCAAAGTCGACCAAACCGTGCCCCAGGCCCGCATTCCGCCCCAGCGCGGCCAGCCAGCCTCCCCCCTGCACCCAATTTCCCGCCAGAGGATACACTATCCCGCCGAGCGCCAGCGCGACAATCAAGGTCGCGAGCGCCGGCGCCCGCCCCCGCAACGCCAGCACCGGCAACAACGCCGCCGCCGCCGCCCACGGCGCATGCGCCAGAAACAGGCCCATCGCTGTCGGCGTCGCCGCCGGACCCGTCAGAAACCAGCCCTCCAGCCCCGCCGCTATCCATCCCACGCCCCATCCTTCCGGAAGCGGGGTCCACCCCCGCAACAGGGCCGACAGCTCAGGATGATCCGTGTAGAGGAATCCAACGCTCCCGAACTGAAAGGCAAACCCTAGTGCCCAGTAGCCCACCCCTCCAAGACAAAAGGCTGCCAATCCGCCCAGCGCTGCATCCCACGCCGTCTCAGCTCGCATCCCAGAGGCCGCGACCAGAATCAAGCCGGCCGGCAGCAGAAATGCAAAACCAGCGGCGGTCAGATGCCAGAAAAAAGTGCTGTCCATGTTTGTGCAGTTCCTACGTCGGCACGTAAAACTCCAACAGTTGTCGACCGGCGACCATCCAAGACCGCTGCGCCTCGGGACACTCTCTGCCTCACGCCCGCGCCGCCAACAACATGCCGCACGAACGCCTGCCCTCCGGCAGTCGGCCCGCGAATCCTGCTCACGCTGACAAGGAACGCGTCCGGTATCGGGTCAAATCATCCGGGAAAAGCTACTCACCGAACCTAGCATATCAAAAAATCAGAGCCGGAACAAAGCACACGCCCCGCGGCGCATCCCGGTCCCGCCCCCTTGCATGTTCGCACCTCGGCCTTTCCCTTCACCGTCATCCCCCTGTAGGGGCGCCCCTGGTGGGCGCCCTCCCCGCCACCCACTGACCTCTTACCCCCGCCACCCCGTCCCCGCCGCTCCCCCCCAATCTCCGCCCAGACAGCAACCCATCCCCCAAATCGCTTTAATCCCCCCAAATCCCCGTCCAGACAACAGCCCCACCGCCCATCCCCGTCGCTTCCAAAACCTTCGCCCGTTGGTCTATATTCGGCCAAGTGGTACAATTCGCTGGCTGTCAGATTGCTGTTGAAGCGGCTTGCCGCCCTGAATCTTGGAATACTGACTGTGGAAAGGGTTGCCCCAACGCACCGCGCCTCCGAACAGGACAAAAAGGATCCCTTGCTCTTCAATCTGATTCGGGTTTCCTTCCTGATTCTGGTTCTCTTTGTTCTGTGGAACGTGTTCAGCGTTACGCGCGCGCACCTGACCGAGCAGTTCCTTGCGGTTGAATACCAGTCCGCCGCGCTGATCGATCCGGACGAAGGCGAGGACGCCCTGACTCCGGAAAACATTGAGGCCTACATTCTGGCCTTGACACTGCGGCTGCGTGAAGAACAACTCGATATTCCCGCCGGCGACGACCCTCGTCCGCGCGCCTTTACGATCAATCCCGGCGAACCTGCCCGCTATATCGCCGCCCGTCTCGCCGCAGCCGGCTTTATCAGCGATGCCGACCTGTTCAACCTGTACCTGCGCGTCAACCGGCTCGACAGAAATATCGAAGCCGGCAACTTTATGCTGGCAGAGTCAATGACCATTCCCGAAATTGCCGGCGAACTGCAGCAGGCCCGTTTCGAAGAGGCGCTCGTAACCATACCCGAAGGCTTCCGTGCCGAGGAGATCGCCGAACGGCTGGCCGCAAACTTTGTCATCGACAGCGAGCGCTTTCTCACAGCCGTTCGACAGCCCCAATCCCTTGACCTGCTTTCCGACTACGACTTCCTGTCCAATCTGCCTCCCGGCGCCTCGTTGGAAGGCTACCTGTTCCCCGATACCTATCGCTTCCCTGTCAACGTCAGTGGGCCCGAGATCGTCCTGGCTTCCATGCTGGACAACTTCAGAAATCGCGTCGGCGCAGACGGCCTGACTGGGGGAACCAGCGGCATCAGCGGCCATGACCTGATTACGCTGGCATCCATCGTGGAGAGAGAGGCCGTCCAGGATGACGAACGACCTCTGATCGCCAGTGTCTATCTCAATCGCCTTGCCCAAAGCTGTCGGGACGTCGGCGGCCCCTATCTACAGGCCGACCCAACCGTGCAGTACGCGAAAGGCGCAACCGGCAACTGGTGGTGGAAGCCGCAAACAATCGAAGAGTACAGCCAGGTCGATAGCCTCTACAACACCTACCTTCATCCCGGACTGCCGCCCGGCCCGATTGCCAGCCCTGGCCAGCGCGCCATCGAGGCAACCAGAAATCCAGGTCAAACCGTCTACTGCTTCTTCCTCGCAACAGGCGACGAAGGCAGGCATGTCTTCGCGCAAACGCTGGCTGAACACGAACGAAATCTGTCGATCTATGGCTACCAGCCCTAGGCCGTCGCCTTTTTGTGACCGGATGTGTCGAGAATGCGCGACGGCGCCGCGCTAACATGAACTGTCAGAGCCATACAAGAGTGACCGCCCCCTTTTGCGGGCTGGCGAAAAATAGGGCCAGTAAGGTTCTCGCCAGATTCCCATCGGCCCATTTCGTTTACATTCTCTTCTTTTCCCTGTTGCTGTCATCCTGCTCTCCAACGCGGCCTGTAATGAAAATCGGTCTGTTGGCTCCCTTTGAGGGGATGCACCGGGAGAGCGGATACAATGCGCTGGCCGCCATGCGCGCCGCGCTCAACGACCATCCTCTGGACGGGGTTGATGTCCTGCCCCTCGCGTTGGACACCTCAGCCAGCCCGTCGCAAGCGCGCCGCGCCGCCCTGAAAGTGCTCCGAGACGATTCTGTGGTTGCGGTCGTCGGGCCGCTGCAGACAAAAGAGGTCTCCGCTGTGGCAGAGGTAATGGCTGCTTCGAATCTGGACTGGCAGCTGCCCGCAACCCCGGCCACGCAAGAGGAGGCCCGGGCGTTCATCGAGGCCCTGATCTTCGAGATCGATGGCCGGAACATCGCGCTCGCCGGCTTCGATGACGGCTGGCCGCAACTGTCCCCAAGCCAGTGGTCCTCCTCCACCGGAAAGACGGTATCCGCCGCGGCTGACGAAAGCGATGCCGCAAAGGCAGACGGCGTTCTCTGGCTGGGGGATGCCCCGGGGGGCGCCGCGTTCCTGGCCCGCCTGAGAGCGCGCAACCATAGCGTGCCCTTCTGGACAACGACCGTTGCTGCCGACCCGGTCTTCGCCTACCTTGTCCAGGACTACCTGGCAGGTGACCCGCCTGGCCCCGTCTACTGGGCAGCCCATCTGGACGAAAATCCCAGCCTCTACTCAGGCTGGGCTGATGAAAACGCGCAGCACGCGCCAGCCGCTTTCGCCGTCTACCTTGCTACGCGTAGGGCCCTGACCAAGTTGGCCGGCCAGCCGGTCCTTTCGAACAACGCGGGGCTGGCAGTCTTTAGGTTCGACAACGAGGGGAACAGTCACATGGCGCATTTTGTACCCCTTCACCCAAGTCCGTGAAACTCTAATCTTCTACAGGCGCGGCGAGACCCCACAGCAACCACCGCAGAGTTCGAGTGCGACTTCTCTTAATTTCCTGGGAGTACCCCCCAAACGTAGTCGGCGGAATCGGCAGGCATGTGCCCGAGCTTGTCGGAGCATTTACGGTCCTCGCCGAACGGCTCGCCGAACCCTTCCATCTGGACGTGCTGACGCCGCACACGGCCAACGCGCCTTTCGTCCAGCAACTTTCAAGTGTGGCCGCGGTCCACCGGGTGGAAACGCCCTCAGTCTATCCCCCTGATCTCTTCAACAGCGTTGTCGACAACAACCGCTATCTCGTGCAAAAAGCCCGCGAGTTGCACGAAACCAACCCCTATTCGCTGATCCACGTCCACGACTGGCTGACCGCTTCAGCCGGTATCGAGCTGAAACACGACTGGAAGATCCCGCTTGTCGCGACCATCCATGCCACTGAAAGGGGACGGCACCAGTCCCATTTGCCCAGCGAAACCAGCCTCAATATCAACCAGCTTGAGTGGCAGCTATGCTTCGAAGCCTGGCGCATCATCGTCTGCAGCTCCTACATGGCCGGTGAACTGGGAAGATTCTTCAACGTGCCTCTGGACAAAGTCTCACTGATTCCAAACGGCGTAAGTGTAACCCCTTTCCAATCCTGCTCAGAGAAACGCACTGATGAGCTTCGGGCCAGATACGCTCCCAACGGTGAAAAACTGCTCTACTACGTCGGACGCATCACGCCCGAAAAAGGTGTACAGGTCCTCCTGCGGGCTCTCCCTGCCATACGTGAATCCTATCCTGACGTTCGCCTCCTTGTGGCAGGCAGAAACAGCGAGCAACTGCTGCCGCTCGTCAATGAGCTGGGCGTCGAGGACGCGGTGGAACTTCTGGGTTTCATCGACAGTGAAACACGTGACTGCCTCTACTGCAGCGTCGACGCAGCCATCTTCCCCAGCCTTTATGAACCCTTCGGTATCGTTGCGCTTGAAGCCATGGCCGCCGGCTGTAACGTCATAGCAAGTGATATCGGCGGCCTCAGCGAAGTTGTCGACCACAGACGCACGGGCCTGACTTTTCGGGCCAATGACCCCAGCAGCATCGCCGGCGCGGTGCGCCAACTGTTCTCGGATCCCGTCCAGGCCCGCGCCATGCGCGTCCGCGCCTTGCAGGAAGTGACCCGCTCCTACAACTGGGTGACGATTGCAGCTTCAACCCTCAAAACATTCAAGACTGTGGCGGCGCAAAGGCAAAACGTCAGTTGGTGATCCGGTCCAGGACAATCGGACTCTCCTCCAAAACCGAGCTCGCAGGTCCCCCCGCGCCGCTCCTCTCCTCGTCTCCCGGTTGCCCTGCTCTATCTGACCCCCTGCCCGGCGCGACCAGAAAGCTGTATGCCTCCCGAATCCGGGCCGCTGCCGCTTCAGCCGCCTCCGTGTCCGCCGCGTGTATTGTGCAGAGCGTACTGCCGGTCGAAACCATCTCCCCCACTTTGGCAGCCAGAACCACGCCAACCCGGTGGTCGATGGTGTCTCCCTTCTGCTGCCGGCCTCCCCCCAGTGCCGCCACCGCAACTCCGATGTCGCGCGCATCCAAGCCGCTGACGATGCCGCCGCGCTCCGCCTTCAACCCCTGAACAACCGGCGCCGCGGCCAGGCCGTCCGGTCTTGTAACCGCAATCGTATCCCCTCCCTGGGCCGCGACAAACGCGACAAATTTATCAAAGGCGGCCCCGGAGTCAACGGCCTCCTGTATCCTTCGCCTGGCGGCCTCGCGCGCCGCCGCCTCTCCCCCCGCGTCCCCTTCACGACGATATTCCGGGTCCCCCAAGACCAGCATCTCGGCAGCCACCGCCAGCGTCAACTCCTGAAAGTCCGGCGGCCCGCCTCCCTTCAGCGTATCGATCGCCTCCCGCACTTCAAGATTGTTGCCAATCGACCGTCCGAGCGGCTGGTCCATCGCAGTCACCAACGCCGTCACCCGGCGGCCCGCGCCCGTACCGATTGAGACCATCAGCTCTGCCAGCCGCCTCGCCTCGTCCACTGTTTCCATAAAGGAGCCGCGCCCGCACTTGACGTCCAGTACAATCGCACTCGCGCCTGCCGCCAGTTTCTTGCCCATGATACTGGCGGCTATCAGCGGCAAACTCGGAACTGTGCCCGTGACGTCCCTTAACGCATACAGCATCCGGTCCGCCGGCGCAAGTGTGGCCGTCTGCGCCGCCACCACCAGGCCCACCTCCCTCAACTGGCCGCGGAAACGCGCCATGCTCAGCTCAGCGCTCCATCCCGGTATGCCCTCCAGCTTGTCTATCGTCCCCCCCGAAAAACTCAGCCCCCGCCCGCTCATCTTCCCGACCGGCAACCCGCACGCAGCCGCGATCGGCCCCACCGTCAAGGTAGTCTTATCCCCGACGCCGCCGCTTGAGTGCTTGTCCACCACCAACTTGCCCGGAGGGGCCAGGCCCTGCAAATCGAGCGTTTCGCCGCTCCCAGCCATCGCCAAAGTGAAGGCGGTCGCC
The DNA here is from genome assembly GCA_022824685.1 of Caldilineaceae bacterium. Lineage (GTDB taxonomy): Bacteria > Chloroflexota > Anaerolineae > Caldilineales > Caldilineaceae > Bin5. The sequence goes on from JAJDZJ010000007.1 coordinate 66,509, forward strand.
TCTGCGCTTGTCATCCCTCGAAAGTAGACGGCCATCGCCCATGCGGCAATCTGATAGTCCGGTATCGTTCCCCGGACGATCCCCTCCATGAGAAAGCCCAGCTCTTCGGCGTTATGCTCGCCGCCATCCCTCTTCTTTATGATCAGGTCAACCGCATTCATGGTGAAATTCTTTGGCGCTGTACTTGATGGTGGTAAACTGGCAGAATGTCTTGTCGGCGCCGCTCGCACCGTCGGCTTCTTGGCGCCGGCAGAGACGAAGTGCGTTGCGCCAACCCCCGCCTCCTCACTCCAGCAGGCACGGGCAGCGCTTCATTATCCAATCAGGGAGAAAAATGGGCAAGACAGTCACAGTCGTAGGAGGGGGGCTGGCAGGGACGGAGGCGGCTTGGCAGCTGGCCCAGCGCGGCTTCCATGTCCGACTCTACGAAATGCGGCCGGTTCGCCCCACACCTGCCCACGTCACCGACCGCTTGGCAGAGCTGGTCTGCTCTAACTCGATGGGCAGTACACTGCCGGATCGGGCGCTGGGCATGCTCAAGAATGAAATGCTCTCGATGGGCAGCTTTGTCATTCGGACAGCCTTCAAACACGCGCTGCCCGCCGGGCAGGCCCTTGCCGTTGGCAGAGACGAGTTTGCAGAGGACATCACCGGCAGCATCGCCGCCCATCCGCGGATCGAGCTCGTGCGACAGGAGGTCACCGCCATCCCCGACGGCCCGGCTATCCTGGCAACCGGCCCCCTGACCAGTGACTCCCTCACAGCCGCGGTTCAGTCCCTCACGGGACCATATCTCTACTTCTACGATGCCATGGCGCCCATCGTAACGTCCGAAAGCATTGACAGAAACATCGCCTTCCGCCGCAACCGGTGGGACAAGGCCGGCAGCGAAGGGACCGACGAAGGCGACTACCTGAACTGTCCCCTCAATCAGACCGAATACGAGGCGTTTGTCGATGCTCTCCTGGAAGCCCCCAGGCTCGAACTGTCTAACGCCGACAAGGAACTTGAGCGTTACTTTGAAGGCTGCATGCCCATTGAAGTGCTGGCGCAGCGGGGCAAAGATGCCCTCGCATTCGGGCCGATGCGGCCGGTTGGACTGCACGATCCCATCACCGGGAAGCGTCCCCATGCCGTCGTCCAACTCCGCCAGGACAATGTGGCCGGCACGTTGTACAATCTTGTCGGCTTCCAGACAAACGTCAAATGGGGCGCCCAGGCCGAAGTTTTTCGGATGATACCCGGCCTTCAAAATGCTGAGTTTGTGCGCCTTGGGCAAATGCACCGCAACACCTTCATCAACAGCCCCACACTGCTCAGGCCCACGCTGCAATTCAAGGGAAGGGACGATCTCTTTTTCGCGGGGCAGATTACCGGGACGGAAGGTTATGTCGGCAGCGCATTGGGAGGCCTGATCGCCGGGATCAACATGGCCCGCCTTTTGCAAGACGGGCCGCTTTTGAAGTTGCCGCGCGCTGCCATGAGTGGCGCGCTGTTCCACTACATCACCCATGCCGCAGCGGACGATTTTCAGCCAATGAAGTCCAATATGGGACTGCTGCCGCCGCTCCCCGTTCGCGAACGCAATAAACAGTTACGCTACGCCGCCTATGCCGACAGGGCGAAGCGGGAACTGGAAAGCTATCTCCGGCAAATGGAGTTCAGTCCCGTTTCCTGAGCGGGATCGGAGACCGCATCAACTCCCAGGCCAGGCCGGTTTCCACAGAACATGGGCAGAAAAAACAGCTGTTGCCCTTAACCTCCCGCTCCCATCGCCCCTACTCACCCACCCTCGCATCAACGATGGCGAGCAACGCGTTCGTCTGGTCCAGCTTGACCTTGTAAACTTCGAAATCGCCAAAATAGGCGCGGTCGTAACGATCCCCCTCAAACTCCCCGGTAAAGAACCAGCGCTTCGTATACTGCATGGAGACCAGCATTCCTGTGCGCACATCGTGGCACGTCAGGCCGTGATAGACCGTCGTCCAGCCGCTCTCCTCCGCCACTTCCGCTTCCTGCTCATCGCTGCACCAGACCGCAACCTCTTCGCCAGATTCCAGGTGGAAGAGCGCGTTGGCATCCCCCGGGCTGGGTCCTAGCCAGTAGTTGAAAAAGAACAGACCGGTGGAGTTGGGATACCGTTCCGTTCCTTCGATTCGGTCAATCTGGTGCGGCCACGTGGAGTCTTCTCCACAGGCCTCTTCCCACGTGACGATGCGATTGATCTCCAGCCAGCGCAGATCGCGATTGCTATGGATCTCCGTCCTCGAAACAGCCGCGCACTCATTGACCGCGCAACGCCGTGAACCACACTCGTAATGGACATCCCAGGAAGCCGCCAGATCCTCGGGAAACAGTGGAATCAGAGGTGGCAAGGAATCGGCGGCCTCGTCCGGCGTCACCACTATCTGTGAAATCCAGGCCGTTTGCATGCGTTCAACTTCCGACTCGTCAGAAACGTCAATACAGCAAATGCGCCACCAGCCCTCTTCCGTTCTGCCCGTGGTCGCGAACGTATCGCCCTCAGACGCTTTGGCCAGAACCTGAAAATCGATGCTTGGCCCGCTGCGTATATTGACGGTTGGCCTTCTAACGGTCAATGTCGCCGTCTCCGAATCTGCCAGGCCCGCTTCCTCGTCCTCACCTTCGCTCTGCAAATCGCTTTCCCCGTCCTGCCCGGCCATCGACACGATGCCTGGGGGCAGGGCGTTCACCTCTTCAATTGCCTCGGTGATTTCGGCGATCATTGCCTCGGCTAAGGCAGGATCCTCTTCAGGAATCGGCATGCACGCAGCAAGCCCAAATAGACACAAACCCAACACGACCCAAAGGGAATTAGTTCTCTTCTGCGAGGCCGACCCAAAGCGATTCAGCTCCCGCAGGCTGTGTCCTGATTTGCTGCTGTTCCTTTCGGCATTTATCATCTCTGGATTCGCCCCTGTCTTTGAATCGGGCAATCTTCTGAACTTGCGAAAGTCTCTGAGTAAGCTATCGGCGGCCAGATTCGGGCCGCCGAGAAACTCCAATATGCGCCATCCTTACGACTTCAAGTATAGCGATGTTGTGGCGGATTGACAACAGTTGTGTTCTAATGAACCTCGCCCACGCGGCTTCTGCAGGCGGCCCGAACGCGTATTGTTCAGAGTTCGTAGGCCAAACGTTTCCGAACCTGAGAGCGCTCCCGAACCGGAATATGAACCAGACAGAATCCCATTCTGCTTCGCAAGATCATTCTTCCCGGGCTTCCAGCAAGTCAGTCGCTCATGCGCCCCCAGCGCAGTCAGCCGAACAGGGCCGGTCAACCAGACCCAGACATCTCGTCTTCGAACAGCCCGACTGCCGGCAGGCAACGGTTGCGGTTGTCGTGCCCACCTACAACGAAGCCAGCAATCTGGAAGAGCTGGTCGATTCCCTCTTCTCTCTGCCGCTGCCAAACCTGCGACTGGTGGTCGTCGACGATAATTCGCCCGATGGCACGGGAGAGCTTGCGGAAAAGCGGGCGCGACGTTACAACCAGGCTCGCAGCCCCATATCCGTCATCCATCGCCCGGGTAGAAGCGGATTGGGCACCGCCTATGTGGCAGGATTTCAGCGGGCGCTCGCCGATGGCGCAGATTTCATCGTACAGATGGATGCCGACTTCTCCCACTCTCCGTCCTACATAATGCAGATGCTTGGTGTCATTTGCGCTACCGGGATGGACGTAGTAATCGGCAGCCGCTACGTCCCGGGCGGTACCCTGGACGAAAACTGGAGCTGGTGGCGAAGCCTGCTCAGCAAGTGGGCAAACATATATTGCCGTTCCGTATTGAAGATCCGCGTGCGCGATATGACAGCCGGCTTCAAATTGTGGCAGCGAGACGCGCTGCGGGAAATCCAGCTGGAGTCCATCCGCAGCAACGGCTACATCTTTCAGGTCGAGATGGCCTACCTCAGCGAAAAACTCGGTTTCCACATCATCGAACTGCCGATCCACTTCGAGGATCGACGCGTGGGCCAGAGCAAGATGGACGTGGCAGTAAAGCTGGAATCGGTCTGGCGCGTCTGGGAGCTTCTCTGGCGGCATCGCAAGCGGGTTGCTGGCAACACAGAATCCCTCGCCCGACGCCAACCCGCGGTGGGCAGTGAACGTCACGCCGCCCACCGCTAGGTCTCGCCATTCGGAACTGCCCGCCACAATGCACCGGCTCCAGAAATTTCGCTTCGATCTGATCTCCCTCGCCTTTCTCTTCGTTTTTCCTCTAATCTGGTTTGCCCCGGTCCTTGTCACCGGCAAGACGCTGCTGCCCTACGACAATCTCTACCAGTTCGAACCCTGGCAATCGATGAGGCCGGACGTTGCCCCGCACAACGGCCTGTTGAGCGACCTCGTTCTCGAAAACGCCGTCTGGAAACTGCACGTGCGCCAAACCTTGGCCCAACGTGAGTTCCCCCTCTGGAACCCGCAACTGTTCACAGGCGCCCCCTTCTTCGCCGCTGGCCAGGCCAGCGTCGCCTACCCCCTGAGCGCGCTCTTCTACCTCCTTCCCATCGAAGCCGCCTTTGGCTGGTTCACGGCCATCCAGCTGGCTATCGCCGGCCTAAACGCCTATCTGTATGCAAGAGCGCTGAAGCTGCGTCCTGTCGCCGCCCTGTTCAGCGGCGTCGCATTCCAGTTCAGCGGGTTTCTCGTCGTAAGCGTTGTCTTTACCATGGTCATCGCTGCCGCCTCCTGGCTTCCTTTCCTGCTGGCCGCCATTGAAAAAGTCATCCAGAAGCAGGAAGAAAAAGGCCCGCAAGCTTTCCGCCCGGTACCCTATGTGGTGGCCGGCGCGGCCGCGATAGGCCTCGTCACCCTGGCCGGCCATCCGGAGTTTCTCTACTACACGCTTCTGGTTGCGGGCGTCTATACCGCGGCGCGCCTGTTCGCGGCAGGACGAAGACTTTCCCAACCCTCCAGCAACCGCAGCCAGGAATCTCCATCCGGCGACGGGCCGCGCCCGCCCCGGCCTCCAAGGCCCGCCTTGCTGACTCTCGCACGATTGGCCGGATGGCTTCTCCTCATGCCGTTGCTCGGCCTTACCGCCGGCGCAGTACAGCTCCTCCCCCTCCTTGAGCTGGTCCAGCAGAACTTCCGCGAGGGCTCCGCCACCTACCGGCAAGTGATCGGCTGGGCCTGGCCAGACCGCCACATACTCACCTTCTTCCTCCCCGACATCTTCGGCAACCCAAGCCATCATCACTGGTTCGACCTGTGGACCCTTCGCTGGCAGCCGGCCGCGCTAAACTACCTGGGAGAGGCCAGTGATACGATATTCTGGGGTATCAAGAACTATGTGGAGGGCGGAAACTACCTAGGCATCGCCGTTTGGCTGCTGGCTGCGCTGGCGGTCGCCGTCTCAGTCGCGCAACCGGCAGCCAGTGAAAACGCCCAGGCCTCACATCGCCCATCTGACGCGCGCCACCCGTTCCGCCTGCCCACCATCCTCTTCGCCCTCCTGGCACTCGTCTCCCTTCTCTTCGCATTCGGGACACCCCTCTACGCCCTCCTGTTCTTCGGCCTACCCGGCTGGGACCAACTTCACAGCCCCTTCCGCTGGGTCTTTCCCTTCACGCTTGCGATGTCCGTCTTAGGCGGGATCGGGCTGGAACAGGGGCTCGCGATGAGCGCGCCGGGCAAGGGACCTCGATTCATTGCCTTCGGGCCTGTCCGGTTCCAGCTCAAATGGCCTGCCGGCCTTCTCGCGCTTGCGACCATTGCCGCCGGCCTGGCCTCTCTTCTGGCATTTGCGGCCAGCTACTTCATTCCCGCCCCATTCGTGGAAGCCGCCCAGCGAATTGTCGAAGCATCCGACCTCGCGCAGGCAGCGTTCTCAGATGGCCGCATGTTCTGGGGCTATCAGAGTCTGGGACTGGCGCGCTTCGGCCTGTTCGCTGTTGTCAGCGGCTTGGGCCTGTGGCTGCTTCTCCGGTCCGGCGCCGACACGTCCGCCCCCCCGAAACGCAGTGACAATTCGATGCGGCGGCACTCTCTCCGCGTCCGTCTTGCGTCCACGTTTCCCTATGCATTCGTTGCCGTTCTCGCCTTCGATCTCTTCCTTGCCCACGGCTCATTCAATCCAGCTGTCGACACGAGCCTGTCGCCGCTCAACAATGTCCCTCCTGCGGTTCAGTTCATCAACCAAAGAGAGAAAGCGGGATCGAACAGCGAAGTCCGATACCCTCTGTTCAGGTTTACGACTTTCGACGCCCCCGGCAGCAAGACCTTCAACGCCAATGTCGGCATGTACTACGGCTGGCAGGATATCCGGGGCTACGACTCCATCATACTGAAGCAGTACGTCGAACTGATGAACCGCGTCGCCGACCAAAGCGGTGAGCTGCTCTATAACCGCATCGCGCCCATCTACGCGTCCGCCGCACCGGAAAATCGCGGCAACCCTTTCGCCGCGCTGGAAAATCCCCTCCTGGACCTGTTGGGCGTCAAATACATCCTGTCAGAACTGGTGGTTCCAAACGCGAACTCCTGGACCAAGATATATGAAGACGACGCCATGCGCGTCTACGAAAATCTCGAGGTGTTGCCCAGAGCATTCGTCGCGGCGGAGGCAACTGTCCTGCCCCCGGCAGAGCAGCCGCTCCAGGAAACGGACCTGCGCCGCACAGTCTTCATCGAAGAACAGCCGGACGACGCCAACGCCCTCAATCCAGCCAACCCCCAATTGGCCGAAGCAACCATCAGCCGCTATACCGCAAACACCGTCTTTGTAGACCTTAACCTCAACGACCGAGGCTGGCTGGTCCTCACCGATGCCTACTTCCCCGGCTGGAAAGCCTATCTGCGGCCCTTTGCCTCCGATGAATCGGACGAGCGGGAGTTGACCATCCATCGCGCCAACTCAGCCTTCCGTGCCGTCTATCTGCCCGAAGGCGGCCAGTGGACCGTGCGGTTTACCTACAGTCCTATGAGTTTCAAGCTGGGCCTCTATGTCAGTTTCCTCGCGACGATGGTCTGCCTATTGCTACTTTCCTGGTGGGCATGGGGAAGGTATTTCCGGCCCGAAGACGCGGCAAACCAGGCCCGCACCGTAGCCAAAAACTCAGTCGTGCCGATGGTCCTGAATCTCGCCAACAGGGCAATCTACTTCGCCTACGCCATGCTGTACGTCCGCCTCCTGGGCCCCGAAGGCACCGGCCAGTATGCCTGGGTAGTCGCCGTTTACGGCATCTTCGAGATTCTCAGCCGCTACGGTCTGGGTACCCTCCTGAACCGCGAAGTGGCCGCCGACAAGAACCAGTCAAGCCGCTATCTCACCAATGTGTTGGCGCTGCGCTCCCTCCTCTGGGCGGCCTCCTTGCTCCTCATGGGCCTGACCGTCGGCGGTTTCTGGTTCAACAACGACATCGGGCGGGCAGAGTTGCAGGCAATCGCCGTCTTTGCCCTCGTGATGCTCCTCTCCAACTGGTCCGACGCCTTCAGCAACCTCTTCAACGCCTTCGAAAAAATGGAGTACCCATCCGGCCTGGGCATAGCCATGGCACTCCTTCAAGCGGCTCTTGGCGCGCTGGCGCTGCTCCTCGGCTGGGGAATCGTCGGGTTGGCTTGGATGGCGCTTCTTGTGAATCTGGTCCAACTGCTGTGGCTGATCTGGATAGTGCGCGCAACCCTCTTCAAGCCCGAATGGAAATGGGACTGGCCGCTGCAGAGGGAAATGGTCGCCACCAGCGGGCCGTTGATGATCAACCACCTGCTCGCGACCATCTTCTGGCGTATGGACATCTGGATCCTGCGCCCGCTCGCCGGCGCGGCAAGCGCGGGCCTCTACAGCGCAGCTCTCAAATACGTGGACGGACTCAACATCGTCCCCAGTACATTTACCCTCGCCGTCTTCCCCCTGATGAGTCGCCTGGCAAGACAGAAGGGCGAAGCGCTCCTCCGTTCATACGTGCTCAGCGTCCGACTGCTATTGGTGGTCAGCTTGCCCATAGCCGTAACGATCACGGCATTTGCCTTCCCGCTGATCTCAATTCTTGGTGGCGCCAGGTTCGTCGCCGCCGCCTACGAAGTTCAGCAACTCCCAGCCTTCGCCTGCAGCATTGTCGCGGCGCTCCTCGGTCCGACAGAATGTAGCGGCTTCAGTGTCCGGGGGGGCTCAGCCCTGGCCCTGCAAGTGATCATATGGAGCATCCCCGTAGGCTTTGTCAACAGCGTTACCCAATACGTCCTCATTGCCGCGAATCAGCAACGCTACCTGACCAAGGCTTTTGTTCTTGGCGTGCTCTTCAATCTTGCCGGCAATCTTCTGCTGATTCCCGTTTTCGGTTTCATCGGCGCGGCCGTCGTGACAATCTTCAGCGAACTCTGCCTGCTCTTCCTCTTCGGACACCGGGTCCGCCGCCACATTGGCAAAGTCGCATGGCCGGACCTGATCTGGCGGCCAGCAGTATCCGCGACTGCAATGGGCCTGACCCTGTATGGCCTGTCCGCGATCGGGGTCTCCGTGTGGCTGTCCATCCTGCCCGCTTGGGCCGTCTACGCCGGCGTGCTATCAGTCACCGGCGGCTTTGCCGATGCGGACCTGCGAGCAGCCGGAACGGCACTGCTGCAAAATCGTCTCGGCTGGCAAATGCAACAGAGCGCCGAGAACGCGCAGTAAAGGCCCGCAAGCCCGCGCCGACCCTGGGCTAACCTAAACTTGGGCCCGCCAGGGCAACACCGTGAGGCCGTTGGCCTCCAACCATTCAGGGTCCGGTCCGGCCCACCCGAAACGGGCAAGGTCGACGCGGCCATCGGGCAGAAACTGAATCCCCTCCTCCGCCAGGCGTCTTCGCTGACGACCCGTAGCCTGTGGATCGCCGCGCGGGCTGATGCCGCCCTTGCTATTGACGACTCGCTGCCAGGGGATGTCGGTGTCCGACGGCAATCCAGCAAGCGCATATCCGGTCATCCGCGGCGTCGGAGCGCCCACAATCCACGCTACCTGCCCATACGTGGCCACGCGCCCTCGCGGAATCCTACGCACGACCAGCAGAATCCATTCGTATATGCTTCGCCCTTCCTCTGTCATCCTCCTTCCTCCTCCTCACACCTCCAACTGTAAAGCCCCCAATTCTGGGCCTGTGCCTGGCCGGTTCTTCTGCGGGAAAGCGTGTTCCCTTCACGACCCGCCGTAACGACTGACGCCGGTTTGGCAAAATGTCCGCCCGCGACTATCCTTGCATCCATGGACGTCTCGTTCCGGTCACTCCTGACGAACTGGGAACTCTTCCCCGGCTCCGTAGCGGCCCTGCTTCTCCTCTTTCTTCCCTACCTCTGGGCATGGCGGCGGCTGAGGCGCGTGCGCGCGCCTCTTGCATCCCTCGGCCGCCTGATTAGTTTCCTCGCAGGAACGCTCTTTCTTGCCCTTGCCTTCCTGTCGCCGCTTGTCGCGCTGCAGCAGGAACTGCTAATCGGCAGGACCGCCCAACAAATTCTCATCGGTCTGCTGGCCCCGCCCCTCCTCTGGCTGGCCTGTCCCGCACATGTCATTCTTCGCAGCTTGCCCGCGCCTGCCCGGCGTTGGGTCACACGCCAGTTGAAGGCTTCTTCGCCGTTCGGGCGCTCCATTCGCCGCGCCACACACCCCCTCGTAGTCTGGATGCTGGCTTTCAGCGTCTTCCTGCTCTGGCACGAGCCCGGCATCGCCAACCGGCTCCTCGCCAATCCCGCGGCCTATCGGCTTTCCCTGTGGGGTGTCTGGTTCACCTACATGCTCTTCTGGTGGTATCCCATCGGTACCGGTCCCCGTCTGCGCTCCGCCATGCACCCCGGCATCGCCTTCCTCTATGTCATCATCGGCGGCGAAGTGCCCAATATGGTGACAGGCGTGACCCTTGCCTTCCGTCAGACGCCGGCCTACAGCTACTACGCCGCCCGCGTGCCGGTTGACGGGCTGACAACGCTTCAGGATCAGATGATCAGCGGGGGCATGATCTGGTTTCTCGGCAGCATCGTCTACGTCGCCATCGCCGTAGCCCTCTTGGGCCGAGTCTTCCGCAACTTCGAGGCGCCTAAACCTCCGCCCATCAGCTGGGAGGCGACCAAACGTACGATCGCGCCTGGCCTGGAACATCGCGTTCTTGGCCCCTGACAGGAGTGAATGCCGGGGCTGGCCAGCCAGTGTGAAACCACAGTAGGCACGCAAGGACTCTTTCCGCTCTCCAAGCACGACTCGAAAGCCGGTGAATAAGTGAAGGGTGCACGCAATAAAAGGCCGCGCAGCCCTCAAACCCAATTGCCAGAAAAAAACTTCATGCGCAAGGAAAGAACCCTTATCTGTAATTTCAGATTCATCCCCGCCATCCTCACATGCGCCCTCTTTCTTGCCGCATGTTCCCCTCTCACAGATATCCTCTTCCAAGAAGGCAGCAACACGAGCGCCGGCGCACAGATCGAGGTGCTAAGCCAGGATACGGCAAGTTCTGCGCCCCAATCCGCAGACCGTGAAACCCCGACCCCGCTCGAGGCTTCCGCGTCGCTGCGCCAGCCAATCGCGCTCGTATCAACGTCACAAGCGCGACAGCCCGTGTCAGTGCCAACTCGCGACCTGCGCGACTTGGCCCTCCGCCTCCGTCCCGGCGTGGACCATATCCCACAGATAGCGCAAGGCGCAAACTACGCCGTCGGCGACAGCATCTCCTTTTGGGTGGCCAATGTCGATGACAATGAACACTTTCAAATTGAAGCTGAGCTGCTCTACAAAAACGATGTGGTCTACATCTGGGCCGAGCGGGGCCACCAACTCGACCCTGATGAGATGGCAGCGTCGGCTGACAGGTTCGCCCAAAAAATCTATCCGCAGGTACGCGCCTTCTTTGGCAAAGAGCCGAATCCGGGGATCGACGATGACCCGCGTCTACACATCCTCCACGCCGCCCGATTGGGGCGGGGTATCGCCGGCTACTTCAGCAGCGCCGACGCCTTCAGCGCCCTCGCCAATCCCTTCTCCAACCAGAAAGAAGTGTTCACCATCAGCCTGGACTGGCTGAGTAGACTGCGCGACCTGGAAATCTACGAGACGGTCCTGGCCCATGAGTTTCAGCACATGGTCCACTGGAACAACGATCGCAATGAGGAGACCTGGGTCAACGAGGGCATGAGTGAGCTGGCCCAGGAGGTCGCCGGCTATCCCCCCGACACAGGCTTCGCCCGCATCTACACCAGCAATCCCGATACCCAGCTCAACACCTGGAATCTCGATCCGCATGACACCGGCAGGCATTACGGAGCAGCCTACCTGTACATGGTCTACTTCCTTCAACGATTCGGCGAAGAAATGACGAAAGCAGTCGTGTCCCAATCCGCGAACGGAACACGCGGCTTTGACCTCGCATTGCAGCAGGCCGGAATGGACCTCTCCTTCGAAGATGTCTTCGCCGACTGGGTTGTGGCAAACTACGTTCAAGACTTCGACGCGCTCGAACAACAAGGCATCGTCGGCTACAGGCAGCCCCTGGACCTCCAGCCGGTAGTAGAAGAATCGGTCCGGAACGTGCCGCAGACAACACTCGCAGGGACGGTGCGCAACTTTGGCGTGGATTACATTTCTCTCCGGGGACGCGGCGACGCCAGCGTGATCTTTCGCGGCAATACCGCAACCCGTTTTGCCGATGTCGGACATGACAGCGGCAATCGTGCATGGTGGAGCAACCGGTCCGACGATTCCGACCTGCGCCTGACCCGTGAATTCGACTTCTCAGACCTGGACCCCGGCGAAGCGCTGACGATGAGCGTCCGGATGTGGTATGACATCGAAGTGGACTACGACTACGGCTATCTGCTTGCCAGCCGCGATGGCCTCAAATGGGACATCATTCCAGGCCAGCGCACAACGACCCACAACCCCAGCGGAAACAGTTTTGGCCCCGCCTTTACGGGGCAAAGCGCGGACTCGCCGGGGGACGCGGCTCCCATCTGGGTCCAGGAGTCCTTTGATCTGGGGGCCTACGCCGGCGAAAAGGTACTCTTGCGCTTTGAATACGTTACCGATGATGCCGTGAACGCGCCTGGCTGGTTCATCGACCAGGTCGAAATCCCCGCAATTGACTACACTGCAAGCTGGGAAAACGATGTCGACAACTGGGAGAGCGAAGGCTGGATCTTGACGGACAACCGGCTGCCGCAGGAGTGGCTCGTGCAGATCATGGTCTTCCAGGACGGGAAACTGATCCACTTCGAACGTCCGCCGGTGGGCGATGACGGTACAGTCCGTTTTGCAATGAAGGGATTGAACAACCGCAGCGAAGTGATCCTCGCGATCAGCGGTCTGACGCCGGTGACCACCGAGGAGGCTATCTACGACCTAAGAGTCGAGAGGCTGCCGGAACCATGAGCCCATGCCAGTTTCAGCCCCAACACGGACTCGCCTGGTTCATCGTTCCCGCCTACCCGTTCGAACGCGGATAAACCGTGACAATCCCAGACCAAGTATGAAACCGGCGGCAACATCCCCAATGTAGTGAATGTTCAACGCAACTCTTGCCCAGCCGATCCAAACAACCAGCAGCGGCGCCAACCTGCCTGCGCCCGGCCAGAATGCCGTGGCCCACGCCAGAATGACCCCGCAGCGCACGCCATGGCCGCTGGGAAAACTATGTTTGTCAACGCCGCCCCCGTATAAGAACTGACCGCTGCCCGGGCGGGAGCGCCGCACCAACTGTTTGACGAGCATCGTACTCGCAACGCCGCTGACCAAAGAAATGATCCAGCCCACCAGGGCGCTCCGCCGTTCCCTATCCCCGTCGGACTTTCGCCACAGCAGAAGCGTTACCAGCAGCCAGACAACCGTGTCTCCCAAATGCGCGCCGACATGAGCCAGCCAAAAGAGAGGGTGCCGCTTCGTCATCTGATCTTCACGCAGCGCCGTGCGCGCGCTGTAAACTTCATCCATCCCGCTCAACGCATCCAACAGCCTGGCCATCCTCAGACCCCGCCCTCGTCCACCGCTCTCCCCCGCACGCGCCTGTTCGCAGGATGGTCTGGACTCCTCTCCAGGTAGGCCCGTACCTGCGCCAGCTGCTCCGGCTTGTCTACGTCCATACCCGCCTCTGCCAGCGGCAACACCACCGGCCCGCCGCGTATGCCGGCGATCCGGTAGGCGACGTCAAGCATGTCATCCATGCCCAGCCGCCGAAACAAAAACTTGACCAGCGTTGGCAGTCCCAGCTTCCATACCTGCGCCAGAATATTCTTGCGGTTTTCGATGAAGTATCGAATGCTATCCTGAATCTGGAAACCCGCCGATAAGCGCCCCAAGTAGAGATCGCTGCTGCAAAAGGACCCCTCGCGCAGTGGCAGATACGTGCGTCTACTGTCAGGAAATGCCGCAAGCATCACCTCCTTGCGGACGACGCCCCAGTAAACGTCCAAAGTATAGGGTTCGCAGCCCTTGATAAAACTGTCGACGATCTGTCCTGTCAATAGGGCGATGTCGGCAGATAACGCGAGGATATACCGGTCGTGCGCATTCAATTCCTGGAGTTTTCGCAGGCCGGCATTCTGGCTGGCCCAAAGGTTGGGTTGATTTGGCACAAAATGCACATCGACGCCGAAATCAATCTCATTCGGCTCTAAGCCGACAACGACGATTTCTCCGATCCGGTCGCTCTCGGCCAGCGCCTGAACCACATGCCAGGCCATTGGCATTCCTGCCAGTGGCGCCAGCGACTTGTGCGCGACGCCTGTCGCCGCGCTCACTCGATCCAGGCTGTCAGGGTCGTAACCTGCTGTGATGAATGCGTCGAACCGTTTCTGCAAAGCGCCCCCTTCTCGCGAAATTGTTCCGATCAAGCATTGGCCAAATTCTAGCGGCCGGGGGAGTCCTGCATCCTTCAGCCAGCCATGGACGCATCTGAACGGTTCCTTCTGACCACCGGTGAGGCCAGTCTACCGCCGCTTCGCCCGGTCGATCGCAATGCGCAGCCTGTACTCTTCTGCCATCAACCGTTCGACCTCACTTTCCAGCCGCCCCCGTTGGCGCCGTTGATACGGTCCATCAGCGCTACCGATCGCCTCCAGTTGCCGCTGGGCTTTCGTCAGTTTTCGCAAGACTTCCTGCTTATGAGCGATCAGCGATTCCCGGTCATCATTCATCGCCGCCCCAATCCATCTCATCGTAATCTCGCGGCGCACGCGGCTTGTAGAGCAAATAGGCCAGCCCCACTCCGAGAAAAAAGAGACTGATCAGCGGCAACATGACGATCGTCATATTGATCGGGTCAATGGTCGGCGTGATCATCGCCGCAACCACGGAGATGATCACGATCGCCTGTCGCCACATCCCAAGCAGACGGGGACCGCTAACAAGACCAATGCGCGCAAGAAATGCGATTACAAGTGGGGTCTCGAATGCAACGCCTATCCAGAATACAATGCGGGTGAAGAATCCAACGTAGCGGTCGACCGTCCACTCCTGATCAATTACGTCTCCTAAAAAATTCTGGAGGAAGCCGACCGCAACCGGCAACATGACAAAATTGGCAAACGCAGCGCCGCCGAAAAATAGGACCATCACCCCTGGCAGAAGCAGGAATAGGGCGCGCTTTTCGTGGGGATAGAGACCCGGGGCAATAAATGCAACGATCTGGTAAACCAGGACCGGCATCGCGACAATCACGCCCATTACAAACATGACCTTAAAAAACACAAAGATCGTGTCTGTCGGACCAATCGCGATCAGCTTTTCATCAACGGGGCTCGTTATGAACGCAATGACAGGCTCAACGAAGAAAACACTGGCTAAGACGCCGAATAGCAGCGCCCCCACAATCCAGATCATCCGGTTGCGAAGCTCCGCCAAATGGTCCAGCAGCCCCATCCGGCTGCCGTCAAATGGATCCATGTCCAGAGGCGCAGCCTCTTGTGTCACAGTTGCGTCTCCTCAGTTCCTTCGCCCTCTGCTTCCTCCGTCACCGCAGCCACCCTGTCCTTGTCAGCGTCCACAGACTCTTCACCTGCTTGGACAGCTGCTTCGGTAACCGCTCCCTCCGAACCATGGCCATCCAGCCCGGCCGGCAACGAAGCCTCCACAGCTTCGCCCGATTCTGCGCGAACGATCTCGTTTTCGTCCGAGTCTGAAGCCGACTCCTGACCCTGCTTCTGTTCGGCAAGCGCCTGCCGCCGATCCTCCGCCCGCCGCTGGGCGCGCTTGTTTCGCTCCTCAAGGTAGGAGGAGTCCGCCCCACTGGCCTTCGACTGTCTCTTTGCCCGCTGCTGCTTTCGCAACTCCGACAGCGTCTTGACGCCGCGCTTCTGGGTGCTCCCCGCATTGCTGCGAGAAGCGGCGCCCGCCGCGCTCCTGGTCGAACTCGCCCGCGGCGCAGACGGTATGGCCGTCCCTGCCGCGCGAGTCCCTGTCCCTTTCTTCTCGCTCCCCTGCCGCCCGTTCGCCGAGGCCGCCGCGTTCAAGTCCGACAAGGCCGGTGGGGTAGCTGACGCCTGCTCAACCTTTTCTTCGCTGGACCCTGCCAGCGCAGACTCCGCTGCCTGGGCAGGTTGAGACGGGGCGGATGTCTGTTTCCCCGCTGTGGACGTGGTCTGGCTGGCCCCTTGACCGATGGATTTCTCCTCTTCCTCCTCCTCGTCGTCGCCCATCAACTCTTTCATATGGAAACTGGGATCGAGTTCCCGCAGGTCCCCGATCTCTTCGTTCACCTGGCGCGTTAGGTCGCCCGAAAGCCTCTGCAGGCGTCGAATGAAGGACAGAACGTCTCTTGTTACTTTGGGCAGCCTTTCCGGGCCGAGAAATATCAGGGCAAATATCAATATGAAGACAAACTCAAGTACGCCAATGCCAAAGATGCTGTTCATGCCAAATGTTACCGGCTCACCTGTCTGGATTCAGTCGGCAGAGAAATTTCGCGCAGCGCTGTGCCGAGGACACCGTTTATGAATCTCGCGCTGTTGTCACTGCCAAACGTCTTGGCCAACTCCACCGCTTCATTGATCACCACCTTGGGCGGCGCGTCCGCATCCGGGCTGGACAACTCAAATATGGAAAGGCGCAGCACATTGCGATCCACAATCGCCAACTTCCCTACCGGCCATTCCGGCGCATAGCGGCCGATCAGCGAATCCAGGTCTGCCCTGTAGCGAATGACGCCGCTGATCAGCCAGTACAGAAATGCCAGCGTCTCGGCGCTAAACTGTTCATCTTGCTGGCGGTAGTCCAAGGCGATGCCCGGCCGGTGATCGGTGCAATCCACCTCATAGAGCACCTGCAACGCCGCACGCCGAGCACGCCGCCGCTCGGCCGGTCGGGCTACGACACTGGCTCCGCCGCTGCCCTGCTCCGCTATATCTGCCACGGCACCGTTTGCGCCATTTTCCACTTTGTGAACTCCCGTGCGGATCTGCCTGGTCGCGACACCCGCCCCCAATTCAGATGGATCTGTGCCCGCGCGAGAAGGATCGGCTATTCTCGTTGGCTCCATGAGCTGCTGCGTATCGTCTACCATAGTCCCCGGAATGTCAACCTGCAATTGACTACATCATCACGAGGCCGCCATCAACAGACAAAACCTGCCCGGTGATGAAACCAGCCCGTTCACTCGCAAGAAACGCCACCGCCCACGCGATGTCCTCTGGATCACCGAACCGCCCCAATGGCGTGCGCGCCATCGTTTCTGCCTTCTGGTCATCACTCATCACATCCGTCAAAGCCGTCGGCACAAAGCCCGGCGCCACGACGTTCACGGTTATCCCACGGCTCCCTACCTCGCGAGCAAGGCTCTTGGACATGCCAATCATGCCAGCTTTGCTTGCCGCATAGTTTGTCTGCCCGGCCTGGCCTGCCAACCCGACAATGCTCGAAATGTTGATGATGCGTCCCCATCGCTGTCGTATCATTCCCCGCAGAGCGGCCCTGGTCACGTTGAACACACTGTCCAGATTCGTGCCGATCACCTGGCTCCAGCCATCATCCTTCATGCTCATCATCAGCGCGTCGCGGGTCGTGCCGGCATTGTTCACCAGAATGTTAACTCTGCCCAACTCCTTCTCAACCACTTTCACCAACCCGGCCGCGTCGTCAAAACTGCTCACGTCAGCCTGGTAAATGGCGCACGCCCCGCCGCCGTCGCTGATAGCCGCCGCCGTCTCCTCGGCCCCGGCCCGATTGCCCCGGTAATTCAGCGCGACGCGCGCGCCGCCCGCGGCCAGCTCCTTTGCAATGGCCGCTCCGATTCCGCTGCTACTCCCTGTAACCAGCGCAATCTTATCGCGAAAATCCATGGAAAACCCCGATGCGGTGGCGAATCTGCCGCTATTCTACTACAGGATGGCGAAAAAGAAGAACAGAGTGCCGCCCACTCTTCCCGCTACCTTCGCGACACTTGGAGGCAAGACAAACTTCAGTTTTGCGCGGACTGGTAGGCGCCGCAAGTGTCCTATCCATCAGGTCAATGAGATCACTTAACCTGGTCGGCAAATGCTCTGACTTCGGCCGGACTACTTACGTTTACCCTCTTGGCCTTGCGTTGAATCCGCCTTATCAGACCGGTAAGCACCGACCCGGGTCCGATCTCGACCGCGGTTTGAACACCACCCTCGACCGCATGCTTCATCGATTCGGTCCATCTTACACTGCCTGTTAGCTGCGCATTCAACTCCTGGCGAATTGCGGCAGCGCTGTCAAGTGGACGCCCGCTGGTATTCCCAATTACGGGAGAAATTGGCGCGTTTACCTCTGTTGCCTCGATCCGGGACCTTAACCGCGCGGCCGCCGGTTCCATCAGCGGACAGTGGGCAGCAATGCTGACGGCAAGAGGAACAACCCTGCGCGCGCCCGCGCTTTCCAATCTCGACATCGTCGCCGAAATGCTTTCTTCATCGCCGGAAATAACAATCTGCCCAGGACAGTTGTCGTTTGCGACCTGGGCTACGCCGCCGTTCTCAGCGGCTGCCTCCGCGCAAATTTCGGAAACCTGTTCCTCGTTGAGCCCCAGTACAGCGACCATGCGCCCAGGATGCCTTTCGCCTGCCTCCTTCATCAGCCGGCCTCGCTCACGCACAAGCCGCAGCCCGTCCGCGAAATCTATGCTCCCGGCCGCAGCCAGCGCCGTGTACTCGCCCATCGAATGACCCGCAAAAAAGAGCGGTCGAGGCAGCTCGCCAAGCTCCTCCTGCAATGCGCTGAGTGCCGCCAGGCTCGATACATACAACGCAGGCTGCGCGTTGATCGTATCTGTCAGCAGCGCCTCCGGACCTTCAAAACAGATGTCGCTGATCGACATCCCCAGGACCTCATCCGCCTCCGCCATAACGGAACGGGCGGACGTGTAAGTCTCGGCCAGCTCTTTGGCCATCCCCACATGCTGGCTTCCCTGCCCGGGAAACAAGAAGAGCATCGGGCCGGCGTCATTGCCGTACAGAAACCGCGACGTCATCTGAATCAGGCTTCTTCTTCTTCAATGTCTACCACCTGAATCCGTCCCATGTACGTGCCGCAAAAGGGACAAACTCGGTGCGGAAGCGTCTTCTCGTTGCACTGCACGCAACTGACCAGCCTCGGAACTCCAATGGCATGGTGCGCGCGCCGCCGATTGCGTCGGCCTTTGCTGATCTTTCTCTTTGGTAGCGGTCCCATTCTGCCTTCTCCTAACTCTTATCCTGGGTTGACTCACTCTGTAACGCCAGCAAGGCAGCCCAGCGCGGGTCGATCCCCTCGAATTCATTCGGTGTCTGCGTTTCAGTCGGACTGGCCAGCTCTGACTCTGACATCAACTTTACATAATGAGGGCAAGCGTCCGGATTCATGGCCCCGCTGGCCGGATCTGTGTAGTGGCAAGCAGCGACGATCGGCAACGATAGCCATATGTTTTGGCGCACCACTTCGGAAATGTCAAGTATGTGCTGCGCGTCTATCAACAGCGCTTCATCGGTCAAGTCCTCTGCCTGTCCTTCAAACTCCTCTGGCGGCAAGAATCGCCCAGTCTGTATGTCGGTAAGCGGCCGAAAACTCTCGGAAAAACGAACAGATACCGGAATCGGCACCGGCTCCAGGCATCGTCCGCATTGCAACGAAAGCTCCACCGCAAAGTCGCCCCTCGCCAATACACCGCTATGTATCCGTAGCAACTCCAGGTCGCCGGTCAGATTCGTTAGCGGCGTCAGCCCGGCATCGAGATCCCCAATGTCGTCATCAAGCGAATACGATCTGCGAGCGCCGGTGGCCTCCTTCATCAGTTGCGCTACGTTAAACTCCACCTTCCCGATCCTCCTGTCCGGCAAATGCTCGTCGCCGCGGGCCCGTCCTTCCTGCTGACAAACCGTTCACCTGATCAGCGAGCCCAATCAGCGCTGCCTTCCACTGCGAACCGGACAGCGTCCCCCCCCCCGCAGCGTGACGACCGCACAAACAGCGATTATAAGACGATGACAGACGATCTGCCAAAAGAGGCGACCGTCAGTGAAACGCAATTACTTTCAGCCGCGCGGCAACTGGTTCAATTCTGAACGATCCTCCGATCAGGCCGCTCCAAATTTGGAACGAATTGGGACTGAATGGTATAAACACCTAGTCTGACAACGAATATTGTCAATTTTCGCAATATAAACTTTGAAAATTGACAATATGGAAGGTCAGTGGTACAGTGATAACGCCTGTTGGAAAAGAACAGGCCCCGTCCCGTGCCTAACACCGTATTAGGCCCTGATTAGCAGAGAAGAGTCTCATGTCTTTCGGCCCAGACCAAAACTCACCCGCATGGCAGATACTGGAATATCTGCAACGCAATGCCTCTGCCACGATTAAGGACCTTGAGCTGCTGCTAGGCGTGACTCCCACCGCCGTGCGCCAGCACCTGAATCACCTGCAGGCAGGCGGCTATCTCGACCGGCGCGAAGAGAGATCCGGCGTTGGCCGACCTCACTTCATCTATGTGGCCACCGACGCGGCCCGCGAACTGTTCGCCTGTCGCTGCGACGTTTTGGCGCTGACGATGCTCCAGGAAATGAGCGCAATGGTCGGTGAAGAGTTGATGGGCTCCCTCTTGAAACGTGTCGGAGCCCGGCTGGCCGAAGGATATTCCGAAAGCGTCAAGGCGCCCGATCTGCACAATCGTGTGGAAGAGTTGGCCGGCGCCCTGGGCCGGCAGGGCGTTCTTACTGATGTGTCTACAGGCGAAAGCAACACAATCGCCTTGAAAATGTACAACTGTCCCTATCACGAACTGGCCATAGAGCACAGAGAAATCTGCGCAATGGACCAACAGATGTTGCAGCAGGTGTTGGGTGAGGAAGTTCTTCTGGATGATTGCATTATGGACGGGCACGGCAGCTGCTCTTTCGTCATCAAACAGGGCAGCTGCGAAACCCTTGAGTTGGAGACTTGAACGATTCTTCATTCGTAAGAGGATCGTACGCATTGAATGCGGCTGCACGCAGCCGTAACTGTGAGGAGCAAAAAACGCACATGAGTACACTTGAAATTCAGAATTTGCATGTCGCAATCGGGGATACCGAAATTTTGAAAGGCGTGGACCTCACCCTGCACAGCGGCGAAATCCACGCGATGATGGGCCCAAACGGCTCAGGAAAGTCCACGCTCTCCTACGTAATTGCCGGCCATCCCCACTACGAAGTCACGCAGGGCGATATACTTCTTGACGGCGAGAGCATACTCGACATGGAAGCCGACGAACGTGCCCGCACAGGGATTTTCCTTGCCTTTCAGTATCCGGTCTCGATTCCTGGTGTCAGCGTCGCCAACTTTCTCCGCACTGCAGTTTCCAACGTACGCGGCTTTACCAACAAAGAGTCGGCCGCCGCGGACAACGGTGTCATCGGCAGCAACCTGATGCCAATGCGGGAATTCCGGCGCGAACTGAACACCAAAATGAAGGAATTCAACGTCGATTCCAGCTTTGCCCGTCGTTACCTGAATGAAGGATTTTCCGGCGGCGAGAAAAAGCGCACCGAAGTACTCCAAATGGCTATGTTGGAACCGAAATTTGCAATCCTGGATGAGTCCGACTCCGGGTTGGATATCGACGCCCTCAAGGTTGTTGCTGACGGCATCAACAAACTTGCCACGCAGGACCGCGGTTTCCTGCTCATTACCCACTATCAGCGAATTCTGAACTTCGTCAAGCCGGACTATGTCAGCATCTTCTTCGGCGGCCGTATCGTGAAGACGGGCGGCCCGGAGGTGGCCCTGATGCTGGAGGAAAGAGGCTACAAATGGGTCGAAGATGAGCTGGTCGCCGGGGCAGTGCCCGTCTGATAGACAGAATTGCGCAAGACCAGATTGTTGGAGGCCGGCAACGTGCCGGTACGCCTGATGCGATATGATACTGATGGGCATGGAGTCAACCGGCAACTGAAGTCGGAACGTCCATTCCTTAGAGGAGGCTATTGTGGCTGAACAGTCCGATTTGCAACATCTTGAAGGTGTCAAGGAAGAGTATCAGTACGGGTTCCGCGACGAAGAGAATGCCGTATTCAAGGCCGCCAAGGGCCTGACCCATCAGGTGGTCGACCAGATCGCCGACATAAAGGATGAACCGGACTGGATGCGCCAGTTCCGGCACGATGCCCTCGACATCTTCTTCGCCAAGTCTATGCCGACTTGGGGAGCCGACCTGAGCGGCATCGATTTCGACGACATCTACTACTACCTGCGCCCGGCCGAAAAACAGGGCAAAAGCTGGGACGATGTGCCGGAGGACATCAAGCGCACTTTTGACCGGCTCGGCATCCCGGAGGCGGAACGCAGATTCCTCGCCGGCGTCGGCGCCCAGTATGAGTCCGAGGTCGTCTACCATAGCCTGAAAGACGAGTGGGAAAAACTCGGCGTCGTCTTTCTCGATATGGACAGCGGCCTCCGCGAACACGAAGAAATCGTCAAGGAATACTTCGCAACTGTCATCCCGGCCGCCGACAATAAATTCGCCGCGCTCAACAGCGCAGTCTGGAGCGGCGGCAGCTTCGTATACGTCCCCGCCGGCGTTCACGTCGACATTCCCTTGCAGGCCTATTTTCGCATCAACGCCGAAAACATGGGACAGTTCGAACGGACGTTGATCGTTGTCGAAGAGGGAGCCAGCGTCCATTACGTCGAAGGCTGCACTGCGCCCATCTACTCCAGCGACAGCCTCCACAGCGCTGTCGTCGAAATCATCGTCAAGAAGGGCGGCCGCTGCCGATACACCACAATCCAGAACTGGAGCACTGACGTCTACAACCTGGTTACCAAGCGGGCCCTGGCCTACGACGACGCCACCATGGAATGGATCGACGGCAACCTGGGTAGCAAGGTGACGATGAAGTATCCGGCCGTCTACATGATGGGCCCAAAGGCGCACGGCGAAATCCTGTCCATTGCCTTCGCCGGCAACGGGCAGCATCAGGACGCCGGCGGCAAAGTCGTCCACGCGGCGCCCAACACCAGCTCCAAAATCGTCTCCAAGTCCATCAGCAAGAACGGCGGACGTTCCAGCTATCGCGGCCTGCTCAAAGTGGCCAAAGGCGCGCAGCATAGCCGCAGCAACGTCGTCTGCGATGCCCTGCTCCTGGACTCGGAAAGCCGGTCAGATACCTACCCCTACATTGAAATCGACGAAGACGACGTCAGCGTAGGGCACGAAGCGTCGGTCAGCAAGATCGGCGAAGAACAGCTCTTCTACCTGATGAGCCGCGGCATTGATGAGGACGAAGCCGCCGCCATGATCGTGGGCGGATTCATCGAACCGCTCGTCAAAGAGTTGCCCATGGAATACGCAGTCGAGATGAACCGCCTGATCCAACTGCAAATGGAGGGCAGCATCGGCTAGATTGCCTTTCCAACGTCCCTGTTGCACTGTGGAACGATAGGCAGTCCGGAACGCGCCTAACGCTACGGGAGACGCCAGCCTTTCATAGCGTCTCCCGCTTTCTCGATACGGAGTGAATTGAAGGTGACATTGCTAATTGAGAGACCGAGTGAATTTGTCGAAGCGCCCACCGGATTCTCCCAGGAGACCGTGCGGCTTGCTTCCGAAGCAAAGAATGAACCCGATTGGATGCTGGACTTTCGCCTGCGTGCCTGGCAGCGATTCGAAAGCATGCCCTGGCCCAAGCCGACCGACGAAGCCTGGCGCAGAACACGCCTCACCGGCTTCAATTTGGACAACTATGCGCCCTTTGCAACACACAAAGGTACCGCCGAACGCCAAGACCTGGATCCTGAGCTGCTCGAAGCGCTGGACGAAGTCGACTCTGCCGCCAGTCTGATCTATCAAGACGGCGGCCTCCTCTACCGGCAGGAGAGCGATAACCTGGCCCGTCAGAGCGTCATCTTTACCGACCTGCAGACAGCCGTTCAGCAGCACCCCGAGCTCGTGCAACGCTACTTCATGACCGAGGCCGTCTCTCCCGACGCCAATAAGTTCACCGCCCTGCACGCAGCCCTTTGGGACACCGGCTCCTTTATCTTCGTCCCCCGCAACACGACGGTTACGCTTCCCCTGCAAGCCATACTAAACCAGGGCGATGGCGTTGGCGGCTATCACCATACCCTTCTCGTCGCCGAAGAGGGCGCGGAAGTGACCGTGGTCGATGACCTCTTTGGCGCCCAAGACGCCTTCCAGACCAGCGTCGTCGAGCTGATTGTCAGGGACAATGCCCAGGTTCGCTACATAAACCTGCAGGACTTCCAACACACTGCTTGGAATTTCCTCACCGGTAGAGCTGTGCTTGGCAAGGACACCGACCTCCGCTGGATCCAGGTGAGTTGGGGCAGCCGCTTGACCAAAGCCTTCCTGGATCTGGATCTGCAGGGGCAGGGCGGGCATGGCGAGCTCTTGGGGCTCTACTTCCCAACCCGACGCCAGCACATCGACCACCAGACCCTGCAGTTGCACCGTGTGCCCAACTGCTTCAGCGATCTGCTATTCAACGGCGCCCTGAAGCATCGAGCCCGCAGCGTCTATATGGGAATCATCAAGGTGCTGCCCGGCGCGCAGAAGACAGACGCTTTCCAGCGCAACGGCAATCTTATCCTCGATCGAAGCGCCCGCTCCGACAGTATACCCGGGCTCGAAATCGAGGCGGACGACGTGCGCTGCACACATGCCGCAACGGCCGCGCAAGTTGAGGACGAATACGTCTTCTACCTGATGGCCCGCGGCCTCACCAGGCCGCAGGCGGAACGAATGATCGTCCAGGGATTCCTCCAGGGAGTCCTCGACCGCGTCCCTGTAGAAAGTGTCATGCACAAGTTGGAAAAGGTAATCAGTCGGAAGATAAGCAGATAGTCTCAAGCAACAAGCTACGGAGGAAAACAATGGCAGACAAAGGGTATGCCAATGCAGATGTGCTGGTCAGCACCGAGTGGGTCGCCGATAACCTGAACGACGGTAACATCCGGCTCCTCGAATCAAATGAAGACGTCCTGCTTTACGACACGGGCCACATCCCGGGCGCGCAGAAAATCGACTGGCAGGAAGATCTGAACGACGCTGTCGTGCGCGACTATGTCGGGCAGAACCAATTTCAGGAGTTAATGGGGCGGCTGGGCATCTCAAATGACACCACCGTCGTTTTCTATGGAGACAAAAGCAACTGGTGGGCGACCTACGCTTTCTGGGTCTTCCAGCTTTTCGGCCATACCAATGCCAAAGTGATGGACGGCGGCCGCCAGAAGTGGGCCGACGAGGGCCGGGAACTGACGACCGACTCCGCCTCCTATCCGGCCGCCTCTTACACCGCGCCGGCCCGCAACGACGCCGCCATCCGGGCAATGCGAGACGAGGTCCTGGCCCACCAGCAGGCCGGCTTGCCTCTGGTCGATGTCCGCAGCCCTGCCGAGTTCAGCGGCGAACTCCTGCACATGGCCGATTATCCTCAGGAAGGCTCATTGCGCGGGGGTCACATCGCCGGCGCCCGCAACGTTCCTTGGGCGCGTGCCGCCCACGACGATGGCACCTTCAAGAGCGCCGATGAACTCAGAGCCATCTACGAAGAGGAACAAGGTCTAAACGCCGCCGACGATGTCGTAGCCTACTGCCGCATCGGCGAGCGCAGCAGCCATACCTGGTTTGTGCTGACTTACCTGCTCGGCTACGATAAGGTTCGCAACTACGACGGCTCCTGGACTGAATGGGGCAACGCTGTCGGACTGCCCATCGAGAAGTAGGTCCAGCGCTCTGTTGCAATCCGTGGTGGAGATGGACTCTGTCAGGAGTGGAACCTCGGGGGGCGTTTGCGCCCCCCTTCCCTTACGCAAGTTGAACCCTTTCGCCCATGGACATGTTTCGAGAAGCGATCATAGACCATTACAAGCACCCTCGCCGAAAGGGTCCCCTGGTTGACGCCAACGTCCGCCGGCATGAATCCAATCCCTTCTGCGGCGATGAAGTGACCATTCACCTCAAGGTTGTCGATGAAGTGGTAGTCGATGCCTCCTTCGAAGGCCGCGGATGCGCTATCTGCCAGGCCAGCACTTCAATGATGATGGAGGAGATTGTCGGGCTGCCGGTGGCTGATCTCAAAGAGTGGGGCAAAGAGGACGTACTCGACCTTCTCGGAATCGAGATCGGGCCCGTGCGCCTGAAATGCGCCCTCCTGCCTCTGAAAGCCCTCAAAGCCGGGCTCTACGGCTTGACGGAGTGGCCGGAATAGAATTCACGCCGAGGTTAATACTGTAAATGGAAGACTTCGTTAGAGTAGCCGCGACCAGGGATATCCCGCCAGGGGATCGAATCCTGGTCGAACTGGATGGCATTCGCATCGCCGTTTTCAATCTCGACGGCGAATTCTACGCCATTGAAGATGTCTGTACGCATGATGGCGGCCCCCTCGTAGAGGGAGAGGTTCTCGAGGGCGGTCAGGTCCAGTGCCCGCGGCACGGGGCCCGCTTCGACATTCGCACCGGCGATGCGCTCAGCATGCCCGCTTTCGAGCCGACTCCTTCCTACCAGGTTCAAGTCGATGGCGAAGACATCTACGTGGAACAGCCCTACTGAGGAGAATGAACTGATGAGCGACACGCTAACGCCCACGCCCGACAAAGTCCGGGCCGAAATCCGGACACACGTGAAAGACCCGGAACTGATGATGAATATCGTTGACCTGGGCCTGGTCTATGATATCGAGGTAACGGAAGACAACAACATCGACGTAACCATGACTCTCACCAGTCCTGGTTGCCCTGTTGGCCCCCAGATCATCAGTGACGTCCAGCGCACCACCCACAACGCCTTCCCCGACATCAACGAAGTCAATGTCCACCTGGTGTGGACACCCTTCTGGAGTCCGGACATGATGTCGGAGGATGCTAAAGACGAATTGGGCATTTTCTGACCGAACCTTACCGGGCATTCCGGCAGAAACTCAGCAAAGAGCCGTGGCGCCGAGTTCAATCTACCTGCCATTGGACGCTACGGCCTCTCTCCTGTCCTTCAGATCGCGCTTGCCCGCCCGGTTTCGGTTCACCCTCTCAGCAGGATTCTGAATCCCGCATCGCGATTGGATTGAAGCCCAGCCACTGACCTACCGACCAATCGCCGCAATCTCCAGGGCAGTATCAAAGTCGCCGCGCGCTTCCGCGGTCCGTCCCAACTGCGCTTTCACGATCGCCCGGTTTCTGATCGCCTCAATATCGTCTGGCTTCCTCAAAATGGCCTGATCGTAATCCGCGATGGCCTCATCGTATTCGCCGCGACGGTCCCTGGAATACCCTCGATTGTAGTAGGGTTCTGGCCTCTCCGGTCCCAACCGAATTGCTTCGTCAAAGTCCTCAATAGCAGAACCATGACGCCCAAGTTTCGCCTGCGCAATGCCCCTGTTGTTGTACGCGGCCGCGAATTCCGGCTTCAAGCGGATTGCCTGACCGTAGTCGGCCGCCGCGGCCTCATACTGCCCTGACTCGGCAAGCTCCATCCCGCGGCTGTTGTACGCCTCGGCACACTCCGGATCCAGCCCGATCACCCTTTCAAAATCTGCGATGGCCTCCTGACCCCGCTTGAGAGTTGCCCTGACGCAGCCTCTGATGTAGTAGGTCTTGACGAATGCGGGCTCGAGGCCAATCGCCCTGTCGAGATCCGCAATCGCATCTTCATAGCGGCCCAGTTCAGCCATGAGCAGCCCTCGGTTCAGGTAGGCAAACAAACTGTCAGGAGCAAGGCTGAAGGCCGAGCCCAAATCCTCAAGGGCGCCTTCATACTGTTCTAATGCTGCCTTTGCATGACTGCGATTGATATAGGCGTCAACCAACTCTGGCCTCAGCCGAATCGCCCTATCATAATCGGCAATAGCCTCCTCAAACTGGCCCAGATTGCTCCTGACATTCCCCCGATTGTTGTAGGCCTCGGCGTAGTCAGGTCGCAGTCGAATCGCATGCCCATAGGCTGCAAGCGCCTCTCGCGCCGTGTCCACTCCTGCCTCGTCCAACCCCTCTCTCGCCAGAAAATAGGCGCGCGAATGATGGCCTGTCACAGTCTGGCGCTCCGGCTAATCCTCTCCGACAGGTCTCCAATCGACCGAAACGCAAGCGCCGCAAGTTCGTCATTCGTGCCTTCGGCCACATTGGCAATGTGCCGCCATCTCTCGACCGCCTCTCCAAGCCTTCCTTCCTCCTCCAACTGGCGTGCATCGGCTATGGCCGACGCCCCCGCCCTCCCCGGATCCCGGCTCAAGTCCTCCCCAATCTGCGCTCGCCCCCAAACCAGGTCCGCAGTTGACATACTTCGCATCGGCTCGTCAACATCCCCTCCGTACCCCCGCGCTTCCTCAGCAAACTTGCCTGCCTCCGCCGCATAGGCACGCGCATGCTCGACCATCCCGCGCACTTCAAGCTCAACCGCCTGCAATCTCCTTGTCACAATGTACCCGAAGGCCGCCGAAATCGATACCAGCACGGCTAGAAATAACGCCATGCCGGTCAGCCACCATTCAATCGTGCCTGCCCGGTCGTCCAGCATCTCCCGCCGGAGTTCATTGAACCTGCGCTGAATCTCCACATCAGCGGCGGCATCAACTGCAGGTGCGCTTCCATCCGCGCTTTCTTCCTGACCCGCGGGGGTCTGCCCGAGTATCGCCATCGGACCCGCCAATCCGATTCCAGCCCCAACTGCCCCTAAATCATGACCGTGACGATTAGCCTGACCACAACTTTGTTACGCATGCCAAACAAAAATCCTGTTTCCGGAAGTGGCCGCCGCTGGGAGAAAGCGCAACAGAACGGCGTCGCCTTAGATCTGGAACCTTCTCCTACCCCGGCAATTGCCGGCGCGGCTTGACCCAGCCAGACTCTTCCCGTCAAACGTCATCGACTTCCCGATCTGGTCTGCCGCCTCAGACATGCCAGTCTCATCTCTCCAACGCCAACTATCCCATCAGCCAGCCATACACTCCACCTCCCACCGTGACATCGGGCCTCGCATTCTCCTTCGTGCAACGCCGTTTGAGCGGGCCGCTTGGTTGCAAGTCAAGTCCCTAAAACGCCGTGTCCCATGTTACCACTCTTCGCCTCTGACCAGAACAATAAACCCCGGCCAACTCTGATACCCGGCGCCCCCAGGCAAGCCCTTTCCAATGGGCATTTCTCCAGCCTTGACAGTCACCGCCGTCCCGGCATTCCCGGTATTTCCAATCATCCCAAGAAAGTAATAAAATTCCGTAAAGACTTTGCTGGGAGAGGTCTTCACCGAAACTTCAACCATCAGTCGCTCGGCCTGTTCCTTGAAACGTGGCGGACGCACCTTATAACCTCTGCTTCCCAGCTTTGACAGGATTCCCTCCACGCCCTTCCGATTGCACAGTACCCCTGCTCGATTATCCCCATCATTGACAGAAGTTTCGTAACACTGAAGCGCTTCGTCAAAACGGCCTATCATGACAAGCGCATTCCCTTTGTTGAATCGCGCGTCTATGTTTCCAATTCGTATCGCCTCATCATAGTCCTTCAACGCGCCGTGAAAGTCCTGTGCCAGCTGTTTTACATTCGCCCTGTTCAAGAAAAACCAGGAGTATCGTACACCAAATCTCTGGGCTAGGCGGATGGCCTCGTCGTAGTCCGCCAGCGCGCAGTCCAACTGACCCAGCACAGTCTTTGCGTTGCCGCGGTTAAAAAAGACGCGCCAGAGATGTTTGTCGAAGGTAACATACATGCCTTCGCCATCTCCCCTCTCCTTCTCTTCACACCTGATGGCCGCATCATAGTCGGCCCAGGCCCCCTTATAGTTGCCGGCTTCCGCCTTGGCATTGCCCCGGCTGAAATACAATCCGCCAACATCGGGGGCGCAAGCAATCCCCTTGTCGTAATGGGAGATCGCGCCAAGATAATCACCCTTCACGTAACACTGGTTGCCCTGTAGCTGGCTGAACTCAGGATCGTCGATCATAGGCAGCTGAAACTGGGCGCCGTTCGTAACGGAAAATCGCTGCACGTCGACACCCGGGGCAGCGTCAAGGTAACCGTACATTTCACAAAGTTCCCGTCGTATCCTTTCCTTATCTTCCGACCTGATCTCGATAGACCTTTGCGCAGCCGCCGGAATCAGCGGCCATCCTGTCACCCAGAAGTCGTCCCGACAATGATTCCCCTTTGAACCATGCTCCACATCTGTGGCCCCGATATATGCATGGCTTCCCCGTTCCGTGAGTTGAAAAAGGAGCTCCTCGCTAGTCACTTCCGCTTCTTCGCTGGATACAGGCGAAAAATGCTCCCTATCTTCCAAATCCAGAAAAACGACCTTCCCATCGAGATCGTTCTCTTCACAGGCATTCCAAAGCGCCGCCAATGGGTTGCGCGAAAAATGCAACAAGACTGTAGCTGCGCCGTACCCCTGCAATCGGGCAAGAAGCTGAAGGTCAGACATCTTCCTGCCATCAACCACGTCAAAGCCGAATTCGCGAGCAGGATCAATCAGTACCGTTCGAAGGTAAACAAGGTGCATCTGGGCGAAGAAAAACTCCTCCATCACACTTTCATCTTGATTGAAGTATCTGATCAAGCGGCGCGTGGCAGCAGAGTGCAATTTCCAGCGACTATCAGCGTGCCCGCGGAACACGCACCCTTGGGAATTCTTCCCCAACTTGCTCAAAAAAACACTTTCGACGACCGACACCTACGCTTTTCCTCCTGTGTGCCTCTTCTCAAACCAGAACCAGGTCGACCAGTCCTGCTTTCCGCTGCAAAACTTCCTTGTAGCTCCCGTTGCCAATGCCAGTAGAACGCGTCGCGCCGCGAACATCCCCCGCAAGAGCAACAGTGACAAAAAAGCAAAGGAAATTATTGTACGAGTTTCGGGAATAACATGCAAGCTCGCGACCAATCCCACACCCTAAGTTCCCTCCCTGCATGACCATACTTCGCGCCGAATGAGAAACGATCAGTCTGGAGTCTCCTTCCTGAATTCTATCTCCCACAGTCGATCGCTCCTCCTACTTGCATTACAAAATACACATATAAGGACGTTGTGCAAAATCTGTAAATGGGTGATGACTCGCTGCAAATCAAATACAGTTTCTGCCAACAAAAAGCAACCCTTCTGCATGCAGAAGGGTACTTATCCAGCCAAACTCGCTGACCGTTTCTCGGGCCCAACTGTCCTTCCTGACAATCTACCGACGCACTAATCCGAGTGCAATCATCTGCAACAGGAGAGGGTGGCGATGGAACGTCTCGCGGCGCAGACTCTCGGCAACGAAGACGGCCCGCCGCGCCATTTCCAATTCACCGGCGCAATGGAACCATCCGGCCTGGGCAAGCAACCCCTGCCAGAACTGCTCGGCAAGTTCCTGGGGAACGTTCTCCGATACAACTGATCGCGCCAGCCCTGCCAGCTCCTCCAGCGGCAACTCGACTAACTTCCCCAGTCCGTTCTCTTCCTCATCACCGACTTCTCTCTGGTTTCCCGTCTCTCCGGTATCCACTTTCATGTCCCCTACATTTAAGATCCAGTCGGCCATCGCAGGATGCTCCAGGAGCGACTTGACCTCCGGCCACAGTCTCTCCTTGCCTTCCGCCCACAACGCCTGGCCGGATGCCAGCAGGCCTGAGAGCTGCTCAGGAATCTCCCCTGACCGAAATCCAAATATAAACGGGCCATAAAGCGTAAACTCCTCCGGCAACGCTCCTGTCGAACTCTTCCAGTGGCTCTCGAGACAATGCGCCAGGCTGTATCGTGCGTATTCGTACGGTGCCGTGACGAAGACCGCGCGCTCTCCTGGACCCACCGAGATCGACATCAACCCACCCACCGGCCCTCTTGGCGGCAGCTGCCGGGGGTCCACACTTTCTCCTCCAAAACAGCCAAGAATGCCCGCTGAACGATTGATACGCAATCCCACCAATCTGCAACCATCTGCGTTGCCGTCTTCCAAAAACCAGAGGT
The DNA here is from genome assembly GCA_022824685.1 of Caldilineaceae bacterium. GTDB lineage: Bacteria > Chloroflexota > Anaerolineae > Caldilineales > Caldilineaceae > Bin5. Next base: position 97,841 of record JAJDZJ010000007.1, read on the forward strand.
GCTGCGTGCCTTGTACATCGCAAGGCGAGATGAGCGCCCACCATCGGTCCCCATCCTCAGGTTCCCACTTCGCGCCCGAAAGCCGCAGCTTCCGCAGATGTCGCTCTGCCTGTTGCGCCAGGTCCGGCTCCAGGCTCGACTGAAGCGCATACAAGGCTGCCATGCTCCGCGCCGCGATTCCCTGCCCGCGCAGCGCCCCTAGGCGTTCCAGCGCAACCTCCGCAACCGCGCGACGAGAATCATAGGCGATCAGGCGCAGCAGCTCCGTCTGGTCCTCTTCAGCAAGCTGGCCTATCAGATCGAGGACCAGGAACGCGACGTCCTCATTCTCCTCGCGCATCTGTCTCACATATTCCAGCAAGACATGCTTGTTGGCGCGCGCCTCCTCCACTGCCTCCCGCAAGCTCTGCATGACAACGAGCCCCGGATCATCCAGTCCGCCCATAAGACCGACGGACACCTCCACCTGATGAAATCTCTCCAGAAGCATCGCGGCGTTCAAACGTGTAACAGTTGGGTTGTCCCTCCTACCCGCTTCCTTCCGCAGCATCTCCACCGTATCCGGCCCCGCCAGCAAAGCTGACAATCGGCCTAATCCTCCCCGTAACTGGCTGCTGCCAGTGCCAAGGTGCCTGCGAACTGCCGACAGGACAAGCGGACGCGCGTATTCGCTGGCGATTCTTTGAATCTCCCGCTCCAATTCCGCCTCAGAAGAGGTCTCGGCCAACCCGGCGACGGCATCTTCCACGAGTCGCCTTTCCCGCAGTGTAGAAATCGTCTTCTTGCTCATAACTGAAGTATACCACGACGAAAATGCCCAGGGCGATTGCATCTAAATTGGGTCAGAACATCGAAATGCAGCCGAATACTCTTCCAGGTCGGGGTAAGACACAGGGAAATGTACGAAAGATGGCACGTAGACGGAGAATTTAACTTATCTCGCCGACTGAGGGC
>JAJDZJ010000068.1 GCA_022824685.1 Caldilineaceae bacterium
GCCCTCAGTCGGCGAGATAAGTTAAATTCTCCGTCTACGTGCCATCTTTCGTACATTTCCCTGTGTCTTACCCCGACCTGGAAGAGTATTCGGCTGCATTTCGATGTTCTGACCCAATTTAGATGCAATCGCCCTGGGCATCAGATTTATTGTAGTTGACGCAATTTGAAATGGCTGCTATACTTATAATCGATCCTGAAGTTATGCCTCCGCCTTATATGCCCGCTTCGTTCAACCAGACAGAACGTGATAATATAGCTGGCTTGCACGACACGCGATTGGCGAAGATCGATTCAGGATGACCGAGCGCAGCGGATGACAGCCGCGGACTAGAGGTAGACGCGCCTGTATGTCCGTCGTATGCACCTCTTTAGCATTTACCCAACCCTGGCTCAAATAAACTCACTAGAAAACGCTGCTTGAATTCGGGCAATCCCCAGAGATCGGTTTGTGTGGACTTTTCGTCTTCACAATCTATTGACGGCCCACGCTTTCAGCACTCTCACTCGTACGCATATCAATCCGTTCTATTGCGCAAGCAATGAGTGACCTTTTGTTGAGCCTGACAAGGAACGCAATATGGAAACGCTAAGTATGACGATGACCGAATTGGAGGATTGCACTCTGGATGAACTCAGAGAGGCGGCCCGCGCCATGGCGATTAGCAACTATACCCGCTTGAAGAAGCACGATCTGATCATTCTGCTGTTGCGGGCAAACGCCGAGAAACAGGGTTTTATCTTTGGAGGCGGGACGCTTGAAATCGTACAGGACGGCATTGGTTTCCTCCGCAGCGACCATCTTCTTCCCGGGCCGGAAGATGTGTATGTCAGTCAGAGTCAGATACGGCGCTTTGGATTGCGCACAGGGGATCTCGTAGTTGGTCAGGTTCGTCCGCCTAAGGACACGGAGAAGTACTATGGGCTGCTGAAGGTGGAAGCAGTCAATGGGCTTGATCCGGAGGAGGCGAAGCGGCGTCCCGTGTTTGAGAAACAGACGCCGATTTTCCCGGATGAACAGATCCATCTCGAGACCAAGCCCAATTTGCTGGCGACCCGTATGATCGATCTGCTGGCGCCAATCGGCCGCGGCCAGCGCGGGTTGATTGTCAGCCCTCCCAAAGCCGGCAAGACGACCATCCTGAAACGCATTGCTAACGGCATGTCAAGCAACTATGATGACCTGCATCTGATGGTTGTGCTGATCGGCGAGCGGCCTGAAGAGGTGACGGACATGGATCGTTCGGTGGAGGCGGAGGTGATCAGCAGCACCTTTGACGAGCCGGTCCAGAATCATGTACGTGTCGCGGAGATGGCGCTGGAGAGAGCCAAACGACTGACGGAAAGCCAGCGGGACGTGGTGATATTGCTAGACAGCATTACGCGGCTGACTCGCGCCTATAATTTGACAGTGCCCCCGTCCGGCCGGACATTGTCAGGCGGGATCGATCCGGCGGCGCTCTATCCGCCAAAGCGATTTTTCGGGGCGGCCCGGAATTTGGAAGAGGGGGGAAGCTTGACGATCGTCGCGACCTGTCTTGTCGATACGGGCAGCCGCATGGATGACGTCATTTACGAGGAGTTCAAAGGCACGGGCAATATGGAATTGCATCTTAACCGGCGAACGTCGGAGCGGCGCATCTTCCCTGCGATTGATATTGAACGAAGCAGTACACGAGCCGAAGAGAAGATGCTGGAGCCGGAGGTGCTGGCCAAGGTATACACACTGCGCCGAATGAGTGACGCGATGGGGGGCGGCAACGAGGCGATTCTGCCAATTTTGGAGCGTCTCAGCCGCACACGGGACAACCAGGAGTTTCTGGATACGCTCATCAAATAGACAGAGCGCTGCACAGAAAAATTTCATAAAGGAATGCTTTGCGCTGACACTTTGGCAGAGGACCGAATTGGAAGATTGGCGTAGAATCAATAAATGTGTACAATGGGCGCTGACTGGATTGCAGAAAAATGACGCTACCCGTACGTTTTGCCTACGCTTTCCAATCAGGCTGTATCAGAGGGGCATAAAATCAAGTTCAAACCCGAAATCCATTTGTCCAGTGGCATATTTATCTCTATAATGGCGTTCTTGAGGCATATTGGGGCCGTTTGATGTGCGACAATGGCTGAAGATACCAGTTTGGTTGCGGCGGTCTTTCGTATCGAAACGTGTCTCTCCCCCACCTCCGATTCTCGAGTCTTTGCGTAAGTTGGACAATATGGTACAGTTTTGAGCCTGTATCCATATATTGGACAGACTGAATGCTAAAGAGCAGAGAGCACGTAGAACAACGCCAGTTCAGTTATCACACTTTCCGTCGACAGAGTGACTCCTCTTCACCGGATGGGGAGGAAGTTCTCCCCTCCGCTTCCAGCAGTTTCTCCGAGTTTTCTTCCAACAGAACCCAGAGTCAACTTAACCAGAGTTCAGACAACGCGGCCGAGGCTGTGCTGGAAGAGGGTCCGCCCGAGTTGGTGAATGCGGCCGACGCGGCGATTGGGAACTTTTCGACAAGCATACGGAACTTTTTGCGTGAGCAGGTTGCGCCAATCCGGCTTGCCAGCCATCTTGCGGTCTTGGTGGTGGCGGCGATCGTCATTCTGGTCAGGCAGGTAGATCACCGGAATTGGGAGTTTTTGCCGAACACGCTGCCGACGGATATACCGCTTGCGGGAAGCACCGTTGCAGACACACAGCTGGTGCGGCGCAATCCAATCGCAGAAGTTGGCAATGCGCTGCAACGCGCTGTACTTCCGTTCACCCAGAGCACAGAGGAGCCTGCAGTTGCTGCGGGCGCGCAGGCCGCAGAGGGAGAACCGGTCGAGGTCAGCGCGCTCGCCAGCGTAGATGCGATTCAGGTATACAAAGTACAACCGGCTGACAATTTGCAGAAGATTGCCGCACGATATGATCTGAGGCCTGAGACGATTTTGTGGGCCAATCCAAAGCTGGAGTCCAATCCGGATTTGCTGTGGCCTGGCCAGAGTTTGATCATTCCCCCGATTGACGGCGTGATGCACGTGGTACAGGCAGGAGACACGCTGTCGTCCCTCGCGACGAAGTTCAAAGTCACGGTTGACGAAATTGTTGCCTTTCCTCTCAATAAGTTGGCCTCGGCGGATACGCCAATCACCAGCGGTACACAACTAATCATTCCCAACGGAACCAAGCCTTATGTTGCCCGGCAGGTGGCAATGTATCGGGGTCCTGTGCCGGTCAATGCGGTCAAAGGATCGGGGAGCTTTGGGTGGCCGGTCGGCGGCCATTTGACGCAGCGGTTCTGGCACGGCCACAGGGCCATTGATGTTGGGGCTCGCGCGGGTTCACCGATTGTATCGTCCGACAGCGGTTACGTGATCAAGGCGTCCCATGGTTGGAACAGCGGCTATGGCAGTATGGTGATGGTCGATCATGGCAACGGCTTTGTAACGCTTTATGCTCATATGAATACGATTTATGTGCGGCAAGGCGAAAACGTAGCCAAGGGCGAGCAGTTGGGTACGGTAGGAAATACGGGACGATCTACGGGGCCGCACCTGCACTTCGAAATTCGTCAGCAGGGCGCCGCACGCAACCCATTGTACTTCCTGCCATAACAAGAACAGGATTCCAACCGATACAGAGGTCCGTCACGAGGTGACGGACCTTTTTTGTTGTGGGGACTGTGGCAAGGCGCGCAGATGGCTGTTCTGACAGGGGATGAACTTACTGTGATCCTGCCCATCCTCCTAACGGAGTCGTTCGCGGAGCGAGGGGCATGAATCCGGTATTGGGAGTCAGCGCTGCTGGATGCCGCCCTCGGTCAGTTTGCGCGGATCGAGAAGTTCGTCCAGTTCGTCCGCGCTGAGATCGGTCATTTCAAGAGCAACTTCCTTTAGCGTGCGACCCTGCGCATAGGCCGTTTTGGCAATCTGGGCGCCCAATTCATACCCGATGACGGGATTGAGGGCGGTCACAAGAATTGGATTGCGGTCTACGAGCTGGCCGATCCGCTCAGCGTTGACCGTAAAGCCGGCGATGGCTCGGTCTGCAAGCAGGCGGCTTGCGCCGGCCAGGAGCGAGACGCTCTGCAACAGATTGTAACCGATGACGGGGAGCATCACATTCAGTTGGAAACTGCCAGACTGGCCTCCGATGGTGATCGTCAGGTCGTTTCCGGTGACCTGGGCGGCCACCATGGCAACCGCCTCGGGGATGACCGGATTGATCTTGCCAGGCATGATGCTGCTGCCCGGCTGCAGGGCCGGCAGTTCGATCTCAGCGATGCCGGCAATCGGCCCGCTGTTCATCCAGCGCAGATCGTTTGCCATTTTCATCAGGGAGGTCGCGATGGTCTTGAGTTGGCCGCTCATCTCGACTGCGGCGTCCTGACTGCTCAGACTTTCGAAGTAGTTTTCGCTTGTCCTGAATGGCAGGTCGGTCATCTGGGTCAGTTTGGCGGCAATACGATCGCCGAATTGGGGATGGGCGTTGATGCCGGTTCCGACGGCGGTGCCGCCCTGGGCAAGTTCTGCCAGCCGCGCCAGCGCGTCGCGCAGCCGCCGCTGGCCCTTGTCGATCTGATTGCTCCAGCCCCCCAGCTCCTGGCTTAAGCGGATTGGCATGGCATCCATGAGGTGGGTGCGCCCGGTTGTGACGATGTCGTCTACTTCGGCGGCCTTGGCGTCGAGTGTTTGCTGCAGATGGCGCAGGGCGGGAAGGAGCTCCTCTGCGACGGCAAGATAGGCGCCTACATGAATGGCCGAGGGAATGACATCGTTGCTGCTTTGCCCCATATTGACATGGTCGTTGGGGTGAACGCCGCGGCCGAGAATTCGGGTTGCCAAGGTGGCGATCACTTCATTGGCGTTCATGTTTGTGCTGGTGCCGGAGCCGGTTTGGAAGATATCAAGTGGAAAGTGGGCGTCATGGGCGCCCTGGGCGACTTCGGCGCAGGCGCTTTGAATTGCCGCGGCCATCTCGGCATCAAGCTGACCCAGGTCGAGATTGACGGCTGCGGCCGCGCCTTTGATCAGCCCGACTGCGCGAATGAACTGGCGGGGGAAGCGGAGAGGGCTGATCGGGAAGTTGTCGATGGCCCGCTGGGTCTGGGCAGCATAGAGAGCGTCTTTTGGCACGCTTACCTCTCCCAAGCTGTCATGCTCAATGCGAAATTCCTGACTACTCATATGCGCTTTCTACTCCAATCTGTTTTCTTTTGGGGAAGCTAACGTTCGCCGCGCATGTAGGGCAGACCGAGCGCGGCCGGCGCGCCGAGGCGGCGGCTGACGTTTTCATAGACGGTGATGAGGGTAAGAACAACGACTGTCAGAAGGTAGGGCATCATGGCCAGCATCGCGGCGGGTATGACGCCGCCCCCCGCCGCCTGCAACCGAAACTGAATTGCGTTGACGCCGCCGAAGATGAGCGCCCCGAGAAGTGCCCGCGCAGGCTCCCAGGTAGCAAAGATGACGAGAGCGATCGCGATCCAGCCGCGTCCGCCGGTCAGATTTTCAGTCCAACCGGGCGTATAGGCGAGGCTGAGGTGGGCGCCTCCCAGGCCCATCAACATGCCACCGCCGATGGTGGCCAGATAGCGGGTGCGGGTGACCGAAATGCCCATCGCGTCGGCTGTGTCAGGGTCTTCGCCCACTGCGCGGACGTTAAGACCGAGCCGTGTCCGATAGAGCAGGAAGGCAGAGACGGGAACGGTCAGATACATCAGATAGACGAGCAGGTCCTGGTTGAAGAGGGCCTGGCCAAGCATGGGAATCTGGTTGAGGCCGGGAAGCGCAGCTTTGGTGAATTTTGGTCCGACCAGGCCCACCAAGGGAGCTCCTTCCGGGCCAAGGCGCTGGCCAAGGAAACTACTGAGGCCGATGCCGAAGAGCGTCAGGGCCAGGCCGCTGACCACCTGATCCGCTCTCAGGGTGACAGACAGGAAGGCATGGATGGCGGCCAGCGCACCGCCGACAAGGATGGCTGCCAGCGTACCCAGCAGAAGACTATCGGTGTGAAAGCCGACGGCAAAGGCGCTGACGGCCCCCATAATGAGAATGCCTTCCAATCCGAGATTGAGCACACCGGCCCTTTCGGTGTAGATTTCACCGACTGCGGCAAATACAAGCGAGGCGCCGGCCTGGATTGTCACTGTCAATATCGAGATAAGGAGGGCGAGTTCCATTGTTGTTACGCCTTCACATGCTTGTTGGGGGTGGCCTGCGGGAGTCCAGATTCGCCAAGTTGCGCACAGATCCTGGGGTGGCGATGCAGGGTAGGCTGGCGGCTGACCGGGGCTTTTCTAATCGGCCGGTGTTGGTCCTCTGGCGGCGGGCGTCGGAGTTGACGCACGCCGGGGCTGTGTACGGATGACGCGCAACCGGTAGTTGATAAAGACATCGGCTCCGAGCACAAAGAAGAGTATCGAGCCTTGGAGAACGCCGGCGACCGCTGCCGGCAGCCCCATGGTAATCTGCAATTGGTCCCCGCCGGTGTTGAGCCCGGCGAGCAAGACGCTGACGAGCAGAATGGCCCACGGGTTCAGTTTTGCCAGCCAGGCCACGATAATAGCAGTAAAGCCATCGCCGACTGCGATCCCATTTTGCATCCGATGGGCGACGCCGGCGACCTGGCTGAAACCGGCCAAGCCCGCGATGCCGCCGCTGACGCACATAACGAGGAGGACATTGCGCGCGATACTCATGCCGGCGTAACGGGCAGCCAGGGGGTTTTTGCCTATCACCTTGATCTCGAGTCCCCACTTGGTCCGGTCGAGAACGAGCCAGAGCAGCAGCGCGGCGAGAACCGCCATGACCAGGCCGTAGTGGACGCGCTCGAGATCGAACGGCAGCCGGGGCAGCCAGGCATGTTTGGGGAATTGGGCGCTGCCGGGAAAGCCAAATCCTTCGGGATCCTTCCAGGCCCCGGTATAGAGGTATTGCATCCACAAAAGAGCCACATAGTTGAACATCAGGGTTGTAATGATCTCGTTGACTCCGAGAGCGGTTTTGAGGAAGGCCGGGATCAAACCCCAGATGGCCCCGGCGACAAAGGCGGCCAGGATCATGACCGGCAGAAAGGCCCATTGCGGCAGGCCGCCGATCTGTTCCGGCAGGAAGAGAGCCACCCAGGTGGCGGCGATGACGCCCCACACGAACTGGCCTTCGGCGCCGATATTCCAGAACAACATACGGAAAGCGATGCCCACTGCCAGCCCTGTAAGCATGAGCGGGATTGCGCGCAAAATGGTTTCGCTAATGTTGTAGCGCTGACCGAAGGCGCCGGAAGCCATCGCCGCATAGGTTTCGAATGGATTTGCGCCGAATATCCAAAGCAGGATGCCGCTGAAGATCAGCGCCAGAGCGAGGGCAATCAGTGGAAAGAGAAACTCTATATGACGGGGGCGAGACAGGCGTCTTTCAAGAATGAGTTGCATGGAGGAGTCTCTTCGTCGGCGCCGTTCGAGCGCTGGCGCCTTTCATTTTGATATGATCGGCCGCATCTGGGCTGCGGGGCTATATGATGTCGGTCTCGTCAACGGGCAGAGCCACAAAGACGGTGGTGCCCTTGTTCACGTCGCTGCGCACCCAGATCTCGCCTTGATGGGCCTCGACAATTGCCTTGCTAAGAAAGAGACCCAGGCCCACGCCGGACGTTTCGCGGCGGAGGCTGCTATCCACGCGGTAGTAACGTTCGAAAATTCTCGGCAGCTCCCTTGCAGGAATGCCGACACCTTCGTCGGCGACGTAGAGAACGAGCCGGCCAGGGTGGGCCTTGTGCTGCGGTTGCTCTTGCCAACCGCCGATACGAATCACGCCGCCGTCGGGGGAGTATTTGATGGCGTTGCTGAGCAGGTTTGTGAAAACGAGGCGCAATCGTTCTTCGTCGCCGTAGATGAAAGGCAGATCGGTCGGGATGTCGAGGGCGATCTCATGGGAGTCGGTCTGGGTGCGATAGTCCTGCGCGACGCGTTCGAGGAGCCGCCGGACCTGAATATCGGAACGCTCCAGCCGGAGACCGCCAGCCTGGATGCGGCTGACGTCGAGCAGGCTGTTGATGAGTGACTCCAGTCGATCCGCTTCTTCTTCGATGACTTCGAGACTTTGCCGAGCGGTCTCGGCATCCCAGGCGGCGTCGGGGCGCGCCAGCGTTTGCGCGTACCCCTTGATCAGAGCCACAGGTGTCTTCAGTTCATGGCTGATGATCGAGGTAAAGGTTGACTTCATCTCCTCTTCTTCGCGGAAGCGCGTGATGTCCAGGACATTGGCAATGATATTCACCAGCCGTTTGCGCTCGTCCTTGACGGGAATGAAGGTTACGGAGACCGAAATCTGGCCGCCATCCGGAAGGACTATGTCGCCCTCGCATTGGGCGCCGCTCTCGGGCAAGGCCATCAATTCGTAGTCAGCGCTGAAGAGGTCCTCCCCCTGCAAATTCAGGAGGGGCAGAATCTTCTCGCAGGGTTGTCCGATCGCCTCGTGGAGGGCAATGCCGGTCATCAGAGAAAGGGGCTGGTTGATCACTTCAACGCGCTTGTTGGGCGCCAGGATCATCATGCCATTGACACTGTTCTGGACGATCATGGAGAGCCGGCTGCGCTCGGTGGCAAGCTGCTGATAGAGGCGGGCGTTGCGCACGGCGATGGCGGCCTGATCGGCGAAGCCTTGCAAAAACTGCCAGTCCAGAGGCGAGAAGGCGGAGTCGCCGCGGAACAGATAGATAACACCGAGCAGGTCTTCTTCGAAGAGGAGAGGGAGGCCGATCACCTGCCCCAACTTGCTGCCCAGCGCCGACTCCACCTCGCGTACGCGGCGTTCCATGTCCTGCTGATAGCGGTCGCCCAGTGAAAAATCGGCCGCTATCGCGCGCCCATCCTCCCATTCGCCGGCCGCGGCATGATGGTTTGCCTCTTCGGCCTGCCAACCGTCCGAAGGCGGCCAGGTTTGCGAGGCGATTTTGAGGAGGGGACGAAACGCGGGCAGGAGTTGCCTGGGAATCCCATAGGAGGCGCGGATACGGAATGGCTTATTATCTTCCACGGTTCCGCTGCCGTCTGTCAGGGGAACGGCCGCGGTGTCGTCGTCGAGCACGATCACGCCGGCTGGCGCGGCAAGCATTTCGGCGGCGCCTTCGAGAATCAGCCGCAGCAGGCTTGGCAGATCGAGCCGCGAGGTCATCGCCCGCGTAATGCGCAGCAGGTATTCTCGTTGACGCAACTGGTAGGTTGCCATCAGCGCCGGAACGTTCATGGTAAGAACATAACAGAGCGGGAAAGTAAAGTCAACGATTCAGGGAGGAAAGGCAGGGCAATCGCATCTAAATCTGTAGGCCGATTCAGTTGAAATTGTGGCCAGAAGAAAGCGAGAATAAGTGGAAATCACCCTGCGCTTACTGAATATCGACGGGAAGACGCCGCGGATCAGGCCCTCAGTCGGCGAG
>JAJDZJ010000006.1 GCA_022824685.1 Caldilineaceae bacterium
GCCCTCAGTCGGCGAGATAAGTTAAATTCTCCGTCTACGTGCCATCTTTCGTACATTTCCCTGTGTCTTACCCCGACCTGGAAGAGTATTCGGCTGCATTTCGATGTTCTGACCCAATTTAGATGCAATCGCCCTGGGCAGAAAATGTCCGCGCCGCAAACTGCTTGAAGGAGGTTGGGCGCCGTCCCAACAGCCAGCCAAGCACATTGCTGTTCCCGACAAGGCCGTGACGATCATAGTAGCGGAACATGGCAGTGAGGGACCGGATCGACTCGCGGGCGATTCCCGCTGCAGCCGCGGCAGATTCCCATTCGTCGAGAGGCGTCTGAACCGCCTCAACTTTCCTCCCTATGCGGTCGGCCAGTGTCTGCGCCATTTCCTTCGATGACAGATTGGCCGGCCCGGACAGCTCGTAGATGGCGCCCACGTGGCCCTCTTCAGTGAGAATCCGCGCAGCGGCCAGGGCCACGTCCGCCAGGTCGACCAGCGCGAAGCGGGACCGCACGCTGTAGGGCACAGGGTAGATGCCTCCGGATTCTATCTGTTGCCGGTAGGCGAGGAGATTCTGCATATAGGCGCAAGGCTGCAGAATCGTGAAAGGCAGGCCGCTGCGGAAGATCTCCTCCTCCACGCGCAACTTCCGCCAGTGGTGAGACATCTCTTCCGTCTGGGGGTGGAGGACGGAATGGTACACGAAGCGCTTGACGCCGCCCCGATGCGCGGCCTGCATCGCCAGCCTGGTGATCTGAAGCTCTCGCGGGTGCATATTGGGGCAGATGAGGTAGAGGGCTTCGATGCCGCGGCATGCCTCCCGCCACAGGCTGGAATCCTCCAGGTCCCCGACAACAGTTGTCGCCGCCATCACATCCTGGGCCTGTTCAGGGCGGCGCAGCCAAGCGCGCGCCGGCCGGTCGGTTTTCGCAAGGGCGTCAAGCACGGCCTTGCCTGTCTTGCCGGCGGCGCCGGTCACCAGGATCATGCTGGGATAAACTCTTCTACAGGAACTGCGAAGCCGTCCAATACCTCTGAACGGGCGGTTTCCCCAAGGTTCCGCAGCCCGAGCGACTCGTAAGTTCCACCACGCAAGAGATGGATTTCGGCAGTCTGTCCGTGGGGATCGATGATCCAGTATTCGGGCACGCCGGCTTCGGCGTAGAGTTCGTACTTCAAGCCGCGGTCGTGCGCAGGGTTGGATGGCGACTGCACCTCAATTACCAGATTGGGCGCCCCTTCGATGCAGGTCTCTCCGACGATCTCCATTCTTTCGTGGCGAACGAAAAGAATGTCAGGCTGTACAGGGTCACCCAGTTTTCCGGGAAGTATGACATCAATCGGGGCCACATAGGCAGTTCCCAATGCAGACTCTTCGAGAAAGCCTTCCAGAAAGAATGCAAGACGGGTAATGACGCGCTGATGGAGAGGGCGGGGCGCAGCTGACATGTAGAGTTCTCCCCGAATGACTTCGTAGCGTATGCCATCGTCTGGGAGAAGAGCATAGTCGTCATACGTCCACTTTCCCTGCGCCGGCGCGTGCGCGGACTGTGTCGCGTATGTGACAGTCGCGGATTCCCGCGCTCTACGCACTTTGCGTCTCCTGTTTCAACTGTGGACAAGCAAAAACAGAGGCCGGCAACCATTCCGTTTGCCGGCCTCTGTTGGCCTGACAATTTCCGTATGACCTAACGGCTATTCGCCGCCCTCGACAAGCTCGACCTCGATGGGCGTGTAGCTGTCTCCCATCAGGTCCCCGTCCACCAGTTCGAGGGCCGCCTTGGCCAGGTCTGTGCGGGCCGCGCCTTCGCTTGGCGGTTCTGAAATTACGCCCCCGTCAACCGACACCTGCACCGTCTGATCCCAAAGCGCCTGGTCCAAAACGCCGATGCCTTCGGGCGACGGCCAGATCAGCTTGTTGATTTCGTTCAGCTGCCAGCTCATGTGACTGTGGCCCAGGGTTGGCCCATTGTCGAGCACGACCTGCACACAGGCATCGAAGCTGTCGCGACAGAACTGCCAGCCCTTGAAACTGGCGGCAAGGAAGCGGATCGCAATGTCCTCATTGCCCTCCTCAGCCAGCCAGGCCTCGCGCGCGAAGACATGATCCTGCAGCATCGCGGTCCCGACGTCGTTGAAGTCGATGACCACCAGGTCGGAAGGCTGGTAGAGCTCCCCGGTGTCGGGGTTGACCGCCTCCAAGACCTGCGCATATTCGTTGTAGATCATCGCCTGGGCGGCATCGAGCTCCCGGTTGAGCAGAGCCAGCATGTCGAAGCTCTGTTGGATGACGGTGACGTCGTCAGGGTTGTTCGGGTCGATACCCTCGGCGCGCATCGCCACGAACAGTTCATGCTCGTTGCCAAACCCCCAGGTTCCGATCTTCTTGCCGGCCATATCGGCAATCGTCTCGACCGGCGCGTCTGCCCAGGAGACCTCCAACGTGCCGCTGCGCTGGAAAACCTGGGCAATGTTGACCAGATCAGCGCCTTCAGCGCGCGAGGCCAGCACCTTGGGCACCCATGCCAGACCAAACTCAGCCTGGCCGGAGGCGACTACCTGCTGGGGCACAATGTCTACGGCGCCTTCAAGGATGGTAACGTCCAGGCACTGCTCCGCGTAAAATCCCTGGTCGACTGCCGCAAAGTAGCCCGCGAATTGGGACTGTGTCACCCACTGAAGCTGCAGGCTGACAGGGGTGAGCTCGGCGCAGCCGTCCCCGGCCGCGCTTTCCGCTGGGGCCTGTTCCGCTTCCGTATCCATCGCTGGAGCGGCTGGCGCGACGCATGCCCCAAGCGCCAGAATGAGCAACGCGCAGCCCGTGAGCAACAATGAAGTTCGCTTCTGCATGAGATCCTCCCGACCTAAAGTGTTTGGGTAGATTGTGCCGTGACTAGGCGCGGAAAGTCGGATGCCATGGCAGCGCCAGCCTCTCCGCAAGCAATATGACAAGATAGATGGCAATGCCGATCAGACATGCCACGAGAATCGCGGCCCAGGCCGACGCAAAGCGGAACAGCGCGGCTTCCTGCGTGATAAAGACGCCCAACGCAATGCGGGGCCCGCCAAAGTACTCGCCCACAATGGCGCCGATCATGGCGAGCGCCCCCGCCACCTTAAGGCCGCTGAAAAGAGAAGGCAGCGCGTTGGGGATCCGCAGCTTGACCAGGATTTCGGAGTCGCTGGCTGCATACGAACGCATCAGTTCCAGCGACCGCGCATCGACCGACACCAGACCTCGCACGGTATTGATCATGATAGGGAAAAAGATCATGATGGTCACAATCGCCATTTTCGAGAACGGGTTGTCGAGGCCGAACCAGTTGTTCATGATCGGCGCGAACGCGATGATCGGCATCGAATTGGCCGCGATGGCAAAGGGCAGCAAAGCCTCGCGCGTGGCGGTCCAGCGCGCCGCGGCAATTGCTACAGCGATTCCTGCCACTGTTCCCATCGCCATCCCCCCCAATGCCTCTTTCAGCGTGAACCAACTGGCTGCCAGGATGGGCGTGAGATTGTTGCCCCGCAGTAGGAGAAACGTGCGCCCGCCCAGGCTGAACGCCAGCCACTGAGCCTCCTGCAGCGAGGCCTGCATCTCAGGCGAAAGGTCTGCCGGCAGAACGGTGAAGAACCGATTCTCCAAGGAGATGTCCTCCCCCTCTCCCGATACCGAGGCATCAAGAGCCGCCACCTGCACAAGATTGCCGGCAATGGCCGATGGCTTTGGCAACAGAAACTGCTGAATGTTGAAAGCAGTCACCAGCGACTCCCACAGGACGACCAGCACGACCAGGATGACAGCCGGAGCCCAAAACCGTTGCCTGGGTTCGCTCATGCCGCCTTCCTCTCCGGTTGGTCGCCGGCTTCGCTGACGCGAAGGGCCTCCCGTACAGTCGTCTCCAACTCGAAGAAGCGTACGTTGCTGCGTGTCTCCGCATTACGGGGTTGGGGCAGGTCGATGGCGATGTCGGCAGTGATGCGGCCCGGTCTCGCCGACATAACGATCACCCTCGTCGACAGGAATACAGCTTCCGTGATGCTGTGAGTCACGAAGAGCACAGTCGTGTCCGTCTTTCGCCAGATGTTGAGAAGCTCCAGGTTGAGCCGTTCGCGCGTCATCTCGTCCAGCGCGCCAAAGGGCTCATCCATCAGCAGAATGGACGGTTCAAAGGAGAGCGCGCGGGCGATCGCCACCCTCTGCTGCATGCCGCCAGAAAGCTGCCAAGGATAGTGACCCGCAAAATCGGACAGTTCGACCAGTTCCAACATGGCCTGGGTCCGGCTCTCCTTCTCGGAGCGGCTGAACTGCATTAACTCCAGCGGCAGCTGCACGTTCTTGGCAACAGTGCGCCAATCGTAAAGAGTCGCGGCCTGGAAAACGATCCCATAGTCCTGATCGAGCCGGGCTTGCCGGGCGCTCTTGCCATTGATCGCGGCGACGCCGGAGGTTGGCTGGACCAGATCACCCACAACGCGCAAGAGAGTGGACTTCCCGCAACCGGACGGCCCGATCAACGAAATGAACTCGTTTTGCTCGATCCGCAGGTCAATTTCCTTTAGCGCATGGACCTGGTCGGAGGCGCCTTCACCGAAAATCATGTCGACGTTTTCGAGAATGACAACAGGGCCGGGCATGGAATAACTCTCGGTTTGGCAACGGTTGAATCTTGCGAAGATAGTTCGGGCATGAAGTGGTGTCGATTGTAGCACACGCCCATATGCGAAGCCAACCAGAAAATTCTCTGGTCCCCTTCTTCCTGTGAAGTGCAATCCGGGAAATGGGCGCTGCCCTGAGGGTTGTCGCGCCGTGCATCAGTTCAATAAGCGGGCCATGCGAGGCGAGGGCGACCGGCTGCCGGGCATGGGTCTGGACGTACTCGCAGACACATGTCAAGCAGGGCGCCCCGGGGCAGAGAGCATCCCCCCACCGCCCGCCCAGAGGCAGGTTGAGGCATGGCAGCGCCCGCGCAGTTTTGCTCTCCGAAAAGGCAAAGTTACACTGAGAAAATGCCATTGCACGCCTCCAGTCATGCTTGGACAGGCGCGCCAATGCTGGGCGGGCGGTTTCCCATTCTCACGCATGAATCCGCGCTCCACTCAAACTCCGCGTCACCCATTTCACGGGGGCAATCTGCTATGTCTGACAAGCAGCCGCACATCCTGATTTTCAACCCCGACCAGTGGCGGGGCGACGCGCTGGGCCACATGGGCGACCCCGGCGCCGTTACGCCCGTGCTGGACCAATTTGCGCGAACTGAGGGAGTCTCCTTTTCCAATGCCTTCTGCCAGAACCCCGTCTGCACGCCCAGCCGCTGCTCCTTCATGACGGGTTGGTACCCTCATGTGCGCGGCCACCGCACCATGTTCCACATGCTGCGCCCGGACGAACCGATGCTCCTGCGGACATTGCGCGACAATGGCTACCATGTATGGTGGGGCGGCAAGAACGACGTCGTTCCAGCTCAGAACGGCTACGCCGGCTACTGTGATGTCAAGTACACGCCGCCGCAGCCGGAGCGCCTCCAGAAGAATCCCCACCTGCTGACCGAGTGGCGCGGAGACCCCGACGGCGACAACTACTATTCGTTCTACGTGGGCCGGACTGAGATTCCCGAAGGCGAGAGGGTGGCCTACGACTCTGACTGGGCGATGGTCGAAGGGGCAGTCGAGCAGATTGAGAACGCGCCGCCGGGCCAGCCGCTCTGCATCTATCTTCCACTGTCGTATCCCCATCCTCCCTATGCGGTAGAGGAGCCCTGGTACAGCCAGGTCGACCCGGCCCGCATTCCCGAACGAACCCCAACGCCAAGTCAGGAGCGCGGCGGGTGGGAAGGATATCCCAGTATAGTGAAGGGGATCTATGAAGGGCTGCAGATGCAGGAGTGGTCTGAGGAGCGACTGCGTGAGCTACGCCGCACCTACTACGGGATGTGCGCTCGCGTTGATCACCAGTTCGGCATGGTCCTGGAGGCGCTGAAGAAGGCGGGGATGTACGAAGACACGCTGGTATTCTTCTTTTCCGACCACGGCGACTTCACCGGTGACTATGGCCTGGTCGAAAAGACGCAGAATACGTTTCAGGACTGTCTGACACGCGTTCCGCTTCTGGTCAAGCCGCCGGCAAACACGAAGGTGGCGCCGCGCGTCTCCGATGCGCTGGTGGAGCTGATCGACTTCCCGGCCACTGTGTTCGCGCTGACCGGAATCGAGGCGGGCTACGACCACTTTGGCCGTTCACTGCTGCCCCTGCTTGCCGAGGAAACGGACAGCCACCGGGACGCTGTATTCTGTGAGGGGGGACGCCTCCACGGTGAGCGCCAGTGTAGGGAACTGGAAAGCAAAGCTCAACCCGGATTCCTGTACTGGCCGCGTCTTCGCCTCCAGATGGAGGAGGGCCCGGAGCACACCAAGGCGGCGATGTGCCGGACCGCGGAACACAAATACGTGAGACGTTTCTACGAGCGGGACGAGCTATACGACCTGAAAGCCGACCCGCGCGAGACGCGAAATGTGATCGACGATCCGGGCTACCAGGACGTGTTGGCCTCCCTCAAAGAGCGGATGTTGCAGTGGTACATGGAAACCAGCGATGTGGTTCCGCATGAAACGGACAGCCGGCGATGAATATGTCTGTTGAGGATGTGATCACGTCTCCGTTGCCTGTCTCTGCACGACAATTCTCTCCAAGAGAGAGATGACCAGGAAGAAGACCATTCCGGTGAAGGAGGCGAAGAGGATCGAGGCCCAAAGTCTTTCAGGCCCGGTGGCGTAATACTGGTTGTAGTTAAGAATAATGCGGCCCAAACCGTCGGCGATGCCGCTGGGGAGTTCTCCAATGATCGCCCCGACCACGCTGGCCGTCGCCGAGACTTTGAGTGCCGTGAATATGTAGGGAAGGGCGGAGGGTACCCGTAACTTCCACAATATATCCCACGACGACGCCGCGTAGGAGTGCATCAGCTCGACCGCGGTCGGTTCCGGAGAGCGCAGCCCCTGCAGCGTGTTAATCGTTACGGGGAAGAAGGTCAGATACGCGGCGATAACAGCCACGGAGAACCAGCTGCCCCCCAACCAGATGACGACCATGGGCGCGATCGCCAGCAGGGGAACAGTCTGCGATGCCACGACATAGGGCAACAGGCCCCGTTCCAGCAGCCCGGAGTGCGCAAAGGCGACCCCGAGCGAGAATCCCAGCATCCCGCCGATGAGGAAGCCGACCACGGCCTCCTGCAGGGTAAACAGAGAGGCCTTTAGCAAAATGGTCAGCAGAATTGTATCGCTGCCGCGGCGCGGCGGCAGGAAGATGGTCAGCAGAATGTCCCAGACGTGGGGCATTGCCCGGTCATCGGCCCGAACCGGCAACTGCACTTCGCACAGGCCGACCGCGGCGCAGAGCGCGCCAGCGGGCCTGTCTGCCTCCGCCTGAACCGGCACTGTCCCCCGGAGATATGCGCCGCCCGGCGCGCCAAGCAGCTTATACGCCTCCCAGAAAATCGCCAGGAGCGCAACGATCAAGACAAAATACCCGACCGCGTTCAGCGGGGGCAGCCTGACCCGTGTCACAGCACCTCCGCAAAGGGTTTGCGTCTGAGGAAGCGTCCTACTCCTGCGGCTCCCAACCAACTGTCACCGTCCACAATCACCTGCCCGCGCAATAGTACCTTGTCGGGCCAGCCCCGAACGCGCATGCCTTCGTAGACGTTGTAATCGGTGTTCATGTGGTGCGTGGCCGCCGAAATCGTGCGCTCGCGATTCGGGTCCCAGATCACAATGTCCGCGTCCGAGCCGACCGCGATCGTGCCCTTGCGGGGATACAGGCCGAAGATCTTCGCCGGGTTGGTACAGGCAATCTCGACAAACCGGTTGGCGCTGTAGCGGCCGCCGCCCACACCGGCATGCCACATCACCGGCATCCGGTCCTCGATGCCGGGCATGCCGTTCGGAATCTGGTGGAAACCTTCCCGGCCCAACTCTTTGCCCGCGATGCGGCCATTCACCCCGCCCTCGAACCAGAACGGACAGTGGTCGGTGGAAATTGCCTGGAGGCCGCCATCCGCCAGCGCCTTCCAAAGGACGGCGGCATCCTTCGGCTGCCGGACCGGCGGCGAGCATACGAATTTGGCTCCCTCGTATCCGGGCTTGGCCAGATCCTCCTCGAAGACGAACAGATACTGCGTGCACGTCTCTCCCATGACCGGAAAGCCCTTGGCGCGGCCTAAAGCGATCTGCTCCACGGCCTCCTCACAGGTGACGTGCACGACATACAGGGGCGCGCCGCTGATGCCGGAAAACGCGACAGCGCGTCCAGTCGCTTCAGCCTCCGCCATGGCAGGGTGGGCCACGGCATGGTACTTGGGAGCAGTCTTCCCCTCCTCCAGAAGCCTGGTTGTCAGGTCGGCGATTACGTCTCCGTTCTCGGCATGGACCATCACCAGCAGCCCGTGCTCCTCAGCGACCTGCATGGCCCGAAAGAGGGTCGTATCGTCCACCTGGAAGAGACCCTTGTATGCCATGAAGAGCTTGAGACTTGTAATGCCTTCGTCGACCACGGACGGGATCTCCGCCATGACGTCGTCCCGCAGGTCAGTGATGGCGATATGGAATCCGTAATCGATCGCCGCCTTGCCGGCTGCCTTGTCATGCCAGGCCTCGATGCCTTCCTTGAGCGAGCCGCCGACGGGTTGAATGACAAAGTCGATGTGGGTGGTGGTGGCGCCGAACGCCGCGGCGCGATGGCCGGTGAAAAAATCGTCCGAAGAAACAGTGCCGCCGAAGGGAAGCTCAAGATGGGTATGGACGTCGATGCCGCCCGGCATGACGAGCTTGCCGGAAGCATCGAATGTATGCGCGCCCTCGGAAGACAGATCGAGACCGATCAGCACGACGCGTTCGTCCTCGATCAGGATGTCGGCCTGCACACTGTCAGCGGCAGTGACCACGGTTCCGTTTTTGATCAGCGTTTGCATTTCAATCTCCCCCTCCGCTGGTTCGGCGCTTGAACTGTGTGCGGCGCCCGACAGCAGCTGTCTCAGAATCGGCAAGTCAGGCGGCTACAATTCTGTTGTACATGTCTGGCCGGCGGTCGCGCAAAAACTGCCAAGTGTCACGTACTTCCTTGATCAGGCCCATGTCCAGGTCGCGGACCATCAACTCCTCTTCGTAGGGGTCCCCCTGGCCAGGCAGATCATCGCGATCCCCCAGGGTGGTTACGAACTCCCCGCGGGGGGTACAGAAGTAGCTCTGCCCGTAGAAGTCGTTGTCTCCCAGTTCCGCTTCAACGCCGACCCGGTTGATCGTGCCTACGAAATAGCCGTTGGCGATGGCGTGACTGGTCTGTTCGATGCGCCACAGGTGTTGGGACAGGCCGCGCGAGGTAGCGGACGGAATGAAGACGATCTCGGCGCCATTCAAACCCAGCATACGCGCGCCTTCAGGGAAGTGGCGGTCATAGCAGATGTAGACGCCCACCTTGCCCACAACCGTGTCGAATACCGGATAACCGAGATTGCCCGGTCGGAAATAGAACTTTTCCCAGAAGCCCGGCAGATGGGGGAGGTGCGTCTTGCGGTATTTTCCCAGGTAGCTGCCGTCAGCATCAATGACGGCTGCCGTATTGTAGTAGAGGCCTGCCTGTTCCTCTTCATACATGGGGACGATCAGCACCATTCGCGTGTCTGCAGCCAGCTTCTGCATCCGTTCGGTGGTGGGGCCGTCGGGAATGCGCTCGGCGATGCTGTACCAGTGGGGATCCTGGACCTGGCAGAAGTAGGGGCCGTGGAAGAGCTCCTGGAAGCAGAGAACCTGCACGCCCTGTTCAGCGGCTTCGCGTGCGAACCGCTCATGCTTTTGGATCATGGACTCCTGGTCGCCGCTCCATGAAGCCTGGAGCAGCGCGCCCCGAACGATATGAGCCATCTGAATTCCTCCTTCGAATCGGGCAAATTATGTCTTGCGCCGGATGGCGGACATTGCGGACAGACGACACGCTTCTGGCAAAGACACTGGATTTGGCGGCAGTATGCAGCCTGATTCCACGTCAATCCAACTCCTCGAGCACAGCCTCACGTCCCAACGAACACAGCTCCTGGGCCACGTAGCGAAGCACCGTTTCCTCCATGGCGTGCGGGTATTCAACCTCCCACTTATCGCAGATTTCCGGTCCGTATTCGCGCATGATTCCGGCCAGCCGTAACGGGAATCGCACAACATCGTCGCCGGCAGATAGGGTCGAGAAGGCGGCCTCTTCCAATCGCCGCCGCAGGTGGGGCAGCAGGAAGCCGTTCAGCGCTTTCATGCCTCGATCCCGGCGCCGCCCGCTCGCTGCGCAAAGGACATTCGAGAGCGTCAACAGGATCAGCGCATTGCCGGCCGCGCCGACCAGTTTTTCCTCGCGGCCGACCCCCACAGGCATCATAGCGATGCAGCGCCAGAACTCGGCTATCTCCCTCCGCAGCATCTCTACCGCTTCCTCTGCGGTCAGCGCATCGCCAGGATATGGCAGCCATAAAAGGGCGCCGGGCTCTCTTTCATACAGCGCGCGCGTCTCACCGGAAGTGACTTCGGCGGTTTCGCCGCTATGCAGCCAGACATCGAGGCGCATCGCCTGGTCGGTCATCGCGTTGACCATGCGGCCATCAAACATCAGGCGAAGGAAAACAAGGGGCTGGATTTCTCCCAGCCAGCGCTCGACACCGTTGCGAAACTCATTCTGCGCCTCCGCGACGATCAGCAGATGGGCGTCTACGTCGCTCCAGCGGTCAGCTGTCCCTTTGCCGAAGCTTCCAGTCAGCCACGCCGCCCGAACCCTCGGGTCGGCCTGCGCCTTCGCCGCAAGCGCGTCAATAAACCGAGCCTGGACCGTCGTCATGCCCGCTCTCGCGTCAACGCTTCGCCTACCAGCTCGAACAGCCGATTGGGGCTGAGGGGAATCTCGCGCACTTCCAGTTCGATGTCCCGGTAAGCGTCATCCAGGGCCTGCGCAAACAGAGCGCCAACGGGAATGGCGCCGGCCTCACCTGCGCCTTTCACGCCCAACGGATTCAGAGGCGACGGTGTCTCAACGTGATCGCTCACGATGTTGGGTATATCGGAAGCGGTTGGCAAGAGGTAGTCCATCAGAGAAGCGTTTCGCAGCGCGCCGTTTTCGTCAAAGTGCAGCTGCTCATAGAATGCGTTGCCGATGCCCTGGGCAACCCCGCCCTGGATCTGCCCTTCAAGGATCAACGGATTGATCACGGTTCCGCAGTCGTGGACGACTACATATCTCTCGATCTCCAACAGGAATGTATCCTTGTCCACACGTAGAATCATGGCGTGCACACCGGACGCAGTCGCGCCCCGCTCCGGCCCGAAATACTCGGTCGCTTCAAGGCCGGGTTCCGTACCGGGCTGAACCGCGCCCCGCATTGGGTTGGCCTCGGCAGCCAGCGCGCCCAGTGATATCGAAGTCTGTGGAACGCCTTTGACCTGCACGCGCCCCTCGATCAGCTCCAAATCCTCTTCGGCGGCCTCCAGCTTTTCGCCGGCCAGTTTCAGAATCTTCCGCCGCACCTTTGTCGCCGCAGCGTGCATGGCATTGCCAGCGACGACCGCGCCCCGGCTGGCGAAGGTTCCCGCGCCCCAATAGAAGAGATCAGTGTCGCCGGTAACGACGTGAACGTCCGGCACGTCGACGCCGATCTGCTCGGCCACCACCTGGGCGAAACTGGTATAGTGCCCCTGACCCTGCGTGCCCACCCCTGTCGCGACACTCACCTTTCCGCTGGCCTCGACCGTGACTCTCGCCCCCTCATACGGGCCGATGCCGGTTCCTTCGATGTAGTTCACGACGGCGATGCCGACCCGTTCACCGGCTGCTTCCCTGCGCGGCTGCTCCTCCTGCTTGAACCGTTCATAGTCGATCAGTTCCAGCGCGCGGTCCAGGGCCGGTTCGTAGTTTCCGCTGTCATAGACGAGCGGCGCGAAGTCCTGGTAGATGATCTCATTCGAATAGGGAAACTCTTCCGGGGGAATGAAGTTCCTGCGCCGAATCTCAGCTGGATCCAGCGACAGCCTCCTGGCTGCAGCATCCAGCAGACGCTCCATGACAAATACGCCATGCTGGCGGCCCGCGCCGCGGTATGGAGTAACGATCGGTTTGTTGGTAAAGACGCTGGTAAACTCAGAGCGGTAACTCGGCACGACGTAGGGGCCGAGGAGGGTACACTGGCTATTGATAGGAACGGTGAGGCCGTAGGGGGCATAGGCGCCCGCGTCGTGAAGAAAGCGATCCTTGACGCCCAGCACAGTGCCATCTCTCTTGAGCGCGATGGCGGCATCGTGGATCTGGCCCCGTTCCTGGGTCGTCGCGTAGAAGTTCTCTTCCCTGTCCTCGATCCATTTGAGCGAGCAGTTCAGCTGCACCGCCGCCCAGGCGAGCAGGACCTCCTCCGGGTAAAACATCATGATCTTCGGCCCGAAGCCGCCGCCGATGAAAGGCGCGATCACGCGCACTTGGTGTTCCGACAAGCCGAGCATCGCAGCCAGCCCGTTGCGTATCGCTATAGGCGCCTGCGTCGTATCCCAGACCGTCAGCCTCTGTGCCCGTTCATCCCAACTGGCCGCGATGCCCCGGTTCTCCATCGCGGCAGCCGTGCCGCGGTCGTAATGATATCGCCGGCGGAGAACCAGGTCAGCCTCGGATTCGGCAGCTGCCCAATCTCCTTTGGTCTGGGTGACGCGGGCGCTGACGTTGGTTCCCAGGTCTTCATGGACGAGCGGAGCGCCGGCGGCCAGGGCGGCCTCCAGGTCAACGACAGCCTCCAGGGGTTCATAATCGACGTAAACATCGTCGAGCGCGTCTTCGGCCAGGTACCGGCTCTCGGCGACCACCATCGCCACGGCCTCTCCTGCGTGGCGCACCTTTCCTTTCGCCAGGGGAACCTGTGTACGCTGATGAAATTCAAGCTGCTCGACCGGCGGCGGCGGCACGAGGAGCGGGCCCGGCTGCCAGAACTCACCCAAGTCTTCAGCCGTGTACACTGCGACGATCCCCGGCCGCTTGCGCGCGCTTTCGACATCGACTGAGCGGATGAAGGCGTGGGCGAGGTCGCTGCGCCAGAATGCCACATGCAGCATTCCGGGCAGTTGCACGTCGTCTGTAAAGAGCGCGTGTCCAGTCAGCAGTCTTGGGTCTTCGTTGCGCTTGAGAGGCTGGCCGAATTGGCGTGTGGTCATGCGTGATTGAAGTGTGAACGGGAGAATGGGACGAGACCCGCAATCCGGCGAGAGCAGGCGAATCTCAGTTACCGCTTAGAGGGACCCCGGCCAGGGGAGAGGCCGTTGCCCCAATAAACGAATCTGGCGCAAATTTTTAGCCGTCTATTCGAAATCTCAGCCTATCGCCGGCGCCGCGTTCGCTACAGGCTCCTCCGGGAAGGACTCCGCATCCCCTGCAACAGCGGCATTCAGCCAGTTCCCCAAGCCCAAAGCGACCGGATACAGCGCCGCGTTCACGATGACCAGGATCAGGGCAGTTAGCAGGTGGTCCGAAATTGGAAATGCCGGAAGGTAGCGCAGCAGATAGAATGCAATCGTGGGTTGCGCAACGACCGAAAAACCAACCATGAAGCCCCCGGCCGTAGCCAGCCGGAATTGCCAGTCTCCCGGCTTGAACCCAAATCGGGCCATCCACTGGTAAGTCAGGTCCAGGAGAATCGCGCCGAAGATAAAGATAAGTGTCAACCGGGGGGGAGCGCCGCTGACCAGGTCTGCGAAACTCGACATGGCAATCCGAACGCCAAAAAAGAACAGGGCGAAAACTGTTGCCGTCCAGGGACCTGGCACAATCCGCCGAGCCACGACAGACAGGAAAAATGCGCACATACCAATCACAACCGGGTAGAGCCAGATTGGCCGCTGGGCGACATGGCCCTCAACATGACCGACCTCCCATTCGACCGAACCGATTATGAGCAGCAAGTTCAATGCCAAAACGACGTAAAACAGTTTGACTATGTTTCGCCAGCCCGAGGCTGACACTCTTTCCAATGCCTGCTTCCAGGATGGCCGGCCGAGTCTTGCGCGCAGAGTAGCGTCATGGTCTTGCCAGCTTTGCCCTTTCGAAACGCTTCTTGAGGCGGCTTTGCTCTTCGCCCGCTCTTTCAAGAGCCCGGCAGCAAAGACGGGGAGGCTTGCTGACGCCGCAGCCAAAATGACGTGCGGGGGACTCCAGGCAGTCAGATCGAGCCCATACAGCTCATGCCAGATGGCGTCCCCGGGAATGGAGAGAAGGCCGTAACCGGCCACGATAACGATTGCGCCCACGTACGGGTTTTGCCGTACCCAGCGGCGTGGATATTTGATGCCCGCGCCCATGTTGGGGACGGCAAGAGCCACCAGACCACTCACTGCCACAACAAACGAAAACAGATAGCCGGTGTAAAGCATCAGGTGGGGCGGCCACAGAAAGTCCTCGCCTCCTGGCACGATGCCGGTGACCACGTGCTCGCTGAGATCCCAGTACGCTCCAGTGCAGATGAGGAAGGCGCCGATGCCAACCAGCAGAGCAAGCGTATTCGAAAGTCGGATGGAGGTGGAAACCACGCCGACGCTGCCCGCACCGCCTGACCCGCCAGCGTCGGCAGCCAGTTT
The DNA here is from genome assembly GCA_022824685.1 of Caldilineaceae bacterium. GTDB lineage: Bacteria > Chloroflexota > Anaerolineae > Caldilineales > Caldilineaceae > Bin5. The sequence continues at coordinate 14,623 of JAJDZJ010000006.1, forward strand.
CATCGGCGACAGGTAGAGCCACCACGCCGCGATTGCCAAAGACCCAATGGCCAGAACCGAAAAAACCAAGCCCTGCAAGAATAGTGAGTTCAATTGGATGTCTCCCGTAATAGCCTAGCGCCCAGCTGAACGGCTTCAACAATCTTCTGGTAGCCGGTGCAGCGGCAGATGTTTCCCGAAAGCAGGTCGCGTATTTCTTCCTCCGTCGGATCGGGATTCTCCTCCAGAAACGGGACGAGCGACATGAGGATTCCGGGTGTGCAATAGCCGCACTGCAACCCGTGCATCTCCCAGAAACCGTGTTGCAATGCGTGCATCTGTTGCGGTCCTTCTCCCAGGCCTTCCACCGTGGCAATTTCACGCCCGTTCGCCTGTACAGCAAAGAGAAGGCAGGAGCGGACCGCCTCCCTGTCCAGCAGAACGGTGCAGGCGCCGCAGACACCATGTTCGCAACCCACGTGCGTGCCCGTCAGTCCGAGGTCGTAGCGAAGAAAGTCACACAACAACAACCTCGGCTCGATAGAACGACTATACTTTTTGCCATTCACAAAAAGTTCGATCGTTTGGTTCAATGGGCGTTCCCTTTTGCTACAGCAGGGGGGCTTCGTTCGCTCTTGCTGTCGCTCTGGTCAGGACGCGTTCACCGATGACGCGCGCGAGATGGCGCCGGTAAGCAGGCCCTGCATGGATGTCGCCGACGGGGTCAATCTCCTTGGTCGCGGCTTCCTCCGCGGCAGCGCGCAAAGCCGTAGCGGTGGGACGCTCGCCAACCAGCATGGCCGCGGCCTGGTCCGCCGCCACCGGTCCTTCACCAACGCTCAGAAACACAAGTCTGGCCTTCTTGATGGCGCCCTCTTCGGATAGTTCGACGACGGCCGCGGCCCCGCACATCGCGTAGTTGCCATGTTGGCGGGCCACCTCTTCAAAGGCCCAGCCGCTGCGAGGCCGAGGCTGCGGAAAGGCTACTTCGACAAGCAACTCTCCCGGCTCCATGGCGGTTGCGAAAAGCCCTACATAGAAATCTCGCGCCGGAACCCAGCGCGCGTCTGTAACGCTGCGCACATACATGCTGGCATCCAGCGCAATCGCGACCGCGGGAAGTTCCGCGGCGGGGTCGGCGTGTGCCAGGCTTCCGCCGATCGTTCCGCGATTGCGGATTTGGGCATGAGCGATATGGGGCATTGCTTCGTGTAGCAAAGGGGCCGCCTTTCGTGCCATGCCGCTGCGTTCCACTGCGCGCTGGCGCGTCATCGCGCCGCAGTGCAGCCCTCTTTCCCCTTCACGAATGAAAAAGAGTCCATCGATCTCGTTCAAGTCGACCAGCGCCTCCGGTTGCGCCAGACGGAAATTCATCGTCGGCACCAGGCTTTGCCCGCCGGCAAGAGGCTTGGCATCCTCCCCATAGGCCGCGAGCAGGTCCAGCGCCTCCTCCAGCGTCCGGGGCGCGTGGTAGTCAAAGGCTGCTGGTTTCATCCGGTTGCCCGCCTTCTTTGGCGCCGCGTGCAGGCAGCAACGGGCAAGTCTGCGTCAGTGACCCAAAGCACTTTACTCTTCCACGAACGCGACCGCTCGGCAAAAGGCCGCCTCGCCCCCCTTGAACAGCCAGGGGAAAACACCCACCGTCAGGCGTCGATTCTGCAACTCCGGCGCGCCAATCTGTCCCCCCATGTTTTCAACATGCATACAGTCGTGCGGAAAAAGCGCGTTATGCGTCAACTGGTAGGCTTCCTCCGGAAACAACTCGTCGACCGCGTCGGAGCCGCCAAATTTTTCCTCGCACTGCTGGCGCACCCGTTGCCACTGATCCAGGCCGCCCCTGCCCAGAAAACGCCCAATTGGCAGGTTCATGGGATGGTCGGTTGAGATCATGTCAACCCCCCAGATCCTGATCTCTTTTTCCAGGAGCCAATCGCAAATGCTGTGATGCGGCCCTGGATGGCGCAGAATGTACTTCTCTTCGTCCCCCTCCTCAGCCAGGAATGAGTAGCGATGCCAGCCTGTGTTGATGAAGAGAATGTCGCCCTTCCGCACCTCTACCCGTTCCTCGATGTCCTCAGGACGAAAAATGTCCAACTCGTCCAGCATATCGCTGAGGTCGACGATCACGCCATCGCCGTAGAGCCAGTCCAATGGAATCTGATCGATCGTTTTGCCGTTGGTGACGAAATGGCGCGGCGCATCCAGATGCGTGCCCATGTGATTCGATGACTGAATGTACTGGGCATTCACGCCGTGCTCGGACTTGCGTTTGAAATACTTCACTTCAAATGGCGGATAGAACGGCCAGAAGGAACAGTCCGCATTTAATGGTTGCGAAAGATCATAAGGGATCATTGCACAGTTCTCCTCAGAGACTTCTGATAGGCGGCAACTCTTATTGTCTTACTCCTGGAATCCATACTGCTCTGCAAATGCGACGAGCGCTTCGGTGAAGAGCTCGGTGGGCGGGCGCACCAGGCCGGCCCCAATTTGGCCGACGCCGGCCTCCTTGTGCGCGATGCCGGTGTTTACCCTGGGGGTGATGCCGGTTTCCACGACCGCGCGCAGATCGATTCCCACCGGCGTGCCTCTGAAATCAAGTTGCGGGATCGTAAAGGCGGTATGCTCGGCGGCGGTGATTTCGTACATTTCGAGCGTGGCGTTGAGCGCGTCCTGGGGCGTGCCGCTGACAAAGGTGACGATGGCCGGCGCCGCAGCCATGGCAAATGCGCCCAGTCCCGCAGTCTCGGTGATTGTGCTGTCGCCAATGTCCGGGTTGCCGTCCTCAGCGCTGAAACCGGGGAAGTAAAGTCCGACAGGTTGGGGGCATGGGGAAGTAAACCAGCGTTCCCCCATCCCGCTGACGCGAATGCCGAATTCAGTTCCGTTTCGGGCCATCGTCGAGACAACCGTGCTCCCCTTGACTCCGTGGCCCGCGTCGGCCATTGCCTTGCAAGCAGCCATGACCGGATTCAGGACGCTCAGCGCATTCTCGCCAAGCGCCTCAAGAACGGATGAGGCGGTGGCTGGGTCCGGCGCGGCCATCGCAACATGCGGCGCCAGCAACTTGGTGAACAGGACTGAACCAGCCTTATTGCGATTGTGACCTTCATCGCCCATATGCAAAGCTTCCGCCAGCAGGGCTCGAATGTCCAGTCCGGAACACGCCTCAATCGCGGCGCCAAGTACAGGCGCCATCACATCATGCATCCAGCGCAACCGCTCCTGCACATCTTCACTGTATGCGCCATAGCGCAACACCTTGCCGTACCCTTCGTTGAGATTTGAATAGGCGCGATTGCCGTGCGTCTTGTTTTCTACTTCATACACGGCCATGGAGGGCGAAATCACGCCCGCCATTGGCCCAACCGCGTTGTGGTGATGGCAAGGCGAGAGACGCACTTCACCGCTTGCGATCAGTTGGGCAGCTTCCTCCTCCTCTTCCGCTCTCCCTTCGAAGATCAGCGCCCCAACCAATGCCCCGCGCAGCGGGCCGGATGCCTCTTCCCACGCGATCGGGGGCCCGGCATGGAGCAACAGGTCTTCGTGCATGTTCGGAACCGTTTCAAGCGCCTTGCCCAGCCCCGTCAGGACCGGTCTCGCCTCAATCATGCGTTCAACTGCTATGGCGTTGGCGTTGTCGATATTGACTGTCATGTTGCCCCTCCGGGCGGCGATGGCATTGCGCCGCGTCGCCTTGCTGTCCTGACGGGCCCAAGCCCCAGACTCCGTGCCAGGGTCGAGCCGCGCTCCCTACCTGAGTCGCGCCAGCAGTCCGGCCAGTCTGTTGTCCCCTCCCGCCGGAGGACGCCAATCGACCTGAACCACTTCGGCCCCCTGGGCGCGTAAGCTGTCGGTAAAGGATTCGAGCCCGACGTTAATGGCCGCGAAGGAAGACGCCTTGCCGGCACAATCCCTCTCGGTTGGGACATAGGAGTCCAGCTTCGATGAGGTGAGAGGTCGACCTTCGTCCATCGCGCCAAAGGCGCGCCCGACAGCGTATACGGCCTCGTCGTGCCTGGTGAATACCGCGGCCCCGGCCTCCTCCAACTGCTCGAGCTGCCTGCGCAGGTTTTGCGGATCGGCATCCGTGCCAATGACAACCGCGACGACGGGCATGGATCTCCCATCCCGGCCAGCCGCAACGATGGCCTTTTCGATGGCCGGGCCAAGTTCGCTGGCAGGATCCGGGTGCGCGCCATCGCCCAACACGACATCGAGTAGAATGAGTCCAGTCGCCGGATCCTCGGCTTCCTGCAGCAGGCGGCGAATTCGCAACTCGTTGTCGAGCATTGGATGCAGGCGCCCTACGGTAAACGCGTCACCGCCCAGGTCAACCACGGTGTGGCCCTGGCTTCGGTGCGCGTTTTCCATCTGGAGACCGCCGGGCAGCGGCCCGTTCGAGCAGATCGCCGGCAGAAACTCCTGCAGAAGGAAAAGGGCTTCGTGGGCAAGCGTCCCGCCGGAGTACAACGCCCGCAAACAGGAGCCCGGACGGACCGGAGGGACGCGTTGCGCCGGCGCGGCAGTTGGCTGAAAGGACTCTGCAGGATTCCCAGAAGGGTGATCTGACTCTGAAGCGCCCAAACTTTGGACTGCCAGTTCCGCGGTCCCGTCCAAAGTCCTGGCGAAAGAGATGCCGGCAGCGGGTCCCGCCGCGTTGGGCTCCCCAGTATGACCGATGAAATTCACGACAACCGGCTTATCGCAGGCCTCCGCTTCGGTCAAGAACTGCCTGGCGACTGACGAAGATGGGGGTTTGGAAACGATCACAATCACATCCGTATCGGCATCCTCTCTCAAGAGGGATAGAGCCTGTCGCGCCGTCCTCGCTTTGACATCCGCGGTCAGGTCTCGGCCACCGGTTCCAAAGGCTTGTGAGATTCCTTCCCCCAAACGATGAATGCCAACCATCACCGCCTGAAGTCCGGTGCCGGATGCGGCGACAATGCCGATTCTGCCCTGGCGCACCCGGTTCGCGAAACCGAGGCCGACGCCTTCCACGCGGGCCGTGCCGCAGTCCGGCCCCATGATCAGCAACCCTTTGCTCGCCGCTAGTTCCTTGAGCGAAACTTCATCTTCTACTGAAACGTTATCGCTATAGAGAAAGACGTTCTGGCCCAAGTTGAGCGCGTCGCGCGCGACCGCGGCGGCGTATGCGCCCGGAACCGAGACGAGCGTCCAGTCCGCTTCCGGAATCATGCGCGCCGCAGACGAAAGGGTCTTCGGTCGATAGGCGTCCGTTTGCTGAGTTCTGCGCGCTGACAGGAGGTCGTCCACCTTCGCCAGCGCCGCGCGGCCGGCCTGCTCCGACTCTGCCTGGACCACAAGAATCAGGTCCTCCGGCGCGGCGCGAAGCGCGTCATCGGTGGCAAGCGCGCTCTGGGTCAAGAGTTCCTTATTGGCCGGCGTTCCCATCACCACGCCGGCGTCCAGAACGCCGGGCAATTCAGCCAAGGCGCGTTGAAGCTGCATGAGCACCACGGAATCGTAGTAGGAGCCGGCCCGGACCTCCGCCAAAACTGCGGAACCGCCGGCCTCGCCTGTCTGCGCCACAGGTTCATCCACAGTTGCACTCCCATGCACTGGTGCGGCCGTAGCGATGGTGCTTCCTTTGAACCGGGTTTTCGACTTGGGAAATGGAAGATTCCAGGGGCATTCTACCAGTTAATCAGGCGTTGGAGCAAAGACAGGAGAGAATCTACTTGCCGTACGGCGGTTCGCCGCCCGTTTACCTGGATACAATCGGATTTCCTCCGCTGAACGTTTCAGAGAATCTTCTCCCATCCTTGGCAAGCCGCTCGGAACCTGCCAACAGAACTTTCTCCACTGCGGGACCGTTCAGCAGTTCAGGCAAGAATATGGGCGCCGCAGGTGGTCCCTTCGCCGACTGCAGCGACAGCTGCCAGTAGCCAACGTCGTGCCATCTCCCCAGTTTGTAGCCTACTCTCTCAAACGCCCCCACAGGTCTGAAGCCGAGCGACTCGTGAAGGCCGACGCTGGGCGAGTTGGGCAGCGTGATTCCGGCATACGCCCGGAAAATCCCCTGCAAACGCAGAATGGCAAAGAGCGTTTCATACAGGGTCCGCCCTAGCCCCAGCCGCCTGGCGCCGGCGCCGACATACACCGACACGTTTACCGACCACCGGTAGGCAGCTCGCTCGCTGTGCGCGCCTGCGTAGGCATAGCCCAAAATCTGTCCGCCATAGGCGCAGACGAGCCAGGGATACCGCGTCAATGTCTTGCGCACACGGGCCGCAATCTCTTCGCTCGACGGCGGGTTCAACTCGAACGAGATGGGCGTGTCGCGCACGATGGGCGCATAGATTGCCCGGATGCCAGCCGCATCTTCGGCGGTTGCCAGGCGAAGATGTGTCTCCATGTGAAACGTTCCCGCTTGCGGCGAGCGCTGTCGCACGGGGGCGTTGAACGGCGGCGGTCTTGCGCAGAAATAGAGAGCCGCCTCCGGGCGCAAACAGAGGCGGCCAAAAATGCGAAGGGTGGACGTGAGCGGATCTGTTCCCTACCAGCGGTCGCCGCCCCGTTCTCGGTATCCGCCTCCCTGTCCCCCGCGATCCTCTCGCGGGCGCGCTTCATTCACCCTGAGGGCGCGCCCCCCCATTTCCTGGTCATTCAGGGCCGCAATCGCCGCTTCAGCGGCGTCATCATCCATTTCAACGAAACAGAACCCGCGAAATCGACCGGTCTCCCGATCCGTGATCATAGCGACGCTGATGATGTCACCATGTTGCGAGAACAGATCCCGTACTTCCTCCTCAGTCGCTGAATAGGGCAAGTTGCCCACGTAAATTCGCTTCGACATTTGATTGGCCCCCCGACCCATGCTCTACCCTACTGCCTACCGCGCATCAGGACCGAACAGTTAGGAAATCCACAGAAATTGAGGCTTTGGAATCCGGCCCGCCCTTTTTTCTACGCCATCGTAATGTTTCCTCGCTCGCGTTCAGCGCCAACTGCGGCTTTCAGTGGTGAATGGTACCCGTTGGCCCCTAGTATGCCCCTTATGTTCCAATCTGTCTACCTCTCTATTTCGCGCCCTCTTCACGCCAAATAGCCGCTTCGCCCGCGTTCCGTAGCGCAAGAGTTTCTTTCGTAGTAATTTTGTCCAAATGTTGGGTGTGAATAACGTTTGGAATTGGCCGATCCGCGGTGATACAATGGCCCTGCTCTCAGACAGGTCAACCAATTGGCATGGCTTGGGGTCTCTGTCAATGTCAGACGCGGGAGATGTTGCGCCGCCGGAGGTCGAAGGCACAGCAACGAATACGCCTGCATCAACTGTTGGGTAGAGGTTTGTCTGAACTGCTTGGGGGTTGCCACCCCTGGCCGGACAGAAACAGAGAGTCTTCCTGAGTTAAGCGACCCGTTTCGCAGGCCAGCGCCAACAGGTCCGGCCGTCGTTCCAGGGTAAGCAAGAGAGACTGTTGCCTCCGCCAGCGCTGTACATTTGCGTGGTGTCCGCTGGTCAAGACTTCCGGAACGCTCTCCTCTCGGAATACGGGAGGCCGGGTAAACTGCGGTCCTTCAAGGAGGCCGGACAGTCCGTCGGAAAAGCTGTCATTGTACGCGCCGGTTTCATGGCCCAAGACGCCGGGCAGCAAACGAGTCACGGCGTCGATTATTGCCAGGGCGGCAAGTTCGCCTCCGCTGAGGACAAAGTCGCCTAGACTGAGTTCATCCGTGATCAACTGTGTTCGAATCCTCTCGTCGACGCCTTCATATCGTCCGCACACGAGCGCCAGCCGGCTGTGCCTGCTGAGTTCTGCGGCCACAGCCTGATTGAAGCGGCGCCCCTGGGGCGTAAGGAGTACAACCGGGGTGGGATGTTCCGAAACGGGCGGCTCGTCAGCTTCCCAGGCAGGCAAGTCGAAATGGGCTGATTCCTCCGGCAACTGCCAGCCTTGCGGCCGGCTCAAGACCGTCTCGACCGCGCGCACAACCGGTTCTGGGCGCATGACCATGCCGCCGCCGCCGCCGTATGGATAGCCGTCACAGGTATGGTGACGATCTGTCGCATAATCACGAATATTGTGGAGCGTTATTTCTAGAATGCCTTTCTTCTGCGCTCGGGCCAGAATGCTTTCAGAAAGAGGGCCTGGAAACATTGACGGGAACAGAGTGAAAACATCGAAGTGGATGGCGCCAGGAGCCTCCTCTTGAACACAGGCTTTGTCGATCTCGTCATCCGTTCTGTGCTCCAGCACCTTACCTTGGGCCATGATTTTCTCTTAACCGCTCTGGGTCTGGGATACTTCCGTCGGCTGGCGGAATCTGTGATGGACGGCAGCTTCCATCAGCGGAGGCCTAGTCGGTGGAAGCGGCTTTTGCGCCGCATTCGTTACGTCATTGTAGCACAACCGCAGGAGCTCCAGACAGCCGAAGCGCCCGCCGGCGGAACACAGGCGGGACGCATGCGGCGTCCGCGCTCTCCTCTGAGGTCTCCGTTTGCCATAGCCCTGACCGTCGTTCTTGTTGGCTGCCTGTATCTTCCCCGCCGCCTTGCGGCCCCCGTAGCTACTCAGGGGCTCAGGCCTGTTCCGGTGCCTGTGCCGGCTCCCACTTCCGCCCTTGTGCGGAGTGTTTCGGAAGCGCGGAAGGAAGAGCCTCAATCCGCATCAGTTGCCGGTTCAACACGCGTCTTGAAACTGTTGCCGGCATCGATCGCAAATGCTGCGGAACGGCCAACCATCGAGCAGGCGCCCCTCGTGCAGGTAGATGTTCACAATCGTGAAGCTGCCGGTTCCGGGACGGGAGCCGCCAATTCCACTCTGCAGGCTTCTTTGGCCAGTGTTTCCGAGACGCAGGACAGATCGGCAAGCATCGATCCAATCTATCTCCAGGATCCACCCGTCCTTCCCCTGCCAGACTTGGGCAGCCTGTTCTTGCAAGGGCCATACAGAGACGTACTCAATCCAACTTTCCGTGATGAGTTCGTCTCACGGCCGCCAATGCCGCGGTCAGGGGAAGAGCGACCGGGGGCCTTGAGCACGCCCGTGCCCTCGCAGGCACTGCAATCCCGATTTTCCTCCAGGCCGCCAATGGGCGAACTCAATGTGTTGCGCGCCGAGATCGACAAGGCTCGTGAATCACTGTCCATTCAGGTCGATGTCGGCGCGGACACGGGCATCGCGCCCCGTAGCCCGAGCGGGCCCGGCAGCCTCTGGCCCTCATTCGAACCGCCTAACTCTTTGAGCGGAGAACATTTCTGGCTCGAACCTCCGTTTCCCGGAGGATTCAATCAGATGTACAGTCCCGGCTATCAGTTTGGAAGCACAGGGGGCGGCCGGTACCGAATCCATCATGGCGTCGACATCGGCAATCCGATTGGAACGCCGGTACTCGCGACCGCATCAGGAGAAGTCGTACACGCCGGGCCGGACAATCCCGAGCTGCTGGGTCCGTACAACGACTTCTACGGCAACTCGGTTGTGGTTCGCCTCGACCGCAAACTGGCGACCCCTCGCGGCGAACAGGACGTATTCGTACTCTACGGCCACCTTGTCAGCGTTGATGTGGCGGAAGGGCAGTGGGTTGGAGCCGGTGACTATCTGGGCGGCGTCGGCATGACCGGTATCGCCATCGGCCCCCATCTGCATCTTGAGGTCAGAATCGGGCAGAACAGCTACCTGCACACTGTTAATCCCGCTTTGTGGATGCGCCCATCTTCCTATACGGGGACGGTCGCGGTGCGCCTGCTGTCCGCGGCCGGCCGAACCTGGCCTGGTGTGCAACTCTCACTCTACCACTACGAAGAGTCCGGGGTTCGCTGGTTCCGCATGATCGAAACCTATCCCGAACTGGAAAGCATCGGCCCCGACCCGTCCTGGGGCGAAAATGGCGCCTTGAGTCATATCCCTGCCGGTGTCTATCTCCTGACAGGCTCAGTCAATGGCGAGGAGGTCAGGCAGGAGATTGTGGTTCGAGATGGGGAGACAACATTTGTAGAACTGCGCACGCAACAGTAGCGCCTTCGTTCGCCTGTGGATGGGGTTCAGCAGCTTCCTGAGCAGTTCGTTTCCGTCCCCTGTAGCTGAGATCTTATGGGCCCCCGCCAGCCGTTCAGACGAATCCGCCCAAGTCGTTGCATCCTGCGCAGAGCCCTCTTTCATATCCAACCACTCCTGGCCCGCTGAGCCGAGCACAGCCCCAAATATTGGTTATCTGAAATCCACATGCAATTTGTCAGAACGCTCTTCAGGTTCACCCTCCCCTACCGAACGCCTCTGCTCGCAACGGTTATCAGCATGATCCTGCTCGTGGGCGTGCAACTTTTCGCCCCCTGGTTCATCCGCGAACTGATTGCGACGGTGCGCACAGGAGACTCAGGCGCCATCGCGTCCGGCCTTGTCGCCCGCCTCTCTCTCCTGGCCCTTGCCATCTATGCAGCCCGGGCCGGGCTTGAGTTTCTGCGCAGCTACATGGCCCATGTGGCAGGCTGGGGTGTCGTCGCCGACGTGCGGGTAGCGATTTACAGGCATCTGCAGCGGTTGTCGTTGCACTACTATGAGGACAAACAGACCGGCCAGCTGATGTCGCGCATGGTCAACGACTCGGATCTGCTGGAAAAGCTGATTGCTCACGCCGTGCCCGACGTGCTGGTAAATGTGCTGACCCTGGTGGGCGTCAGCGCCATGTTGCTGTTGATGAACGCCCAGCTGACACTGCTCACCCTGGTTCCGATTCCCCTTATCGTCATCGCCATGCGGGGCTTCGCCAAGTATGTGCGTCCTGCCTTTAGAGAGCGCCAGGCTGAGTTGGGAGAGCTCAACGCCATTTTGCAGGACAATCTGTCCGGCATTCGGGAGATCAAGACTTTCACCCGCGAGCGAATGGAATCAGAGCGCATCGGCGTCAGGATCGAGAACTACAAACGATCGCTCCTGCGAGCGCTCAGGCTGCTGGCAACCTTCGAGCCGTTCGTTCATTTCGCGTCAGCGCTGGGCGTCGTTGTCGTAATCTACTTCGGTGGGCGACTGGCACTGGGCGGCGAACTGCCGATCGAGGATCTGGTCGCGTTTTTCCTGTACCTGGAGCTATTTTACCAGCCGGTGCGCCATCTGAGTCATGCCTGGGAGGCCATTCAGGAGGCACTGGCAGGGGCGGAGCGGGTCAGCGAACTCTTGGAAGAGGAACCGGACATCGTTGACAGGCCGGACGCCCTGGAATACGCGGGCCGGGCCCAGGGCAACATTCGGTTCGAGAACGTCAGCTTCTCATATCTGAAGGACCAACCGGTTCTTCGCAACATCGACCTGGATATTCCCCACGGGTCAGTGGTCGCCCTGGTTGGCCCCACCGGCGTTGGCAAGAGTACCTTGGCCAGCCTCATTCCCCGCTTTTACGACGTGAATCGAGGACGAATTACTCTCGACGGACAAGACATCCGCGATTTGACTATCGAAAGTCTGCGGAGGCAGATCAGTATCGTTTTGCAGGACGTCTTCCTCTTCCACGGGACTGTGAGGGAGAATATCCTGTTTGGATTGCCCGATGCCGGGGAAGAGGAGATGAAGGAGGCAGCGCGCGTTGCCAACGCGGTGGAGTTCATCGACAAGCTGCCCGAAGGTTATGACACCGTGATCGGCGAGCGGGGCGTTAAGCTCTCCGGAGGCCAGAAACAGCGGCTGGCCATCGCCCGCGCTGTGCTCAAAGACGCCCCAATCCTGATCCTGGACGAGGCGACTTCCTCAGTGGACACTGAGACCGAGCAGTTGATTCAGCAGGCGCTGGAACGTCTCATGGCAGGCCGAACAACGGTCATGATCGCGCACCGGCTTTCCACGATCCGAAACGCCGATCAAATTGTCGTATTGCAGGATGAAGGAGTCGCTGAACAAGGGAACCACGACGAACTGATGGCGGTTGACGGAGTCTACCGCCATCTTAATCTCGTCCAATCCCGCCTGCAGGTTGAGGAACCCGCCGTCGAGCAGCAGCTGCGTTTGAGGAAGCCCTCCGACCGCCCTCTACCTGTCACCGCCTGACTCGAGCAGCCGCCGCAGGTTCTCCCCCATGATCAGGGCCTGGTCCTTCTCGTCAATGAACGCGCAGTGGGCGCGAAAGCACTCAATGGCCTGCCGGTAGGTCATGAAACGCAGGCAAACGGGATAGTCGGAGCCCCAATAGAGCCGCTCAGGACCAAACGAGTCATACAGCGGCCGGACGATTTCCCGAATCGAATCCACATATGGGAAATCCCAAAACCCCTGCTGCGTAGAGTAGTAGAAGCCTGACACCTTGACGCCGATATTGGCATAGCGCGCCGACGCGAGGACCTGGGCCAGCTTTTCCTTGTCACCGACGCCCGGATGCCCCAGGTGATGGATGAGGATTGGCAGCTGCGGATGCATTTCGGCAACCTTTTGCAGCGCGGCATGGTGATGCGGCGCGCAGGCGATGCTGGCGATCAGCCCTTCCTCCGCCGCTGTCTGGAAGAAGGCCAGCCCATCCTCCCCAAAGAGCCAACTCCCGTCGTCTTCGCTCTTCATATAATGGGTGAATGCGGCCAGCGACCAGCGTTCCGCGGCCTGCCGCAGCCGGTCCGCAGCGCCGTGTGTGTGGTAAGTCTCGGACCAGCTGCAGTCTACGTCCGCCACCTGGCGAATGCGCCCGGAGTAGAGCCGGCTCATTCGGGCGATGTACTCGTTGTTGTTCGGATTGTGCTCGATTCCAGCGCAGACCAGGAAGGCCTGGTCCACGCCGTTGCCGTCCATTTCGTTCAGCAGCTGCTCGAACCGGCCCTTGCCGTGAAAGTCCGGCACGGGGGGCTGATAGGGCCAGCGCTCCCAGGCGTGACAGTGGCTGTCAATGATCATGGTTTTCTAGGCGGCACGAGCAAAAACAGGTTTTTCAAGAATGGTCTGCGTTTCGTATATCGATCCCCCGCGCAATGCCTCGGGCATTGGCATCAGCACCGGCACGTCGGCCAGCCGGGGACGGTTACAGGGTTCCCCGCGCAGAACCGAATCTGCATAGGCCTGCCAGTCCGGGTAGCCCTGCAGGTGCCAGGCATCCACGGCGCAATATTGGTACAGGAGCAATCTTCGGGGACGTGTGGAGACGTTCTTCGCCGATGCGTGAAGCGTCCGTACATGGTGGATCGAAATCCCGCCCGCCTCTAATTCGATAGGAACCGCCTTGTCCGCGTCCGGCACCTCTTCTGTCACGGCCCCCGCGAAACGACCGTGCTGATGATGAGAATAGACGGGACCTTTGTGCGACCCGGGAATGACAAGCAGGCAGCCGTTCTCGTACATCATGTCATCCATGGAGACGCCGACAGCCAGCAGGTCATCATTTGAGTGCGGATAAAATGCCCAGTCCTGGTGCCATTCCACAGGGCTGCCGTATTCCGGGGATTTCATGTTCAGTTTGTTGCCATTCGTACGCACTCCCGGCCCAACAAGCTGTTCAGCGATATCCAGGATTCGCGGGTGGTTCAGAAACTTCTGATACACCTCGTGTTGGGATACCGGCTCCTTAAGCCGGCGCAACTTCGGCGCCTCCGGGGTATGCCCAGGCTCCAGATCAAATACATCGGTATGTTCGGTGACGCTGGCGCTGAGTTGGACGAACTCATCGGTTATCCTTCTCAGTTCCGCTACCTCGTCAGCCGAAAGAACGCCATCCACCCCCAAGTAGCCGTTTTCGTGATAGAATTCGATCTGTTTGCTGGTCAGCATTTGAATGCTCCTTTTGTTAGGAAAGTCGGCCCGCGCCGCGATCTCCAAAGTCGTTCAGACTGAATTAGAAATAGGGTTCTATCCATTCTTCCTGGATTTCAAGCCCAAAACCTGGCGCATCAGAGGGGACGAGCCAGCCGTCCTCCGCGATAGCCTGGCCGGGGATGCCGGCCGCTTCATTCAGTGGCACGCCCGGCGCCGAACCGATAAAGTACTCCAGCCAAGGCACGCACGCGACCGCGTGCGTAAAGTGCTGGCCGAACGGATTGCGTCCGCCTCCGTGCAGGATCACTTTCTTACCGGCCGCGTCTGAGGCGGCCGCGATCTTCAGGCAAGTTGTCAGGCCGCCGACCCAATTGATATCGGGTTGCAGAATATCGACAACATTGTGACGGAGCGCCCACTGGAAAGGCATATGTGTATACCAGTGTTCGCCGGTGCTCAGCGTCTGCCAGGGAATGCGCTCGCGCACCTCAACATGGCCGTCCAGATCTTCCGAAAGCAGGCACTCCTCCAACCACTTAAGCCGGTAGGGTCGCAGCGTTTCGGCCAGCCGAACCGTATACTCAATGTCGAAGGCCATCCAACAGTCCAGCATCAGCTCGGATTCATCGCCGACCAGATCCCTGGCCTCCGCCACCATCTGTTCATTTTTGCGCAGACCGTCCAGACCATCCGCGGGGCCATAGGGGCAGGCAAGTTTGAAGGCGCGAAATCCCAACTCCTTGTACCAGTCGAGATCGTTGCCCGTGGAGTAACAGAACTGCTTCTCCTTCTGCGCGCCGCCGAGCAGACTGTATACCGGCTGGTCCAGGAACTTGCCCTTCGCATCCCACAGGGCCAGGTCCACAGCGCTCACCGCGTACGCGGCCAGGCCAACCGAGCCGTAGGGTTTTGTCATGCGGAACATCATGTCCGCTAACCGCTCGATCGCCAAGCCGTCTTCGCCTACAAGATTCGGGGCGATGTGGTCGTCAATAATGGCCGCAGCAACGCGCCCATTGTCGGTCAAGCCAAGTCCCCACGTGCCGTCCTCCAGGGTTACCTTGCACCACACCGGTCCCCAACGACTGGGAGTCCACAGGCTGCGGTGCCGCTTAACCTTGGGATACCAGGACATTGGATTGGCGACTTCCGCGGTCTCCGCCCATCCTTTGCGCCGCGGCTCCGTTACATGCCCGCATGCGGGGAAGTTGACGCGCACGGCGCGAATGTCTGTGATCTTCATGGCAGTCTGTCTCCACCCATTCTGGGCCGGCAGGCGTACGGACCTGGCATGCGTCTCTGTCCGGCTCCCGGTTCTTGGACCAAGGTAATATGTTGGCCGCGAAAATCCTCAAGTTTCATCACGCCCGCTAAGCTCGCCATCGGCGCCGGCATCCAGTTCGTCTTGTAGCAGCCGCAGCAGCGCGCGACGCTCTTCGGAACTAAGGCCCGCCAGCCGTTCCTCTGGCCCGAGGCCTGCCAACCTTTCCTCAGGGGTTCCTGTTTCGAAAATGAGTTCCCTCATTCTCTTTCCGTACGCCAACACCTTCTCCGGGGTCAACTCTTCCGCCATGTTCACCTCTCCTTTCACACTGAGGGTCTGGGATAGACCGAGAACATAGGCGTGCAACTCCGTTGATTCTGCAAACAGATCTCTGTCGAGCGCATCGAAACCTGCTTCTCTCTGTTGCCTGCGGCTCGCAAACAGCTTGACAAACGCGTTATTGGCCTGGGCCGGCAACCGGTTGAGCGCCAAGAGGACGACGCGTCCCACAAATGGCAGTTGAGTACGGAAAACACCTCTTTGCGTCTCTTCGTATCTCCACGCGGCAAGCCGGCTCTTTTGGGGCGTTTTCGCGCTCAGCACAACGGGCAGGGTCTCTTCTTTCGAGAGTTTCTGTACCTGACGGTAGAAAAGATCGTAGGCGGCTGCCCGGAGAATCCCATCTTCGGTCACGGACTCCGTGTACTTGAACTCGACCAGGACGTGCGCAGCCGCGCTGTCGCGAATTCCGTCCGGCAGCCGCGCCCTCTGCTCCCTGGTCCAACTCCTCCCCTCTCGCCGCAAGAGCAGAATGTCGACCCTGGGAGACTCGCTGAGGATGCTAGACTCCGTCGTTACTGTCACTCTGACGGTAGCCAAATTGAGCCTCATGCCCGAACCGAGGAGCCGATGATACTGCACGCGCGCTCTGTTGCCGGCCATGTCCAGGGGGACCTCGGGCCCAAACCGTTTTGACGATTCTCGCCAACCTGCGCAGTTCCCTCTGGTCCGAAGGCGGTTGATGGACTCCTTCCCATCTGGCCCCGCTTGACGGCTTCGGCACAACACGCGGCGCTGATTCGCGCTTAAACGGTACTTGATTTCTCAGAAGATGTCAAAGCGAATCGTTGCCGCAATCCCGCCGACCCGCCCAATCCTGAAGCGTGTTCCCGCCAACGAGACAGAAAAGCGAAACTGCGCTATAATCGCCCGAAACAGGCCTGCGCGCGGGGGTTCCCGCCTTGCCCGAATGGCCCGACAATCCGCCCTCATTCCATGGCTTCACACACCCTGCCTGACACCATAAGAGTTCGTCCGGAAGAACGGTTTGACGAGCGCGTCGTCGCCGAATATCTGCGCGGCAAGCTGCCCGGCGCCGACAACCCGCTCACTGTCCGGCAATTTGGCGGCGGCGCGGCAAACCTCACCTATCTTCTTGATTATGGCAGCCACGAATACGTACTTCGGCGCCCTCCGCTGGGGCCCGTGGCGCCGTCCGCCCATGACATGGCCAGGGAGTCCAAGGTGCTTCTGCGGCTTTGGAAGTCATTTCCGCTCGCGCCCCGGGCCTTTCTCTTCTCGGATGACGAATCCATCGTTGGCGCTCCTTTTTTCGTGATGGAGCGCAGGCGCGGCACCGTCGTTCGGGAGTCGATTCCCGCGGCCTACAACGGTTTCGCGGATGCGCCCGAGCGCATGAGCCGGGCCCTGGTCGAGACGCTTGCCGACCTCCACGCGGTTGACTATCAAGCGATCGGACTGGGGGACCTGGGCCGTCCGGCCGGTTTCATAAGGCGGCAGATCGAGGGGTGGCAGCGGCGCTGGCAGGCCGCCAAGTTGGAGGACCTGCCGGCGATGGACGCCGTCTACGACTGGTTACTGAGCAACGAACCTCCCGAGGGCGCGCCGACCCTGATTCACAATGACTATAAGTTGGACAACGTCATGCTTGATGCCGGAGACCCCGGCCGAATCGTCGCGGTCTTCGATTGGGATATGTGTACCCTGGGCGATCCCCTTTCCGACCTGGGTGCGTTGCTGGCCTGGTGGTGTCTCCCGGACGATCCGCCGCACGTGCGGTCCATGGCCATGATGCCTGTTGACGAACGCTTCATGCGGCGCGATGATCTGGTCGCGCATTACGCCCGGCATAGCGGCCGCGACCTGTCTGCTATCCACTTCTACCATGCGCTCAGTCTGTTTCGCGTGACAGTGATTATCGCCCAGATCTATGTCCGCTATGTGCGAGGCCAGACACAGGACGAACGTTTCGCCGCATTCGGTCCGCGCATCCCCGCGGCGGCGCAGGCTGCTTTGGACGTGGCAGAAGGCAACTGACGCTGCCGGATCCGCCCAACCCGGGCTATCTGGAATTCGCATAGCAACCCATTGGATTGACCGGAGTTTCCCGACTGACTATTATATTTCCGATGACAGACCACTGTACAACCACTTTGGAAGGAGCGTCTGACGTGCAGGAACACAAGATTTCAATGCTAGGCACAGGCCTGATTGGCATGTTCTACACGATGGCCCTCAACGGCGGGCGAGGATCTGATCGAGTGCAACTCGTCTACTCCCGGACAGAAGAAAGAGCCAGGGCATTCGCTAAGGAGTGGGATATCCCCGCCTGGACAACCGACTTGGCCGAAGCCTGCACCTCCGCCGATATAGATACCGTCGTGATCGGGCTGCCCAATCACATCCACGAGGAATGCGTAAACCTGGCCGCCGACGCGGGCAAAGCGATACTCTGCACCAAGCCGCTGGGCCGCACTGCTGAGGAAGCGAAACGCATGTTGGACAAGGTCGAAGCGACAGGCGCTTTCGGCGGCTATCTCGAAGACCTCTGCTACACGCCCAAGACCCTGAAAGCCATTGCATCGGTCGAGAACGGAGCTCTGGGCCACGTAACCTGGGCCTGTTCCCGCGAGACCCACCCCGGTCCTCACAGCGACTGGTTCTGGGATCTGGAACAGGCCGGCGGCGGCGCCATCGTGGACCTCGGCTGCCACTGTATCGAGATCGTCCGCAGCTTCATCGGCAAGGACATCCGGCCCGTCGAGGTCATGTGCTGGGCCGACACGCTCGTCCACCCCATTGACGCCGAAGACAACGGCATCGCCCTCATCCGCTTTGAGAACGGCGCCATTGGTCAATTCGAAGTCAGCTGGACCTTCCGCGGCGGTATGGACCTGCGCGACGAAGTCGCCGGCACAGAAGGCACCATCTGGCTCAACCATTTTCTGCGAACCGGCTATGAGATGTACACCAGCGGCGCGGGTACAGGCTATGTCGCGGAAAAGGCGGAGGCCGAAAGCGGGTGGCTCTTCCCCGTTGGCGACGAGGTAGTCGAACTGGGCTACAGCGACATGTTCGACGACATGTTCAATGCCATTGACCAGGGCCGCGAACCCAGGGAAACCTTCTATGACGGTTATGTCGTCAATGCCGTCATTGACGCCTGCTACCGCTCCGCCTCCTCGCGTCAATGGGAGCCGGTGGAGCTGGACGTCTGGCGGGGACGCGAGAATGTGCCCCTGATCAGGGACAGCCGCGGCCAGGAAACAGGAGCCGAAGCTGAAGACGACCCCACTGAAGCTCTCGCTGCCGCCGCAGGTCTCACCATCATCAAGCGTGAACGAATGCCGGGCGGCCAGATTAAGGTTATCCTCAGAAACGACGAATCTGGGGAGATAAGCCAGGAAATCATCGAAGGCGCCTAGCGACATCCTATGGCTCTGATCAAGCCTTTCCTCCGGGACGGGGCCTTCCTCCACGACGTGCAGAACGCTTCCCCTGGCGAAAGCGTTCTGCACATCTGGTGGCTGGGCCAAAGCGGTTTTCTCCTCAAATGGCGCAACCATTTTCTCCTGTTCGATCCCTACCTCTCCGATTCGCTCACAAGGAAATACGCCGCCACAGACATACCCCATGTTCGCATGACAGAGCGGGTCGTCGCGCCCGAACAACTCAACTTTGTCGATGTCGCCACTTCCTCCCACAACCACACCGATCATCTGGACGGCGAGACGCTTGGCCCCCTGCTGAACGCAAATCCGGACATGCAGCTCGTCATACCCGAAGCCAATCGCGCATTCGTCGCCGAGCGCCTTGGCTGCGACCCGTCCTGGCCGGTAGGGTTGGACGACGGTGACGCCAGAGAGGTCGGCGCGTTCCGCCTGCACGGGATCGCCGCCGCGCATGAGGAGTTGGAGAGGGACGAAGGCGGGCGCTGCAGATTCCTTGGCTATGTTGCACAATGTGGACCCTGGACCGTCTATCACAGCGGAGACACGGTCCATTACAGGGGGCTCGTAGAGCGGTTGACGCCCTTCGATGTGGACGCGGCGATCATGCCCATCAACGGCAGCAGGCCGGAGCGGAGGGTAGCGGGCAATCTAAACGGCAGTGAAGCTGCCGCGCTCGCCTGCGCGATCCACGCAAAACTGGCGATCCCTTGCCACTACGAGATGTTTGCCTTCAACACGGCTTCGCCCGACAAATTCGTCGCGGCGGCCGCGGCGCTGGAGCAGCCTGTGCGCATTCTTCAGGCCGGAGAACGATGTACCCTTGAGAAGTCAGTCGCCGGCGTCATGACGAGTCGATCAGCCGGTTGACCCCTTGCAGCGTGAGAGCATTCAATGGTCTGTCCGGCGTGGAGACGACAATCGCCGCGACAGCATTCGCGAAGCGCGCCGCCTGCGCAGTGGACGCCCCGCCATTCACCGCCTGCAAAAACCCGGCATTGAAGGAATCGCCCGCGCCAACGGTGGTCTGGACTTCGACGGGAAATCCGGGCACGAATGTCGGCTTGTCCATGGCGCCCGCAGAAGTCCGCTCCCGAGCCCATACCGCCGCGCCGGCAGCCCCCCTCTTTATGACGACACAGCCTGCGCCGTCCTTCAGGATCTCGGCCATTCCCGCGACGAGATTCGCTTCTCCGGCACAGACCGAAAGCTCGTGCTCGTTGCAGATGAAATAGTCAGTGTGAGCCAGAAGGGGGCGGAGTTCGTCCAACCGGGCCGGTTCGCCGATCGCGGGCCCGATGTCAACAGCAGTGCGAGTGTCGCTCTGACGGGCCCCCCGGAAAAGCTCGATCGCGCCTTGCGGCCGCAGCCCCGGCATGATCGGGTAGCTCGTCAACAGAAGAATGTCCGAACGCTTCACCTGAGACATGTCGATGGCGCTTTCGTCCACGCTCCTGTTGGCCCCTTCATGATGGAACGCCAGGCGGTTCTGGCCCCTATCGCTGAGAATGAGCGTTGTCGCTGTACTCTTCCCCGGATATTGCCTCACCCCTGCCATGCCTACGCCGGCTTCAGCCAGCTGCGCGGCCATCCAGTCCCCGAGATGATCCGCGCCCAGGCCTCCGACCAGTTCCACGGACGACCCCAAGCGCGCCAGGGCATATGCCGAGTTGGCCCCGTTGCCGCCGAGAGAGGTCCGCAGTGGCTCATCGTGGAAGACTAAGCTGTCGACTGTGAACTCGTCGCCCTCGCTGCGGGGCATCGCTGCAAGGTTGGAGACAAAGAGATCGACGGTTGCGGTTCCGATTACGGTAAACATGGTAGATTCGCCTTCTGAGAGTGCGTGACGCCGTCGCTTTGGCACAAGTCGACCGCTCGGTTCGCCCGCGGCAGCGGCGCGACAAGACCGCCTAAGTGTTACACGATAGTGCCATTCTATAGCCGGTTGGGCGTGACGGAAAACGGTGTTGTTGCCTCGTTGAACCAGAAGCGCACTGTAAGAAACCTGGCCAAAGCACAGTAAACAGTTTGGACCCGCTCCATTGAACGGTATGAGAGGAAAGACGGTGAAACGATAGCAGTTGGCTTCTTCCCTTAAGAGATGCACGCACGGCAGGCGGGCTACATAATCGGATCCCACTTACACCACTTTCAATTTACAAACTAGCGATTGGCACAGTAAGTCTTCCCCAAAGCCTGCCTGCTGTCGGGAAGCCACTGTAAAGCAATGTTAGAGCAGTCCTTTTTTGTCCAGTTGCTCTAAAATGGGTATACTGCAACGCTAGCAGCCGAAGCTTCTTGTTCACATCGCGGCGTTTTCAGCAATTTGGCCAGCCTTGTTGTGATCAGCTGACCTGAAGAGGTTGCTCCAATTTGTAGGACCGTTCAATCTACCATCAGGCCTCCCCCGCTTAGGTCAAATGGATTGGGCAAAAGCCGGTCTTTTGCTCTGCGTTCCATTTTGATATGTGCCAATCCGCAAGTCTAAACTGATTTCGTCCTTCTGGCAGTCGTAACCTGTCGCGCACTTCAGCGCGAGATGGAATCGTGCTAAGTCTGCACCAAGGCCGGAATCTGCGATCACATTCAATCCAAGGAGGAAACCTGCATGACAAGAAGAACCATTAGTCGCCGAGATTTTCTGCGGACTTCCGGGCTCGTTGCCGGTGGCGCGGCGTTGGCCGCCTGCGCGGCGCCTGCAGCCGCTCCGGCATCAGGCGGTGATGATTCCGCCGCAACCGAACCGCAGACCATTTCCTGGTGGTACGCTTGGGGAAATCTGGATCCCGCTGTGGAGTCCATTTCGAAACTTGACAGTTTCAAAGCACACATTGGCGAAAATACTACGCTGGACTACCGCGGCAGCACGAATAATGAAGCCGTTCTGACCGCGCTGGCGGCGGGAGACCCCCCTGACGGCGGCTCAAACATGGACTATCCCGGGCTCTGGGCGCGCGGCGTTTGCCTGGCGGTCAATGACATGGTGGACTCCAGTGAAATAATCGACCCGAATGAGGTCGTGGATGCAGTCTGGCAGGGAGGATTTTACGGCGCCGACCTGATCGGTGTCCCTTCGATCGAGTCCTTTCTCTGGTACGGTCTGAACTACAATGCGCAGCATGTTGAAGAGGCCGGCCTCGACCCGGACAACCCGCCGCTGACCTGGGATGGCGTCATGGAGTGGCACAAGGAGCTGTCCCAGTTTGACGATGGCGGCAACGTCCTCCGCATCGGCCTTGACCCGATCGACGCTATGGCCGGCGAACCGGATTTCATCGCCACCTCTTATGGACACACGTGGTGGAATGATGAGGAGCAGACCTTCCATCTTGACCACGAACTGATGGCGCAAGGCATCGAAACGCAAGCGGAGTTCTTCCGCTTCATTGGCCCGGACAACTTCGCCGGGTTGCGCTCGGTCGAAGGACAGGGTACGTGGGGGGCTGCCTTCAACGCCGAGGTTCAGTCGATGATCATCGAGGGTTACTGGCACGCCGGCGAGACCACGATCCAGAAGCCGGAAGTGGCAGTGCATAACCGCGCGACGTGGGCCCCCGTACCTGCCTTCCGCGAGGGCGCGAAGATCATGGCGACCGGCCCCCATATGGTCCAGATCTACAGGGACGGCAAGAACCCGGACGGCATTTTCAAGGTTGCCGAATTCCTGCACACGGAAGAGCCGCTCAACATCATTTTCAATGAAGTTGGCTGGATCATGGGTATCCAGAGCTGGCTGCCCACGATCGACGTTGATACCTTCCCCGGACTGCGTTTCTACATTGACAATATCGACCAGGTCACCGACTGGATCGTGGGACGCAGATCCCCGATTCACTGGTTCGTCAATACACAGCTCTGGGACCTGCGCGAGCAGGTGTACCGCGACCTCATCACGCCTTCAGAGGCTGTCGCCGAGCTGCAAAAGCGCGCCCTGGATGAGTGGGAAGCCCAGGGGCTCTAACTGACACAGACCAGCGGCCAGCGCCGGAAGGCCTGGCCGCTGGATCTATTGATTGGGGAAGGATACCTTATGGCTGCCAGTACACAGCGAGTCAGCCGCTATACACCTCAGGAATGGCGCAACCTGCGCCTGGGCCTCCTTTTTGTATCGCCATGGGCGCTCGGCTTTCTCCTATTCACGATCTATCCCTTGCTGTCATCACTCTACTATAGCCTTACTCGCTATGACCTGTTGCGCCCGCCCGTTTTCCTCGGCGCGAAGAACTACCTCACCCTTTTCTTCGACGATCCCCACTTCTGGAATGTGATGTACAACACGATCTACTATGTTGGGGTCAGTGTTCCTTTCGGAGTGGGCGCGGCCTTCCTCATCGCAAACATTCTGAACTCAAGGATCGTGGCCAGATCCTTTTTCCGCAGCGTGATCTACATTCCTTCCATCGTTCCTGCGGTCGCTTCGGCCATGGTCTGGCAGTTCCTGATGAATGTTCAGTACGGCGCGATTAACGGCGTTCTTCGCTACTTCGGCCTTCCCATCATCCCATTTCTCTCCAATCCGGGCTGGGCCAAACCTTCGTTGATCCTGGTCGCCATTTGGGCCCAGGGAGCGGCTGTCGTCATCTTCCTTGCCGCCCTGCAGGACGTCCCCCGTTCGCTTTACGAGGCAGCAACTGTTGACGGGGCCAATATTTGGCACAAATTCCGCAACGTCACCATTCCCCTTACCTCGCCAATCATACTGTTCAACCTCATTATGGGTCTCATCGTCGCCTTCCAGGAATTCACCGTGCCCTGGCTGCTTACTGAAGGCGGCCCGATGAACTCCACGGAGTTTTATCTGGTACACCTCTATCGCAACGCATTTGAGTATTTGCGGATGGGGAAGGCGTCCGCCCTTGCCTGGATCCTCTTTCTGATCATCGTTGTCTTTTCGCTTGTCATCTTCAAGACCTCGGCACGCTGGGTCTACTATGGAGGTGAAAAATGACCTCCATCGCTTCGGAAACCGGAACGAGGCCCGTCCCGCGCTACCGCCATGACACCGGCCATCGCTGGCAGACGGTTTTGCTGGAAATCATCAAGTACTCTGTACTGATTCCTCTAACTGCCAGTTTTGCCTTCCCCTTGTACTGGATGATCAGTTCGGCCCTGAAGGTAGACTCGCAGGTTTACACTGTGCCGCCCATTCTTCTGCCCTTTCCAATTCATCCGGTGAACTTTATCGAAGGGTGGCAGATTCTGCCTTTCACGCGGTACGCCGTCAACTCGGTGGTCTTCTATACGGTGCCGGCCGTCGCGTTTACCGTGCTGTCCTCAACCATCGTAGCCTACGGGTTTTCGCGCATACGCTGGCCCGGTCGCGACACGATTTTCTGGCTGGTGGTCATGACGATGATGTTGCCTTGGGCCGTGACAATGGTGCCACTGTTTATAACCTTCAAATGGCTCGGCTGGCTTGACACCTACCGACCTCTTGTTGTGCCGGCCCTGTTCAGCCATCCCTATATCGTCTTCCTTCTGCGTCAGTTCTTCATGACTCTGCCCGAAGAGCTTTCCGACGCCGCCCGAATCGACGGGGCAAGCGAATTCGGCATTCTCTTCCGTATCATCTTGCCGCTGACGAAGCCAGCCCTGGCCGTCGTCGCGCTATTCAGGTTCCTCTGGGCCTGGAACGACTACTTGGGGCCGCTGATCTATCTGCGTGACGAAAATCGCTACCCACTGGCGCTTGGGATCGAGCAACTCTCAACGCGCGCCAATGATGTCGGCAACTTCAGCAATGGCATTCCCTACCTGATGGCCGTGAGCACTCTCGTCGCGCTTCCTATTATCGTTACCTTCTTTTTCGCCCAGCGTACATTCATCGAAGGAATTTCGCTGACAGGGATGAAGGGTTAGCTACCAGAATCGGCCGCATATGCGCACTTTCCTCCCTGCACTCTTTGTTGCAGCCGCCTTGATCTGCGGCTGCTCGGCGAATCTTGCCTCAGGCCGACTGCCGGTCTCCCCGTACTCGACTGGTCCGCCCGATTTACTTCAGGTCGATACCCGCGCCCTGGAACCGGATTATGCCCAAGGCCAACAGCAAGGCGGGTCCTCGCCCCCCTGCGCCGGCAACTTCCACGAGCATCAGTTGCCGCACGTAACGGGCACAACTTTTGAACGCGTCGCTTACTTTACCAGCAATGGCGCGGGCCTGGCCGTTGGCGATCTCGACAACGACGGCGACGAAGACTTCGTCATGGCCAATCTCCTCGGACCGAATCACATCTTCTGGAATGAAGGCGGATTGGCGTTTCACCGCCAGTTCCTCCTTGATGGCAGCCTGCGCGGCGTTGCCCTCGTCGACGTCGACGGAGATGGCTGGCTCGACATCACCGCGTCCAGCCGAATAGGCGAAATCGTTTACTGGCAAAACCTGGGCGAACGCGCCGGCGAACACGGTCAGTTTGACGATCTGCAGGAGCCGGCATCGCTGCCCGGCGTGAAGGGCTTCGCCTACTCGTTCCAGTGGGGTGACCTGGACCGGGACGGAGATCTCGACCTGGTCACCGCCTCCTATGACGCCTCGCTTGAAAAGCAGATCGGGCGCCGGGCCCTCGACGCCAGCAACTTGAATGGCGTGTTTGTCTATGAAAACCGGAACGGTCGGTTTGTGCCCTCGCGCATCGCGGCCCATGCCCAAGCCCTGGCGCTCCAACTTCTGGACGTGAACGGCGACAGAAGGCTTGACATCGTGGTTGGCAACGACTTCGATACTCGCGACGCCGTCTTCCTCGGCCACCGCAACGGCGTTTGGCTCCCCGTTGAACCCTTCAATAGAACGACCTTCAGCACGATGAGCTTCGCCAGCGGCGACATTGACAACGACGGCCAGTGGGAACTTTTCGCCGCCGACATGCACCCCTACTCCGAGGAACCGGAGATTATGCGCCAGTGGCTTCCGGTGATGGAAACGATGCCTCCCCCCAGCCCCGAAGACGGCCCCCAGGTGATGGCCAACGTTCTCCAGGAGCGACAGCAGGACAGTTGGGCTGATATGGCCGAGCCGTGGCAAGTCCCTTACTCAGGTTGGAGTTGGTCCGCCCAATTTGGCGACCTGGACCAGGACGGTCTGCTGGACCTGTATATCGTTAACGGCATGACCGCGATGGAGATTTTCCGTCACCTGCCTGGCGATGAACTGGTCGAGGAAAACCAGGCCTACCGCAACGATGATGGGGCGCGATTTGTCCCCGCTCCCGAGTGGAAGCTGAACAGCACCGCAGGCGGCCGCGGCATGAGCCTGGCCGACCTAGACGGCGACGGCGACCTGGATGCGCTCATCAACAACCTGCGTTCACCCGCGCAACTGTTCGAGAACAGGCTGTGCAGCGGCCATGCTCTGCTGGTCGACCTGCGCCATCCCGGCAGCGGCAATACACGCGCCTTGGGCGCCGAGCTGCTGCTGCACACGTCGAACGGCATCCTCCGCCGCACCGTGCAAGCGGCGGGCGGCTACCTGTCCGGCCGCAGCGCCCGCCAGCACTTTGGCTTTCCCGAAGATTCCAGGATCTACGCCATCGAGATCCGCTGGCCGGATCGTTCCTTTTCACTCATAGAAGGCCGACAGATACAGCCCAACAGTTTGCTGACAATTACCCGGCGCTCCGCTCAGCCTGAGTGAACCTTCCCGGGCGCGGCCGGTCAGACTTGAACGGCCAACGAGCATCACCTCCTTCACGCATCAGGGACGCCATCTTTGGACACAACTTCAAACGAGCATAAGTGGAAGATTCTGGCTGCGCTGGCCGGCGTTGTTCTAATGGCTTCGCTCATTTTCAGCTCAGCGGCAGTCGTTCTTCCCGATATCGTCAGGGAATTCAGAATCAGCTTTGCCTTTGGTCAATGGGTGCTCCTGTCGTACACACTCGCGCAGACATCGATCATGCCAATGGTGGGGCGGCTGGGCGATATGTTCGGCAATCGGCCCGTCTTCCTCGGCGGCACGATCGCCTTTATGGTCACTTCGATTCTTCCCGGTTTGGCGCCAACCATTGAACTGATGCTTTTCTTTCGCGTCCTGCAGGCCGTGGGCGCGGCATTTGCTCTCGCCTTGAACTATGGGATCGTGATCGAGACCTTCTCTCCTTCTGAGCGCGGCAAGGCCTTGGGCGCATTCGGCGCAATCTTTGCGGCGGGCAGCATTCTCGGTCCGATGATCAGCGGTTTCGTATTGGGCGCCCTGTCGTGGCGCTGGATCTTCTTCGTCGGTCAACCTCTGGCTCTGATCAGCCTGATACTGGCGTGGCGCTACCTGCCTCAATCCCGCCCAACCGGCCGGCAGAGTTTCGACTGGACCGGCTCCTTCCTGCTGTTTACGGGGCTCTTGACACTCATGCTGTACCTGACGTTTGGCGGTGGCCTTGGATTCGGTTCTCCTGTCACATTGGCGCTGCTCGCCGTCTCAATACTCTCGCTATGGAAGTTTGTGCGAAACGAGGCGCGGGTCCGGGAGCCGCTACTTGATCTGTCCCTCTTCCGGAACGCGCAGATCAGTGTAAACCTGTCAATTCGTATCCTCACGAATGTCGCGATAGGCGGTCTGTGGTTTCTGTTTCCCTTCTATCTGGTGGATATCCTGCTGATCGACCCTGTGCTGGCCGGCATCCTCCTGACCGTCTTCTGGGTCTTTTTCGGCGTGGCCGTGTTGGTTTCCGGCGCCCTCACCGATCGGTTCGGGTTTCGCCTGATCGCCAGCATTGGCCTGTTTATTCTCGGCCTCGGTTGCTTCACTGCCAGCACACTCAGCGCCGCCAGCACCGCTGCGGATTTCGTTCTGCGGGTCGCGCCAATTGCCCTGGGCTTTGGGATCTCGCACTCGCCCACAGACAGCGCGGTCATGGGCTCCGTGCCCCGCGAGCGGCTGGGCATTGCCAGCGGCACCAACACGATTGGTCGTTTTTTGGGGCGCACCGCAGGCGTCGCCGCGCTGGGCGCGCTGTGGGCCAGCCGCGTGCGAGCCAATGCCGGGTCCGATTTCAGCGGCGTTGTTACGGAGGCTGCCGCTTCGGCCCAGATAGCGGGGCTCCAGAGTGTCGCCTTCGCGGCCCTGGCCCTGGTCGGCGTCCCCCTCGCGTTAATTGCGTGGGAGTCTATATCTTCCAGATCAGCCGCGCGGCCGGCGCAACAGCCCTCGTAGCCGGATACTGTGTCTGCGAACGCGCCTGCGGGGGACCGCGACCGTCATGGCCGAACTGGGCTATCTCTTGCCGCCAAAGGATGCGCATTGCCGGCGTAGAGTTCGGGGCGACCCGGAACTCCTGAAAGAGAATCTGCGCCGACCGGCTCTGGAAACGGCGCGCATGCCGTGAGGCGCCTGTCCCATGCCGGTTCGCCGCCGCAGTTCCCCGTCCGGCAAAGACAGACCAGCTGGGGACCCGACTGATTGGTCCCAACAGCACCGGAGTATTCTGCCGCAGCGAACGGGGGCCGCGGGCGGGTAGCGACAGGCACGAAGGGCCCGTTCACAGTTCGTCCTGCCCAATGGACCCACAATCCAGGTTCCCGAACTCCACTGGCTGGATCGGTCTGGTCCTGGCATTGATGCCTTGCTTGTAGCGTTGGACAGATTGTCGACCTTAGCTTGACTGATACTTTATGCTACATAACGCACTTCAGACCCATACATTTCATCGGTCTCGCGAAGCGCCAGTCCCTTCTGATCCATGACGAATCTCTCCGACACTCTGACCGTCAGGCAAAGATGGCTCATCTTCACCGCCATCTGCAGCGGCATCTTTCTGGACTCGAAAGAGGGCAGCATCGTCGTTGTCATTCTCCCCGCTCTGGTTCGCGACCTTCAGGTCGACTTCACAATTGTCCAGTGGGTCGTCCTTTCCTTTACGCTGACCCAAGTAGCGATAGTCCTTAGCGTAGGAAGACTGGGCGACATGATTGGCAAGAGGCCCGTCTTCCTTGGCGGCACGATTGTATTCCTGTTCGGTTCTATCCTCTCTGGCTTGGCGCCGAATATCGAGCTTCTCCTGCTGTTCCGCGTAATTCAGGCGACTGGGGGAGCATTTGCCACTGCCCTCAGTATGGGCATTGTGACCGAAATCTTCCCTACTTCGGAGCGAGGCAAAGCTCTAGGCCTGTTCAGCTTCGCCGTCTCATTAGGCGGCGTCGCCGGCCCTTTCCTGGGCGGATTGCTGCTGGAGTTCCTCTCCTGGCGCTGGATCTTCTTTGTCGGCTTTCCATTCAGTTGTGTCAGTTTCTTTCTGGCCTGGCGTTACATGCCCGGCGCCAACCCCGGCGGCAGACAACGTTTCGACTGGACCGGCTCGTTTCTCCTGGCTGCCTTTCTACTGGCATTCATTCTCTTCCTGACGTTCGGTCCCCGTTTCGGATACCGCTCCCCAGCCATGTTGGGACTTTTCGCCGTCTCACTGCTCGCATTAGCCCTGTTCATCAACACGGAACGTCGCGTAAAGGATCCCCTCCTCGACCTGTCGATATTCGGGAACGCGCAGTTCAGCCTCAACCTCTCGATGCGCTTCGTCAGCTTCATCGTGATCGGGGGTGTCTACCTTCTGCTTCCCTTCTATCTGACGAACCTGCTCGAGTTGGAGCCCGTGGCCGTGGGACTCCTCCTGACGACAACCTGGATCTCCTTTGGGGTCGCCTCCCCGTTCGCAGGCACACTGTCCGACCGCTATGGATACCGTCGCATCGCCGGCGCCGGGCTCGTTCTCATGGCATTCGGCTGTTACACGGTAAGCACGCTCAGCCTCGAAACCACGATTCTCGGCTTTATCATGCGAGTGGCCACCCTGGGTCTGGGCATGGGACTGTTTCAGTCGCCAAACAATAGCGCTGTTATGGGCTCTGTTCCCCGCGAACGTCTTGGCGTCGTAAGCGGCCTCAGCGTTATCGGCCGCACGCTTGGGCGCACTTCCGGCATCGCGGCCTTGGGAGCGCTCTGGGCAAGCCGCGTCGCCGCCCATGCCGGACCGGAGTTTATTGGGGGCGTCACCGAAGCTGCCTCGGCGGCACAGAGCGCCGCGCTTCGCGACGTATCCTATGCCGCGCTCGCCATTGTCGCTGTCGCGCTGATTCTGAGCGCATGGGGTATCCTGGAGGCCCGTGCGCCTCATCGAAGGCTACAGGGCGGAACCTGATCGACCCCGGCGCTGGCAACACTCCAGGTCGTCCTGAAGAAAACGGTATCCTCGCCCTGGAATGCCGTCGGACGGAAGAGTTCCTATCAAGTGAGGAGGGCTGACAATTGCGGCAAAAGGCGCAGGAATGGGCGCGCGTTCCATCGGTCCGTTTGAACAGAGGCCGCGGGTCCCAGACCTGTAGCCGCAATCCATCCAGATTGGTGTGATCGTCCTCCCGCCATGACGAATCCAACTGAGCAACTCTTCGTCGAGCGCAAGTGGCATATCTTCGCCGCGCTCGGCTCAGGCATCTTTCTCGCCTCCTTCGACGGCGGCGCTGTCAGGGTGGTGCTGCCGGCTCTTGTAACTGAATTCGACGTGGACTTCGCGCTCATCCAGTGGGTCGTGCTCTCCTTCTCTCTCACCCAGACGGCGATTATGCTGGGGGTGGGGAGGCTGGGAGATATGGTGGGGAAGAAGCCCATCTTTCTCAGCGGCACCATCGCATTCGCCATCGGTTCCGTCCTCGCGGGGCTTGCGCCCAACATTGAACTGCTCCTGTTCTTCCGTGTCCTACAGGCCATCGGCGGCGCGTTTGCAACTGCCCTGAGCATGGGAATCGTGACCGAATCATTCCCGGCATCTGAGCGCGGCAAAGCTCTCGGTCTTTTCAGCGCCACGGTCTCTGTCGGAGGTATCGCCGGCCCCCTCCTGGGTGGCGCTCTCCTTGAATTCCTTTCGTGGCGCTGGATCTTCTTCGTCGGCCCACCCGTCGGGGCGGTCAGCTTCATTCTGGCCTGGCGCTATTTGCCGAACACCAGCCCCGGAGGCCGGCAGCGCTTTGACTGGACCGGATTCTCGACCTTCTTCTCCTTTCTTCTGGCGCTGATGCTGTTTCTCACGGTCGGAGAGCGCAATGGCTTTCGGTCCCCTCCAATGCTTGGCCTGCTGGCTCTCTCCCTGATCGCCCTCGCGCTCTTCATCCGCACCGAGTTTCGAGTAAAGGAGCCGCTCCTCGACCTCTCTCTCTTTGGCAACACGCTCTTCAGCCTGAATCTGTCGATGCGGCTGATCAGTTTCATCGTTTCCGGCGGCATCACGCTCCTCTTCCCCTTTTATCTCAGCAATCTCCTCAAGTTGGATCCCACAGTCGTAGGTCTGCTGCTGACAATCACGATGATCTTCTTCGGCCTGTCTTCCCCAATTTCGGGCATCTTTTCAGACCGTTTCGGATACCGTCTGATCGCCACCGCAGGATTGGTAATGCTTGCATTCGGCTGCTACACTATCAGCACGCTCACCGCCGAAACTTCAGTTCTCGGCTATATTCTTCGTGTCCTGCCCTTGGGGCTGGGCATGGGCATCTTTCAGTCGCCCAACAACAGCGCGGTGATGGGTTCGGTTCCCAGGGAACGGTTGGGTGTCGTAAGCGGCGTCAATGTGATCGGGCGGACGCTGGGAAATACCGCCGGTGTCGCTGCCCTGGGCGCGTTGTGGGCCAGTCGCGTTCTGGTCTACGCCGGGCCGGACCTCACAGGCGACGTGACCGAGGCAGCTGCCGCGGCGCAGACTGGCGCGCTCCGGGATGTCGCGTTCGCCGCGATGGCATTCGTCGCGCTGGCCCTGGCAATGAGCGCCTGGGTATTGCTGCGGGGGCCCGCGGTCCTGCACCTGCGCAGAGCCCGCCAGTGACAGGCTACAACCCACTCCAATGACCGCGCGCAAGGCGAATAGCGATAACAATTGACTCGATAGGGGATCATGATGAATATTCGTTTTGGATATCGAGACGTTGCCTACCCCGGAGACTCTCTGGGCGCGCTCCAGGACAGCCAGCCCCTGTTGCTCGACATGCAGGCACTGCATGCACGGATGGCTGAGGACGGGTATCTTTTGCTGCGCGGACTGATTGACCGCCAAAAGGTGCAACAGGCCCGTGCCACCATCCTTCACTATATGTACGAACAGAATGTGCTAACTCCGGATGCGCCAGTCCTCGAAGGAGTGATGCCCAAGGGCGGTCGCGGCGCAAAAATGCGGCGGATCGCCTACCACGACGACGTCCTTGCCGTCATTCAGGCCACCGAACTATTCGACTTTTTTGCCGCCTACTTTGGCGAGCCCGCGCGCACCTTTGATTATAAATGGCTGCGGGCCGTGGGAAACGAGCAGTACACCGGCGCCCACTATGACTTCGTCTACATGGGCCGGGGATCGGCAAGCCTCCACACGGTCTGGATTCCGCTCGGTGACATTTCCGTCGCTCACGGCGCCTTGGCCGTATGCCGGGGGTCCCACAATCTGCCCAGCTTCTCCCGCATTCGCGACACCTACGGGCGTATGGACGTGGACCGCGACGGCATAGACGGCTGGTTCACAAAAGACCCCATGGAGATTGTCGAGAAGTTCGGCGGCAAATGGCTCACGAGCGAATTCTTCATGGGAGACGCAGTTCTCTTTGGCATGCACACAATGCACGCCTCAACCACCAATCTGACCAATCGGTTCCGTCTGAGCTGTGATGTGCGTTACCAGCCGGCCAGCGAGCCGGCAGACCACCGGTGGGTGGATGGCGGTCCGGGCCATACCGTCCACGGAATCAAGGATCTGATCCCTATGGAGAAGGCGCGCGCCCAATGGGGGTTGCCGGTTGACTAAGCGAGCATTCGCGTTTTGCAGATTGCCCGCGCCCTGGAATTCGAGTACGATAGTCGCTATACATTCCTGAACCCGTACCAGACCAGAATCCCCAATGCCTGACCCAACCCGAATCGACTGCGACATCCATAACGAAGTTCCGAACCTGGAGACTCTTTATCCCTACCTGCCTGATCACTGGCTGGACTACTGCCGCGAGTCGGCATTCAATGGTCCTGACGCGGCCGACTATCCCGAGTCCGTTCCGACTGCGGCCCGCGAAGGAAGCAGCGCCAAGCCGGATCTTGCAGAAGTCCGGAGCTGTGCATTGCGAGACGTGGAAATCGGCATTCTGAACTGTGCCTATCGCGTCCAGAGCGTGCGCAACGAGGATCTGGCCGCCTCTCTGGCGACGGCGGTAAACCAGTGGCAAGTGGAACACTGGCTCGAGAAAGAGCCCCGTTTGCGGGCATCCATCGTCGCGCCAAGCCACAATCCCGCGCTCGCGGCAAGGGAAATCGAAAGATGGGGCGACCACCCAGGCTTCGTGCAGGTAATCCTACCTGTACGCGCCGAAGCGCCCTACGGGAATCGCCGCTACGATCCAATCTACGCTGCCGCGGTGAAGCGCGACCTCGCCATCGGCATCCACTACGGCGGCGCGCCCGGCCATCCCCCAACGCCCACCGGCTGGCCATCCTATTTCATCGAAGATTACACCGGTATGGCGCAGGTCTTTCAATCCCAGGTGATCAGTCTGGTCTGCGAGGGTGCCTTCGAACGTTTTCCCACCCTACGGGTCGCGCTCATCGAAGGGGGCTTCACCTGGCTGCCGTCGCTGATGTGGCGGATCGACAAAGAATGGAAAGGGCTGCGCCACAACACGCCTTATGTCCGCCGCCCTCCCTCCGAATACATGCGGGCGCATCTGCGTCTCACCATCCAGCCCTTGGACGCGCCGCCTAATCCCCTGCATCTGGCGCAAATACTGGACCAGTGCGGCGCCGAAGACCTGCTCCTTTACGCCAGCGACTATCCCCATTGCCACGACGTCCAGGAGTTCCTCCTGGACCTGTTGACAGCGGATCAGCGAGAAAAGATCTGCAGCGCCAACGCGCGCGCATTTTACCGGCTGTGAAATGCCATTCAAGGCGACGAGACACTACCCGATCCCAGCCCCTGGCTTCCTGTCACCCAGCGACAGAATAGGAGGATTACCATGTCTGCCCAATTCGACTCGACCGCCAGCGTGGAGAGCGGCCAGAAAACGAAAGACCAGACAAATGGTCATGGCGCGAACCGTCCCGCATCGTCTGTTCAACAGGCTCCCCGATACCGGGCGCCGCTGGACACGGCCATCATCGACACCGACATCCATATCTACTTCCCGACGCCGGACGCGCTGCGCAGCTATCTGGACGAGAAGTGGCAGGACTATCACCGAACATTTGGGCAGCGGGGATTTGACGGTTCGCACTATCCGCGGGCAATGCCCAATGCGGCCCGCCATGACGCCTGGCCCGACGACGGAACGCCGCCCGGCTCAAATCTGCCTCTGATGCAAAGGCAACTTTTAGACGAGTGGAGTATCGAGGTCGGCGTCCTGAATCCGCTGGTCGGCGCCGGCGAGCAACGCAATCTGGCTTTCGGCGCCGCTTTCGCCCGCGCGACCAATGAATGGCAGCTGGCAGAGTGGCTCGACCCCGAACCGCGGCTGCGCGCCTCGATCATCGTTCCCTGGGAAGACGGCGAACTGTCCGCCGCCGAGATCGACAGGTGGGGCAGCCATCCGGGATTTGTCCACGCTCTGTTGATCGCCCGCACCAAGGAGCCTCTGGGACGGCGCAAATACTGGCCCATGTATGAAGCCGCTTGCCGCCATGACCTTCCGATCGCCATCCATTTCGGCGGCGCGGCCGGCGTGCCGATCACAGGGTCGGGCTATCCCAACCATTACATCGAAGATCACGGCGGAATGCCCCAGACATTTCAGGCGCAGGTAATCAGCCTGATATTTGAGGGGGTCTTACAGCAGTTTCCCACGCTCAAATTCGTGTTGATTGAAGGAGGATTCGCCTGGATCCCGCCGATGCTCTGGCGGATGGACAGCGCCTGGCGCAAACTGGGCAGCGAAGTGCCCCATGTCACCGAACCGCCCTCCCAGCTTTTCCGCCGCCATTTCTGGGTCAGCACGCAACCAATGGAGGAGCCCTTCAGGCCGGAGCAGTTCCGGCAACTGCTGGGCCAGCTCGATCTGGACGACCGCCTGCTCTTTGCCACCGACTACCCCCACTGGGACTTTGACGCCCCCGATCGCGCCTTCCCCGTGCCCCTGGACAAAGAACGCCGCCGCAAGTTCATGGCGGAGAACGCCCGCCTTCTGTACAAGCTTTAGAGATGAGCAATGGCAAAACACATCGTCGCCACAGTTGACGAAATCCCGCCGGGAGAACGCAAGGTCGTAGAGGTGGATGGACGCTCCATCGGCGTTTTCAACATTAAGGGCGAATTCTATGCCCTGCGCAACATCTGCCCGCACCAGGGCGGCCCGCTCTGTGAGGGCCGGCTAACCGGATTCGTGATGGCCGACAAACCCGGCGGCGAATACAGGTATGAGAGGCGGGGCGAAATCTTGCGTTGTCCGTGGCATGGCTGGGAGTACGACGTGACCACCGGCCAGTCCTGGGTTGATCCGGCCTCGGTGCGTACCCGCAGCTACGACGTTGAAATCGCAACAGCGGAAGACCTTCCTTCAACCTATCAGCCGGGCCCCTACACTGCCGAAACCTTCGAGGTCTCCGTCGACCAGGAGTACGTCATCGTCGAACTGCCCGGCTGACGGGTGCGCCGACAGCGCTTCCTAGCCCCGCATTTCATTCAGCGTGCAGGCAATCCAGGAGAGTCACTACGGCTATCCACGAGCCACCGGAGGTCCCTCCCCATGAACAGGAATGGAACGTCCGCCTTCAGCCCGGAACTCGAAGCCTATCTGCAGGAAGCCGAGTTGAGCCAGCTCAAGGAGCTGAGCGAATGGCTGCGCATTCCCAGCGTCAGCACGCTGCCGGAGCATGAGGAGGACGTGGAACAGGCCGCGGCCTGGCTGGCGCAAAAGATGTCCTCAATCGGCCTCCAAAACGTCCAAGTCATCCCCACCGACGGCCATCCGATCGTCTACGCAGACTGGCTCCATGCGGGAACCGACGCCCCGACCGTCCTGGTCTACGGGCATTACGATGTCCAACCTGTCGACCCGTTGGAGATGTGGACGACGCCGCCCTTCGAACCGACCGTGCGCGGCGACGACCTGTTTGCCCGCGGCGCGTCCGACGACAAGGGGCAGCTGTTTGCGCACGTGGCCGCGGTCGAGGCACTTCTGGCAACCACCGGCAGGTTGCCAGTTAACGTAAAGTTTCTGGTCGAAGGGGAGGAGGAAGTTGGCAGCGGTGCGCTGACGGCCTTTGTGCCGGCAGAAACTGGGAAACTTGCGGCCGATGTCTGTGTCATCTCCGACACGCACATCCTGTCTCCTGAGCAGCCGCTGATCATCTACGGGTTGCGGGGCGTGTGGGCGGGCGAGGTGACGGTAAGAGGCCCTTCGCAGGACCTCCATAGCGGCATGTTCGGCGGCGCGGTGCACAACCCGAATCAGGCCATGTGCGCGCTGCTGGCGCGGCTCCATGACGACGCTGGGCGGGTGGCGGTTCCCGGATTCTACGATGATGTCCAACCGCTGTCGCCGCAGGAACGCGAAGCCCTGGCGCAGGTTCCCTACGGTGACGAACAGTTGCTGCAGGAAAGCGGCGCGCCCGCGGCCTGGGGGGAAAAGGGCTATACAGTGACCGAGCGAATTGGGGCCCGGCCGACCCTGGAGATAAACGGCATGTGGGGCGGTTTCGTCGGCGAAGGCTTCAAAACCGTAATCCCTGCCGAGGCGCACGCCAAGGTAAGCTGCCGGCTTGTTCCCAATCAGCCATCCGCTGCCATCGGGCCGATGATCGAGAAATTCCTACAGCAAATCGCGCCGGAAACCGTGGAAGTTGAGGTGCGCACGCTCCAATACGCGCCTGCCACCGTGGTTCCGCTTGATGTGCCCGAGATGCAGGCCGGGGCCCTCGCCTACGCCCGCGTCTTCGGCGTGAACCCGGTCTTCAGCCGCGAAGGCGGCTCCATCCCGATTGCCACAGTTGTTCAGGATTCTCTGAACATGCCCATCCTGTTCATGGGATTCGGCCTGCCCGACGACAATCTGCACGCGCCCAACGAGAAACTGCATCTGCCGAACTTCTATCGTGGCATTCGCGTTGGCATCGCGTTGATGGAAGAGCTCGTTTCGTCTTGACTTCAGCAAGGAAAAGGTGCAGAATAATTAGTCTGACACAGTATACTCTTCCTTCTTGACAGAAGATGGTCTTGAATAAGGAGTTTCATATGCCCGCAGGTATCCCTCAGTTCAGAGCCTCCCGTCGTCTCTGGCTCTTCGCCGTCGCGACGTTCATGCTCCTCTCCCTACTGCCTCAGCCGGTCTCGGCAGCCTCTCCGCTCGTCAACGTCAAGCCACAGACGACCGGGTACACGACCCACGTCGTGCAGGCCGGTGAGAGCCTCTCCGCAATCGCGGCCAGATATGGCGTTACAGTCCAGGCGCTTGTTTCCGCCAACAATATCGCCAATGCAAACCAGATATTCGTCGGCCAGAGTCTTCGGATTCCGACAACTGGGCAGCAGGCAACGCCTTCGCAGCCCAGCGCCTGTTCCAGATATCACAACGTCGTGGCCGGTGAAACGCTCTCCGGCATCGCAGTTGACTACGGCGTAACAATCCAGAGCCTGGCCCAGGCCAATAATACCTCCGTAACTTCCTACGTCTATATCGGTCAGAGACTCTGCATCCCCGGCTCAGGCACAAGCGGCGGCGGCGCCAGCAGCAGTGGCGGCACAAGCAGCGGCGGCGGAACCGGGACCGGCGGCTTCTGGTACGAGGTGCAGCTCGGCGACACGCTCAGCCGCATCGCCTTCAACAACGGCACCACGATGAACGCCATCATGCAGGCCAATCGCCTCGCCGATGCGAACACACTCTTCTGGGGCACGAGGATCTGGATTCCTCAGGGAGGATCGAGCGCGCCTCCTTCCGGTGGAGGAACCACAACCCAGCAGCCGCAACCGCAGCCGGCGCCGGCTGCAGGCGGTCCCTTTGCGGTGAGCCAGCCGACAAACCTGAATGTTCGCGGCGGGCCCGGCACCGAATACCCGGTCCTCAGCGTCATATCCGCCGGCACGCGGGTGAAGATTACCGGCATCGGCCCGCAGGAACAGTGGTTCCAGGTCGAGGTATCGGGACTGAGCGATCCTGCATGGATCTACCGTGACTTGACAGAGCTTGTGGGATCCCTTTCCGGCGTAAGGAAGTTCACCGAGTCAGAGATTCCTCCGCGACCTGAAGCGGCTCCGCCCGCTGCCGCGCCGGCCCCCTCTGCCCCGGCAACGAGACTGCCAGGCATTGGTTTCGGATATGGTGTCCAGGCCCATATGATCCACAACGGCCAGGAAGGCATCGCGATGGACAAGACCCGCGAGCTGGGCTTCGGCTGGGTGAAGCAGCAGATCGAGTGGAAGGTCTTCGAATCCACGCAAGGCCAGTATGGCTTCGGTGACATCTGGCCGCTCGTGAACGCCGCCAATGCTCGCGGGCTGAACCTGCTTTTCAGCGTTGTGAACGCACCCAACTGGTCTCGCGAATCCGGTTACGACGGAACCGTCGGCGGTCCGCCGGCGGACCCCCAGACATTTGCCAGATTCCTGGGGCGTCTCGCAGGTGAATACTGCGGCTCCTCCGTCAAAGCGATCGAGGTCTGGAACGAACAGAATCTGCACTACGAATGGGGCAACCGCCCGATCAACCCGAGTGAGTATATGGCGCTGCTGCGCCCCTCCTACGGCGCGATCAAGGCCGCGTGCCCGTCGATGTACGTCATCAGCGGCGCTCTGACGCCTGCCGGTGATAACGGTTCCCTGGCCATGGATGACTTCCGGTACTTCGAGGCCATGTTGCAGCAAGGTCTTGCCAATTACGTAGATGGCTTCGGCTCCCACCCAAGCGGGTATAACGTGCCGCCCAGCGCAGTCTGGCAGAGCGCGTGTGAGGCCATCCAACAGACCGGCAACCAGCACTTCAACGGCGCTTGCGACAATCCCCATCACTCATGGAGCTTCCGCAGCACGATGGAAGGCTACCGGAA
>JAJDZJ010000189.1 GCA_022824685.1 Caldilineaceae bacterium
TCGCCGACTGAGGGCCTGATCCGCGGCGTCTTCCCGTCGATATTCAGTAAGCGCAGGGTGATTTCCACTTATTCTCGCTTTCTTCTGGCCACAATTTCAACTGAATCGGCCTACAGATTTAGATGCGATTGCCCTGGCCCCTTCCTCTGTTATACTAGACGCGTAAGCGTGTGAAGAGTGACGTGTTCCCGCGCAGCCTTGTGGCTGGAGCGGGCGTCTGTCTCAGAGGTATCCTCGTATGATGAACAATGAGAAAAGACCGGATGGCGACCGCCCTCCGGATGAAGACCCAAACGAGCGCTACCGGCAGCTGTTCAAACGCAGCTGGATCTGGATTCTGGTGGCGGTCCTGATCTTCTTTGCCTACCGCCTCTTTATCAATCCGCCAAGTTCTGGCAACAATCTGCTGGGTTTAAACCAGGTGGCCGACTACGTGCGCAACGGCTCTGTGCAGCGGATCGTGGTGCAGGGCGACGACATCATTGTCCATATATCGGACAGTCGCCGCGAACGCAGCCGCAAAGAGTCGGGGGAAAGCCTGCTCGATTCGCTCAAGACGTTTGGCGTGACCGCGGACCAGCTGGCCGCGATTCCGATTGACGTGGAGCGCGCGCCCAACAGCGGCGCCTTCTTCAACTGGTTGATCATGCTCTTGCCGATGATTCTGATCTTCGGCTTCTTCTTCTTTATTATGCGCCAGGCGGGCGCGGGCGGGCAGAACCGGGCGATGCAGTTTGGGCGCAGCCGCGCCAAGAAGATGGAGGAGGCCGACCGCCCGACCGTCACGTTCGAGGATGTGGCCGGTTCAGAGGAGGCCAAGCAGGAGCTGCAGGAGGTGGTTGAATTTCTGAAGGAGCCGGAGAAGTTCGCGGCGCTGGGCGCGCGTATTCCCAAAGGTGTCCTGATGGTGGGGTCGCCGGGCACGGGCAAGACGTTGCTGGCGAAGGCGGTGGCAGGCGAGGCGGGCGCGCCATTTTTCAGCATCAGCGGCTCTGAATTTGTGGAGATGTTCGTGGGTGTGGGCGCGAGCCGGGTGCGCGATCTGTTCGAACAGGCGAAGAAGAGCGCGCCGTGTATCATTTTCATCGACGAGATCGATGCGGTCGGCCGCCATCGCGGGGCCGGCATGGGCGGCGGAAACGATGAACGGGAGCAGACGCTCAATCAGATCCTGGTCGAGATGGACGGATTTGACAGCGATACGACTGTAATCGTCATCGCCGCGACCAATCGCCCGGATATCCTGGACCCGGCTCTGCTGCGGCCGGGCCGGTTCGACCGCAGAATCGTGGTGGACAGGCCGGATCGCCGCGGACGCGAGGAGATCCTGCATGTTCATGCGCGAGGGAAACCGCTCGGCCCGGACGTCGATCTGAACGTAATTTCCAAGCAGACACCGGGGATGGTGGGCGCCGATCTGGAGAATCTGCTCAATGAGGCGGCGATACTGACCGCCCGCCGCAACAAGCGCGCCATCGGCATGGATGAACTGGTGGAGTCGATCGAACGGGTGATGGCGGGGCCGGCGCGCAAGAGCCGGATACTGAGTGACGAAGAGCGGCGCGTGGTGGCCTACCACGAAGCAGGCCATGCTGTGGTGATGGCTCTGCTGGAACATACCGACGCGGTCGGGAAGATCAGCCTGGTCAGCCGCGGGCAGGCGCTGGGTTACGTGATGCCTTTGCCGGATGAGGATCGCCTGCTAAAGAGCAAGGCCGAGTATGAGGACGAGCTG
This sequence comes from Caldilineaceae bacterium, assembly GCA_022824685.1. GTDB lineage: Bacteria > Chloroflexota > Anaerolineae > Caldilineales > Caldilineaceae > Bin5. The sequence continues at coordinate 1,736 of JAJDZJ010000189.1, forward strand.
GCCGGGTTGCTGGGCGGGCGCGTTGCTGAAGAGTTGACCTTTGAGGAGATCACAACCGGCGCGGCCAACGATTTGGAACGGGTGACAAAACTGGCCAAGGCGATGGTCACACGCTTTGGCATGAGCAGTGAGCTGGGCCCCATGCAGCTGGTCCAGGGCGATAGCAACCCGTTCCTGGGCATGGAGTTGGGCGAGCGGCGCTCCTACAGCGAAGATGTGGCGAGGGCCATCGACCGCGAAGTGAGGCGGATAGTCGAGACGGCGTACTCGCGGGCCAAGGAAGTTTTGACGACGCACCAGGACAAGCTGGGACTCCTGGCGGAAACGCTTCTGGAGCAGGAAGTTCTGGAACGGAATGAATTTGAGAAGCTGATTTTCAGCAGCTGATGGAAAGCGGCTGATTGCCCGCGGATAGCGGCTAGCGCAGGGCTTCCTGCCTGGCCGCTATTTGTTTTCCAACGCCATCGCGATGGCGGCGGCAACGCGGGCGTTGTTGCGCAGCAGGGCGAGATTGGCGCGCAGGCTGCGATCGCCGGTCAGTTCGGCGATGCGGCGCAGCAGGAAGGGCGTCACCTCGGCGGAGCGCAGGCCGGCGGCTTCGCTGTCAGCGAGCGCCTGCTCGATCTGCGGTTCAATCTGCGCGGCGGGAATCTCATCCTCTTCGGGAACGGGTACCGCCACCAGCAACCCTCCTTCCAGGTCCAACGCTCGTTTCGCCCGCCAGATCTCGGCCACCTCCTGGGGCGTGTTGCAACAGATATCGACTGGAAAGCCGCTGCTGCGACTGTAGAAGGCGGGGAAGTCATCGGCGCCGTAGCCGATGACGGTGACGCCTTGGGTTTCGAGGTATTCGAGGGTGGCCGGCAGGTCGAGTATTGCCTTGGCTCCGGCGCAGACGACGATGAGCGGGGTCCGCGCCAGCTCCTGCAGGTCGGCGCTTACATCGGCGCTGGGGCCGGGGTCGCGGCTGCGGTGGACGCCGCCGATACCGCCGGTGGCGAACAGTTCGATGCCGACGCGGTGGGCGATCCACATGGTGGCGGCGACGGTGGTGGCCCCGTCCAGCTTGCGGGCGACGGCGATGGGCAGGTCGCGGCGGCTTACTTTGGCGACTTGCCGTTCGGACGGCGCGGCCAGCCGCTCGATCTGCTGCGGGCTGAGACCGGCGATCAGCTCCCCGGCGATGACTCCGACGGTGGCTGGAACCGCCCCGTGATCGCGGATGATGCGCTCCATTTCATGGGCCAGTCTGAGGTTGTCGGGATAGGGCAGGCCGTGGCTGATTACTGTGGATTCAAGTGCGACACGTGTCATGAGGGCAGTTTCTGGTTTTTGGCTGGCTCGGCGGCCGGCCGGGGGTTGGCTGCCGGGATCTGGGCAGGCGTTCGCACCTGATTCTGCGTTATCGGTTGGGATGTGTCAATTTGGTGGATTGTGAAGGGTCTGTCCCAGATTTTCTAAGTTTGAGAATCAGGATTGTTGTCGCACGGCTCTCATAGGGGGTCCTCGCTTCCGAGTCACGCTCAACAGCTTGGCTTGCTCACATGTAGCCAACCACTGACAGAAACTGTCGACATGACAGAACAGCTTAAGTATCCTCATCACTGAGCACCTTTCTTTGCCGGAGAGTTTTGGGTGGGGAGCTTCTATTCTGCCAGCTTTGTAAGGTGTTCACTTACTCCGACTTCAGTTCAAGAAAGAACAACCATGCAAGAATTCATTGCAGAATATGGTTGACCCCAACTGCTGGACCACGAAACGTTGGACGCACTGTCGAAAGGGACTGACTGGCGGATGACTCACTGCCGCGGATCAGAGAGCAGCTCCCGCGAGGAACCTGGCTACCCGCCCTCTCTCCCTGAGGGCATATCCGTTCGTACCGCTTCCTCAACCCTTGTTGACTGACTCGTCTCCGATCGCTTAACATTTGGTTGCAATACTGCTATCATCCAGGTATGGACAAGGCCCTGGCCAGGATCAGGCGGAACCCCCGAAATGTCCGGTTTGACGATCTCCGCACGGTCTGTGACCGTTACTTCGGACAGCCCCGACTGAGCGGCAGCCACCTGTTCTATAGAACGCCTTGGCAGGGCGAGCCGCTGGTCAATATCCAGCGCATAAAGGGCATGGCCAAGCCCTATCAGGTACGCCAGGCGCTCAAGGCGATCGACAAACTATTGGAGGAACTGCAATGAATCGTCATGACCGCTATACCTATCGCGTTACCTGGTCCGATGAGGATGAGATGTTCGTGGGCCTGTGCGCTGAGTTCGGGCTGCTTAGCCACCTGGACGATACCCCGGAGAAGGCGTTCTCAGGCATTCGGGACGTGGTCGCTTTCGCCGTGCAGGCGTTAGACGAGGATGGCGCACCGATCCCTGAGCCGCTATCTACACACCGCTACCGAGGCGCCCTGACCCTTCGCATCCCTCCTGAGACCCACCGTGCCCTGGCAATGGATGCCGCTGAAGCTGGCGTCAGCATGAACCGCCTGGCTGCCGAACGACTGTTGCTGCGGCGATAGAGCACTGTCTCTTGTCGTGCTGGCCCGGCAGGGCTTTCTGAATCCCGTTGACAACTGGCGAAAACCGCTCCAAATGTGACGCATGCAAGGCCACCGCCTTCCCCTGTCGGCGCCCCCTTCCCGCCGATCCCCCGTACCCCCACCCCGCGGCGCCCTCTCCGTCCCGCCACCCACCGACCACTGCAGTTCTGGGCCTCCCCCAACCCCTACCCATCCACCTTGTCGCCTTGCCATCTGTCGGCGGCCCCTCTGCGCCCCGCCCTCCTCGCGCCCCGCCGCATGTCCATGCCATCATTCGCCGCCAGCCGCCTCGCCTCTCCTCCACCGGGCGGGGCAGTGCCAGGACCAGAAAGCCTTGCCACCATCCCCGGCGGCAAACACCGCCGCCGGGCCGGGGGACACCCCCGGACCCCCGGACCCCCCGCCCCTCCCGCACACGCCCCCCTCGCCCCTAACCCCCCCAGTTCCCCTGCCGTTCCCCCCCGCCCTAATCCCTCTAATCCCAAAAATCCCCCCAAATCCCCGTTCAGACAATCCCCGTAAAGACAAATCCCAGGGCGATTGCATCTAAATTGGGTCAGAACATCGAAATGCAGCCGAATACTCTTCCAGGTCGGGGTAAGACACAGGGAAATGTACGAAAGATGGCACGTAGACGGAGAATTTAACTTATCTCGCCGACTGAGGGC
>JAJDZJ010000026.1 GCA_022824685.1 Caldilineaceae bacterium
CGCCGACTGAGGGCCTGATCCGCGGCGTCTTCCCGTCGATATTCAGTAAGCGCAGGGTGATTTCCACTTATTCTCGCTTTCTTCTGGCCACAATTTCAACTGAATCGGCCTACAGATTTAGATGCGATTGCCCTGCCCCTACGCCTACCGCTTGTTGCCAATCCGGCCCCTGAATTGATAAACTGGGGCGGAAATCAATGCGCCCGAAGCCGGCGCGCCCACCAACCCGCACGAACCGGATGGAGTCGCCTTTGCCGCGAAACACAGATGCCTACGAACTGTGGGATGAAGCCTACGAGGAAGACTACTTCGACGCGCCCGCCAAAAGCAAGCCCAAGCCCAAGAAAAAGGAGCGAACCATCGACGGTGTCGTCGTTCGCGCCCGCGGGCACCACTATGACGTCGCCACATCTGACGACAAAGTAATCAGTTGCCGCGTGCGCGGCCGCCTCCTGCAGGAACGCGCCAAGGACCTCACACTCGTTGCCGTCGGCGACCGCGTAAAGATCGTCCTGGAAGGTAGGCGCAAAGGACAGATCGATTCAGTCGAGGAGCGGGAATCGACACTGAGCCGTCAACTGCCCGGCACAAACCGCCCGTCAGAAGATGTCATCGTCGCCAACCCGGACCAGGTCCTGGTCGTCTTCTCCGTGCAAGACCCGGAACCCCACTTGCGCATGCTTGATCGCTTCCTCGTCGTCGCCGAAGCCAACGAACTGCCCGCTGTCATCGTCGCCAACAAGATCGACCTCACCGGCCTGGACAAGGCCCGCGAGATCTTACTCCTTTACGAAGGGCTTGGCTATCCGATTCTGTACGTGAGCGCAACCGAAGCTATCGAATTCGACCCGAACCGCAGTCCGGCAAACCCGCCCCGCCCCGGCGGACTCGACCAGCTCCGCCGTCTGCTAACCGGCAAACTGACCGTCGTCACCGGGCCTAGCGGCGTCGGCAAGAGCGCCTTGATCAATGCCCTCCATCCACAACTCAACCTGCGTGTCGGCGACCTGCGTTCCTTCGAAGGCAAGGGGCGGCACACGACCCGCAACGCTCAGCTCTTCCAGCTTCCCCTGGGAGACAATACCTTTGTGGCGGATACCCCAGGAATCCGCGAACTCGGCCTCTACGAAATCGATCCGGGCAGCCTTTGCTTCTTCTATGTCGACCTGAAACCCTTTGTCAACGAATGCCACTTCCCCAACTGCACACATGATCACGAACCAAACTGCGCTGTGAGGCAGGCTGTGGCAGATGGCAAAGTCTCTCCCGTACGCTACGACAGCTATGTCCGGCTGCTTAACGGAGAAAGCTTCCAGCTGGACGAATGGTAGGCTGCGCGGAACGCGCCGCCGGCTATCGCATAGCCTCCAGCCAGTTCTCCGGCGAACGCTTGCATCTCGGACCGAGACCCAAATGCTACACTACGAATACGCAATCTTCTTATGTCCAAATACCTTGATGGATTGAACCCCCAACAGAAAACTGCCGTCCAGGCGACTGAGGGCCCCGTTCTTGTTCTAGCCGGTCCCGGCTCAGGCAAAACGCGCGTCCTCACCCAGCGTATCGTCTACTTGATCGAAGAAAGAAGAATCGAGCCGTGGAACGTCCTGGCCGTTACCTTTACCAACAAGGCCGCGAGTGAAATGAGCGGTCGGGTTGAAGAGCTGATCGGCCACCGGTTCCCCCCGCCGGTCCAGGGCCGCCGCCGCAGCCTCGGCGGCCTCACCATCGGCACCTTCCACTCCGTCTGCGCACGCGTCCTGCGCGTCGAAGTCGAGGCCGCCGGCTTCGAACGCAACTGGGTGATCTACGACAGCGCCGACCAGTTGACTCTCGTGCGCGAAGTCCTAAAGGAGATGCAGCTCGACGAGAAACGCTTCAGCCCCAGGGCGGTCCTGGCACAAATCAGCAACTGGAAGAACGATCTGCTTACGCCTGACCTGGTCAGCGCCGATGGCTACATGCAGGAGATTTGCGACCGCGTCCACGGCCGGTACCAGCAGCTCCTCAAGTTGAACAACGCAATGGACTTCGACGACCTCCTGATGCGCGCCGTCCTGCTCCTGCGCGAAAACGAAGGAATCCGTCGCAAATATCAGGACAAGTGGCGCTACGTGCTCGTCGATGAGTTTCAAGACACGAACACCGCCCAATATGAGCTGGCGGCGCTCCTGGTCGGCCCGCCCGACGGCAAGCGCAACCTCTTTGTCGTCGGCGATGAAGACCAGTCCATCTATCGCTTCCGCGGCGCCGACTACCGCAACGTCCTTCGCTTTCGCCGTGACTATCCCGACGCCAATGTCGTCCTCCTCGAGCAGAACTACCGCAGCACCCAGAACATCCTTGACGTCGCCAACGCCGTCATTTCAAAGAATGCCAACCGAACGCCCAAAAACCTCCACACAGATCGGGGCGACGGCCTCAAGGTCAGGATTCACGAAGCCTTCGACGAAACCGAAGAGGCCGAATATGTCCTTGACGAGGCAACCCGCCTGGGCGCCAAGTCGGGGCTCGGACCCGGCGCCGCAGCAGTCGTCTACAGGACGAACGCGCAGAGCCGCGCCCTCGAAGAAGCCTGCGTCCGGCGCAATCTTCGCTACCGCCTCGTAGGCGCCACCCGCTTCTACGAGCGCCGCGAAATCAAGGATGTCCTCGCCTATATGCGGCTCGTGCATAACCCTTCCGCCGCCATGGCGCTCGACCGCATCATCAACGTCCCCCCGCGCGGGATCGGGGCCAAGACGCTTGCGCTTCTCAAATCCTGGGCCGCCTCCGCCGGCGTCAGCGAATTCGAAGCCCTGCAGACCTTGCTCGCCGCCAACAGCGAACCGGCTCGAGCCAGCCTCACCCCTGACCTCCCCCCGGCCCCCTTTGCCGCCCGCGCCCGCAACGCCCTGATCAGATTCGCCTCCATGCTCGCGGGCTGGGTCCGCCTCGCCGCGGAGATACAGTACGAGCATGTCGCCGCGCTCATGGATCAGATACTGGACGACAGTGGATACCTTGTCCGCCTGCGCGATGACAGCGAGGACGGCGAAGAGCGCCTCCAGAACATCAATGAGCTGCGCGCCGTCGCCGCCCAGTACCGCCCCGGCATCGACGATATGGAACCGGGCCAGGACCCTCTCGGCCTCTTTCTCCAGGAGATCAGCCTCGTCAGCGAACAGGATGACTACGAGGAAAACGAAGACGCCCTGACTCTCCTCACCCTGCACACCGCCAAAGGGCTGGAGTTCGGAGTCGTCTTCATGGTCGGCATGGAGGAGGGGCTCTTGCCCCATGCCCGCAGCATCAGCAGCGAAGACGATGAAGACATGGCCGAGGAGCGCCGCCTCGCCTACGTCGGCATCACCCGCGCAGAGCAACGCCTCTACCTCACCCACGCCTCCCTGCGGGCGATGTGGGGCAGCAGCGAACTGCAAGAGGCCAGCCGTTTCCTGGATGACATCCCCGCCAAGTTGCTCAGCGGCCAGCACGACCGCCGCAAGCGTCGCGCCGCCGCCTTCGACCGGGCAACCAGCTGGCTTGACGGCCCCGCCATGTTCGGCCGCTACAGCAAAGATCCCGCCACCCCGCCCCCCGGCAACGCCTACAGGCCAGCCAATAGTCCAGCTGATTCCCCCGGCGAATCACCGCGTCAGGGCCGCACGGTTCGTTCATCTCGCCGCCGCCGCGCCGCCGTCTCCGAAACGCCTTCCACCTTCAAGCGCCGCCAGAGCGTGGAACACCCCAAGTTCGGCGTGGGCACGGTAATCGACAGCATCGTAATTGGCGGCGAAGAGGAAGTCTCAGTGGCTTTCCCCAACTTGGGCGTCAAGAAATTCATGGCCTCGCTGGCAAACCTGAAAATTCTCTAGGCCGCCGCTATGCGGCCGAGCGCCCAGGAAGATACTGTGAAAGCCACTTCGCCCCCATGGAATACAACCACAAAGGCCATCGTCGCCGTCTCCGCCCTGGCCCTCTTCTGCCTTCTGGTCTGGGTATTCCGCGGCCTGCTCCAACAGGTTGTGCTGGCTGCGCTCCTGGCCTACCTGCTCCACCCCCTGATCTCCCTGATCGACCGGCGCACCCCTTTCAATCGAGTTACCGTCGTCCTGACCGTCTATCTGGCCCTGGCCGTCCTCGTCGTGGCGACCTTCTTCCTCGTGGGCGTCACCACCTTCCAACAGGTCCTCGATCTGTCCCGGCGGCTGCCCGGCTGGTTCGATGACGCCCTCGTCCAGCTGCAAGAGCTGCAGAAACAACTGCCCGAATCCATCACCGTCAGCGGCTTTACAGTGCCCGTTGCCCCCCTCCTGCCCCAGATGCCCGGCTGGGACGAACTCTTCAGCCAGGTGTTCGCCCTGCTTCAGCCTATTTTCGGCCGCGGCGGCAGCCTGGCCGCCAGCGTCGTCACCGGAACGGTCGCAGTCCTCGGCCAGATCTTGCTCGTCTTCATTATCTCCATTTACGTCGCCGTCGACATTCCCCGTATCGGCAGCATGATCGCCAACATCGCCCACAAACCCGGCTATCGCCGCGATGCCGAAAGACTGACCGCCAGCGTCAGCAACGTGTGGGCGGCCTACATGCGCGGCCAGGCCCTGCTTGCCATCGTCATTTTCGTCATGGTAAGCGTCGTGCTTGGCGCGCTCGGCGTCGACAACGCCCTCGGCCTTGGCCTCCTCTCCGGCGCAATGGAGTTTCTGCCCGTCATCGGGCCGCTGGCCGGCGCCGGCGCGGCCATCCTGGTCGCCTTCTTCCAAAGCGCGCCCGGCTTCGGCCTGACCTCGCTTCAGTTCGCGCTCGCCGTGGCCGTCGCCATGATCGTCATCCAGCAGATCGAAAACACGCTGCTTGTGCCCCGCATCGTCGGCAAAGCCCTCAATCTGCACGCCCTTCTCGTCATGGTCAGCGTTATCATGGGAGCCTCCCTCGCCGGCCTGCTCGGCGCGATTCTCGCCGCCCCCATCGTCGCCTCCCTCCGCATCCTGGGAGATTACGCCTGGCACAAAATGCTCGACCTCCCGCCTTTCCCCGATGACGGGGACAACCGGCCAACGCCTGCGGAAGCGATCAACAGTTCAGATGGAGAGCCGCATTCCCCCCCCGCTCCAGCCGTCTATCCCCTCTCCTTCCAACCGGTCTTCAAAGACTACATCTGGGGCGGGCGCAATCTGGAAACCAGGCTGGGCAGAGAGCTTCCCCCCGGCGCCGTAGCCGAAAGCTGGGAAATCGCCGCGCATCCCAACGGCCAGACCACGGTTGCAAACGGCCCCTTGGCAGGCTGTACCCTCGCCCAACTCCAGCAGCGTTGGGGAGAGCGGCTCCTAGGCAGTGCAGCTGACTCCGATTCCTTCCCCCTGCTGATCAAGCTCCTCGACGCAAACCGCTGGCTCTCCGTCCAGGTCCACCCCGACGACGCCTACGCCCGCAAGCACGCCGGCGAACTGGGCAAGACCGAACTCTGGATAATCCTCCACGCCGAACCGGGCGCTGAGATCATCTACGGCCTCAGAGCCGGCGTCGACCGCCAAAGCCTCACCCAGGCCGCGGAAGCCGGCGCCGTCGATTCTGTCCTCCATCGGATTCCCGTTCACACTGGTGACGCCGTCTACGTACCGGCCGGAACCGTCCACGCTCTCGGGCCCGGCGCCATCGTAGCCGAAATCCAGCAGAACAGCGACACCACCTACCGCCTCTACGACTGGGGGCGCGCCGGGGCCGACGGCCAGTCCCGTCCTCTCCATGTCCAACAGGCGCTTGACGTCATCGACTGGCGTATGGTCCAGCCCGACGTCGCGCCGCCTCCCAGACTCACCGCTCCACAAGGCTGGACGCGCGAAGCGCTCGCAGACCTGCGCACTATCGGCGGCCCCGCCGCCGCCAATCTGGACCTGGCCGGGCGCGCCGATACAGCCTGTCTCCACTTTCGCGTCGACCGCCTGACCGGCAGCCCTGGCGCCGTCTGGAATGATGCCTGCGACGGGACCTCATTCCATTTATGGGGCGCTCTTTCCGGAGAAGCATCCCTCCACTGGTCCGGCGAGACCGTGAAACTCCGTGCAATATCCTGGCTCCTCCTTCCCGCCGCCCTGGGCAACTACGAAATCCGTCCAACCACCGAATGTGTCCTGCTAAGGATCCAATGAAACGAAGCTTCAAGGAGACTATCTGTGCCCGCGTCCGAAAAAAATGCCGTCACGACCTTCCCTATCCACGATCTGCTCGCCAGCCGCTGGAGCCCCAGGGCCTTTGCCGACCGCCCAATCCCTCCGGAAGTTCTTGGAGGCCTCTTTGAAGCAGCCCGCTGGGCGCCATCTTCACGCAACCTACAACCGTGGCACTTTGTTTTCGCCGCCCGCCATCACGACCCCGACGGGTTTGCGTGCATCCTCAGTACGCTCGTCGGAGCAAATAAGTCCTGGGGGAAAAACGCCTCTGTCCTGCTTATCGCCGTCACCGAGCCAAGCCCCGAAAGTGGCAAGGGCCCCAACACCTATGCCTACTACGATGTAGGGCAGGCCATGGCCCACCTGTCGATACAGGCGATGGCCAGCGGACTCTATATCCATCAGATGGGCGGTTTCCGCAGAGAAAAAGCCAGCGAGCTTTTGGAGATTCCCGACAACTTTGAACCGGTTGTCTCCGCAGCCATCGGCTACCTGGCCGACCCTTCCATACTGTCGGACACAATGCGGGAACGCGAACTGGCCCCCCGCAGCCGCCATCCCCTTTCCGAGCAGGTTTTCAGCGCAAAGTGGGGCGAAACGCATCCCGACTATGCATGACCTGGTCATCAAACACGGGCAGCTCATTCTCCCCTCCGGCCCCGTCCTCGCTGACCTGGCAATCGACGGAGACCGCCTCGCAGCCATCGGTACTCAACTGAACGCCACCCGCGCAATCGACGCCGCCCGCTGTTACGTCATCCCTGGCGGCGTCGACTGCCACGTCCACCTGCAAATGCGTCTCGGCGGCCTCACGACTGCCGACACCTTCGAAACCGGCACAGTGGCCGCAGCCTGCGGGGGCACGACGACCGTCGTCGACTTCACCGACCCGCGGCCGGAGCAGCCGCTCATGCACGCGCTCCGCGAGCGCCGGGCAGAGGCCGACGGCCGCGTCGCCGTCGACTACGGCCTCCACATGACCATTCCCACCTGGCACGCAAGCGCAGACGACCGCCTGCATGACGTGCCTGACGCAGTCGCCGCCGGCTGCGCCACCTTCAAGCTCTACCAGGCCTATGACCGCATGCAGCTTGACGACATCGCCCTGCTCAGAGCCATGCGCGCCGTCGCCTCCTCCGGGGGCAGCGTCGTCCTCCACAGCGAGACCGGCCCCCTTCTCGAACAGCTGCGCGCCGAAGCCCTCGCCGCCGGCCGCCGCGAACCTGTCTGGCACGAGCGCACCCGCCCCGCCATTCTCGAAGCCAGCGCCGTCCAGCGCGCCCTTGCCATCGCCGCCCTGGCCGGCTGCCCGCTCCACGTCTTCCACGTCGGCGCAGCCGAACCGCTCGCGTACATTGCCGCCGCCCGCACGAACGGCCAGGACGTTACCGCCGAGACCTGCCCGCACTACCTTCTCCTCAGCGCAGACCAGCACCTCTCAGGCCCGGATGGACACCTCTTCATCTGCGCGCCGCCTCTCAGGCGCCCCGACGACCAGGCGGCCGTGTGGCGCGCCCTGCAAGACGGCTCCCTCGACATCGTCAGCACAGACCACTGTCCCTGGACCCGGAGCGAGAAGCGGCAGCCATCCTTTGTCAACGTGCCCGGCGGCCTGCCCGGCATCGAGACGCGTCTGGCTCTCGTGCATCACTTCGGCGTCAACCAGCGTGGTCTGCCCCTGACCTCCTGGGTCTCCTCCTGCTGCGCCGCCCCCGCCCGCCGCATGGGCCTGTCGCGAAAGGGGGCCCTGCTGCCCGGCTATGACGCCGACGTCGTCATTTTCGACCCATTACGAGAAAAGACGCTCGCCTCCAACGAGCTGAACGGGGCCGCCGACTGGTCCCCATACGAAGGACTTGACGTGTCCGGCTGGCCGCGCGCCGTCCTCCTGCGCGGCGCCGAAATTGTGCGAGACGAGGCCTACGTCGGTCACCCCGGTCAGGGCCGCTTCCAGCATCGAACCTTCACTCCCACTCCGGACCCGTCCCAGTTACGCCGGATTGTTGACTTTCGACTCCTGCCCCCTCTATAGTATGGTAGAAGGCCCGCCGGTACGCGACCGGCCTCAAGAGGATGCCATGCAGGCGGCCAATCGGCAGTTAAGCGTGCAAGCTGACACCTCCGTCTCCGCGGCCGTCATTGCCCCAGTGTAATTCCCGCCGAGGGAAAGACTTTCGGCCTGTGCCATCATCACATGAGGTACCGACCTCCGTAGGTCGGCAATCCCAATCCCCATTGCAACCAGAAACGCGAAACGCGATGAACACTCTCGACGAAAGTACACTCGACCAGGGCCTGGCATACCTCGCCGCACAGGACGCAGACCTGGCCAGGGTCCTCACCCGCCACGGACCCCCCGCGCTTCGCCAGCGCGACCCGGGCTTTCCCACCCTGCTCAAAACCATCCTCGGCCAGCAGGTTTCCCGCTCCTCTGCCGACGCCACCTACCAGCGGCTCTGCGATGCCATCGGCCTGCCCCTCCCCGTGAACTTTCTCACGCTCGATGACGAACAGCTGCGCTCAATCGGCTTCAGCCGCCAGAAGACCCGCTACGGTCGCGAACTGGCCGCGGCCCTCGTCGAAGGACGCCTCGATCTCGACCGTCTGGCCGGCTGCGACGACGACGCCGTTCGCTCCGCCCTGACCGCCCTCCCCGGCATCGGCGCCTGGACCGCCGAAATCTATCTGCTCTTCGCCCTCCGCCGGCCCGACGCCTGGCCCGCCAGCGATCTGGGCATTATCGTCGGCGCACAAAAGGTCAAGGACCTGCCCCATCGGCCTTCCCGCCAGGAGATGGACGCCATGGCCGAGGCCTGGCGCCCTTGGCGCGGCCTTGCCGCCTTCATCCTCTGGCACGGCTACCAGCTGATCTGACCTCCGCCCGCCGAGCTAAGTCTGGTAAAGCACCCAGGTCGGCCGCAAATTAAGCCCCTTCAGCGCAGGTTCAACACTCTCTTCTCCCTCAGAAGATTCATCTTTTCCTAGTCGGTCTCCTCGCCAATCTGAGACCGCAAAGCTCCTCCGATCTGGACCCCCTTCCACCGCATTTCCTTGCCGTAGATAGATCGTAGGCAAATCACACAGCAATCATCAAAATCGTACATTTTGCGCTTTTGGAGCACCGAAATGGCCTGCCTCCGGGCGACTTTTCATCGCCCTACCAGTGTATCAGGACCCCAATCACACCGGCCCCAAATGCGCCATCAGCGCTAACTTTTGGGTCCAAACGAAACACCCAAATCCGTTGATCGGCCATCCAAACCATGCTATGATTCGAAGTCCTGATTCACCACTTTTCAGCGCCGGCGCAATCTGGCCAAAGTACCTCTGGAACCGCGTCGGCGAACCGCCGGGACCCATATGCGGTCCCTCACTGTCTAACGCGGCAGACGATGCCGTCGCCGCAAAACCGATTGCCGAGAATCGGCAGCGTTGCCCAAAAACGGCAATCCGGCTGTACATACTTCCAACTGCATAAGCCTCAAGCAGCAACGGCGCTGACTATGGGCTGTACTGTCGCAGCTTTGCCATCTAGCCTGGGGCCAGGTCGGCAAAGCGTGTTTCCTCAGACCGCCAACGTCGACAACCACATCAACGGAGAGGGTCAGATGGGCTTCAACATTGGGGAAAGTGTAATTCACCCGTCACACGGCGCAGGCACAATCGTCGATTTCCAGGAAAAAGAGCTGGTCAAAGGTTTCCAGCGTTACTACGTCATCGAATTCATTCACAACCGCCTCAAAGTGCACCTGCCGGCGCGGCGAATCGACCAAACCGGCGTTCGACCCGTTATGCCGGTTGCCCTCATTTCCGGTGTCTTTGAAACGTTAGCGTTGCATCCCAACGATCTGCCGGACGAATTCAGAGTCCGCCGCAACGCCATCGACAAGCAGATCCACTCCGGCTACCCGAACCAGGTCGCGGCCGCCGTGCGCGACCTCGCCTGGCGCGACACCGCCAAATACCTCACCGAAGCGGACAAAGAGGCCCTCATTGAAGCCCGCGCCCTGCTCATTACGGAAATGGCGCTCGCTCTCGAACAGTCATGGGAGTTGACCGAACGCAGCGTCGACGACGCCATTGCTCGCGGCATCCGCGACCGCCAGGAAGCCGAAGCCCGCGCCCTGGAGGAGGCCCTGAGAGAAGAAGAAGCGATTACCACCGACTGGCCGTTCCCAGTCCCGATGCAAGCCGAAATGAGCGAAGCCGCCGACTAAACGCCCCCTGCCCAAACTGGGCAATGCGCGGCCGGTCGTCCGTCATCCGCAAGGCCTGCCATTCGCAACTGTCCTGTGCAGTCCGGGAGCGCAAGCGCCCGGACTGTTTCGCGTCAATAGCCAGATCTGGTTGCAATCCCCCTTTCCGACCTCTATGCCTGATCAAGGAGACCTCGCGTGCGCGTTCAAATCATGACCGACATGGAAGGTGTCAGCGGCATCATTGCCTGGGACCAGGTCAACGGCGGCAAGCCAATGTACGAAGAGGGACGACGCCTCTACACTGAGGAAATCAACGCCGCCGTACGCGGCGCCGCAGCCGCCGGCGCAACCGAAATCGTCGTCGTCGACTGCCATGGGGCCGGCGGTTCATGGACCTTCAACTCCCTTATCCCCGATCGCCTGGATTCCCGCTGCGAATGGGTCGCCGGCCACACCTGGAGCCGCTTCACCGACACCCTCGAAACCGGCTGTGACGCCGTCCTCCTCGTCGGCATGCACGCCAAGGCCGGCACGGCCGACGGCGTCCTCAGCCACACCATCTCAACCGTGCTCTGGCGCCACCTCTGGTTCAACGGCCAGTCCGTCGGTGAAGTTGGCGTCAACGCCGCCGCCTGTGGCTACTTCAACGCCCCCGTACTCCTCGTGACCGGCGATGAAGCCGTCTGCCGTGAGTCGACCGAACTTCTGGGTCAAAAACTGACCACCGTCGCCGTAAAAAAAGGACTCTCCCGCTATGCCGCCCGTCACATCCCACCGCAACGCGCCTGCCAGATGATCGAAGACGGTGCCCGCCAGGCCCTGTCCGACCTGAGCGCCGTACCCCCATACCAGCTCAGCAGCCCTGTCACCATCACCTTTGAAGTCGGCAGCCCCGAAAACCTGGACACTTTCCGCGGCCGCCCCGGCGTGACGCTCGAACCGCCCTACACAGTCCGCAGCGTCGGCGACGACTGGATGGCCGCCTGGAATCAAATCTGGCCACGCTAACATGCCGCCCAAGCTCCTCATCACCGGCGCAACAGGCCTTCTCGGCTCCCATATCCTGAAAGCGGCCCAGGAATGGTGGCATCCTGTCGGTACCTACCACAGGACCACCCGCCGTCAGGCCCTGCGTTTTTTCGGCGAAACGGACCACGGCCGCATCGACCTCGCCGACTACGGCGAAACCAAGGCCATGATCGCCGACGTGCAGCCCGCCGCCGTCATCCATACCGCCGCCATCACCAACCTCGACTACTGCGAGAAATACCCAGACGAATCTCAACGCATCAACCTGAACGCCCCAACCGATCTGGCCGCCCTCTGCGGCGACCTCGACATCCCCTTCATCTTCACCTCCACCGACCTCGTCTTTGACGGGTCTGACGCCCCCTACAAAGAGGACGATCCCCCCACACCGATCAACGTCTTCGCAGAACACAGGGCCCTGGCCGAGGAAGGCATCCTTGCCGCGTACGCCGATGCCGTCATCGCCCGCCTTCCCCTCCTCATCGGTTACGCCGCTCTCGGAAGAGAGAGCTTCCTCTACAAGATGGTCGCCGCCTTCCGCCGTGACCAGGAAGTCATACTCTTCGGCGAAGCGATCCGCTCCGCCGTCAGCGCCGCCGCCGCCGCCCGCGGCCTTCTCCAACTCGCCGGCAGCGGCTTCGAGGATGATGTAAACATCGCCGAAATCGACCGCGTCGCGGGCCGCCTCCACCTCGGCGGCCGCGATCATGTCAGCCTCTACGAGCTCGGGCTTCTCATCCTCCGCATCCTCGGCCGCAACGAGCAACTCGCCGTTCCCATCAGCGTGCTCGACTCCTACGCCGGTCTTCTCGACACGCCCTTTCTGGCCGCCCGCTCCGCCAACGTCACACTGGACAGCAGCACTGCCTACGAGCTCGGCTACGACCCGCCCCCACTGCGCGCCCAGCTCGAAGAACTCCTGCCCCCTCAGTGGCGCCCGCACTCGGGCGAACCAGAAACAGAAAACGCAGATTCCGAAGAGGCCAACGGCGGCGAAGACACCTGACCAAAAACCAGGCCAATGCCACCCAACGCCGCCCAGCGCCAGGCCTCTACAAGAACTCCCAAGTCCTTCTCTCCTAAACTGTATTAGCACGCCTAGTGGGCGCCCTCCCCGTCGCTCCTCCTAATCCCCGCCCCGCGGCGCATACCCGTCCCGCCACCAACTGACCACTGACCACTGACCACTGACCACTGACCACTGACCACTGACCACTGACCACTGACCACTGACCACTGACCACTGACCACTGCAGTACCGTCCTTGCGCAAAGAAGGAAAATGGGTAGAATTGGCAAAGGCTTCACCGCAAATCGTAAGGATTCCCCAGCCCCCTCATCCATCAAATCACAGGGAGTCCCAGCTAGAAGACCATCCGTCAACCAAGGCGAAGAACGAACGTTACCGTCCTACTTCTTCCACCCATACGAACGCAAGAGTGCCCAAAATGCTTCCAGCCGATCAGAAACGTCAATTCGATAACCAGGGCTTCCTCAACGTTCGCGGCCTATTCTCCGCAGACGAAGTCCAACTCTTCCAACAACACTTCATGGACCTTAGAGCGGCCGGCTCCTACCCCGGCGACTCTGCCGGCGTCGACCTCGGCAGCAAAGATCCCCTCAAAAAGTACCCCCGCATGATCCACATGCACCGTTGGGATCAGCTCAGCTTGAACTGGATGCTCGACACCCGCCTGCGCGACTGCATGACCGCCATGCTCGGTCGCGAACCCTTCGCCGTTCAGACGATGCTCTACTTCAAGCCCCCCGGCGCCCGCGGCCAGGCCCTCCACCAGGACCAGTTCTACCTGCGCGTCCAGCCCGGCACCTGCATCGCCGCCTGGATGGCCCTCGACGACTGTGACGAAGAAAACGGCTGCCTGCAGATGGTCCCGGACAGCCACCTTTGGCCCCTTCTTTGCAATGCAGAAGCCGACACCACACAAAGCTTCACCGACGTCACCGTCGACCTGCCCGAAAACGTTGAATCCCAGCCAGTCATCATGAATGCCGGCGACGTCGTATTCTTCAACGGCCAGGTCGTCCACGGCAGCTTTCCCAACACCAGCGCCGACCGCTTCCGCCGCGCCCTGATCGGCCACTATATCGCCGGCGAAGCCCAGCAGGTCGCCAAGTACTACCACCCAATCTTCCGTATGGACGGCACCGAAGTAGAGTTGGGTATCAGCGAGGGAGGTGATATGTGCGGCCGCTGGGTTGATGTCGACGGCACGCCCGTGATCGAAATGCAGCCCAGTGAACAGCTGGCCTGGTAGATCGCTTGCCCGGGCCAACCAGCGCTAAAGAGTGCCTGAAGCCAGAGGCAAGACTGGCTCTCTATTGGTCAACGCTTCCCGGCTAACACACAGACTGGCAGCGATCCCTTTGAAGAGACCGAACATTCTCTTGATCATGAGCGATGAGCACGACCCGGCCGTGTCCGGTTGCTACGGCCACCCGCTCGTGCAAACGCCCAACCTTGACCGCCTCGCCGCCGAAGGTGTCCTGTTCGAAAACGCCTACTGCAACAACCCTATCTGCGTCCCCTCGCGTATGTCCTTTCTCACCGGAAAGTTCGCCTCCGACGTAAACGTTTATGATAACGGCTCGCCCCTCGCTTCCGACATCCCCACCTTTGCCCATTATCTCGAGGCCTCCGGCTACGACACGACGCTCTGCGGCCGCATGCACATGGTCGGCCCCGACCGCCTCCACGGCTTCGGCCAGCGGCTTCTCGACGACAAAAACGAGTGGGTCGACCTCCGTCAAGGCCCGGTTCGCACACGGCTGGCGCGGCGGGGCAGCAACTCCCACGTCACCGATTGCGGGCCCGGCCCGCCGCGCTGGCTCGACTACGACCGCACTGTCACCGACCTCAGCGAACGCTTCCTGCGCGATAAAGCCTTAAACGCGACCGCCCGCCCCTGGTGCCTCGTCGCCAGCTTTATGTACCCCCACTTTCCCCTTTACGCGCCGCAGGAATATCTCGACCTCTACCCGCCCGACCGCATTGATTTGCCCGAAACGGGCGACGAACCTCTCGAAGACCAGCACCCCGCCATCCAACAGCTGCGCCGCTTCTTCCGCAACGACCAGCCGTATCCCGAAGAGCTCACCCGCGTTGCCCTCGCCAGCTACTTCGCTCTTGTAACCCTGACCGACGAGCACATCGGCCGCCTCCTTTCAATCGTCGACAACTCGTCGCTGCGTGAAAGCACTGTCGTCCTCTATATCAGCGACCACGGCGAGATGGCCGGGCAGCACGGCATCTGGCAGAAACAGTGCTTCTACGAGTCGTCAGTTCGCGTCCCCCTCGTTGCCAGAGGCCCCCAATTCGCACAGGACGCGCGCGTCGAGAGCAATGCCAGCCTCGTCGATATCATGTCCACACTGCTGGACCTGGCTGACACGCCCATTCCCAATGACGTGAGGGGCCGCAGCCTGCTACCGGCACTCCTCGGAGATCCCCTCCCGGACGAAGTCGTTATCGCTGAATACCACGCCCAGGGAATGCTTAGCGCAGGCTACATGGCAAAGAAGGGAAATTTGAAGTACAATCACTACGTAGATCTGCCGCCGCAGCTTTTCGACCTGGCCTCCGACCCCAACGAACTTTCCAATTTGGCGGGCCATCCCACCTGGGCCAGCGTCCAGTCAGACCTGCATCAGGAACTGCTGGCCAGACTGGATCCCGACGAAGTAGACGGCCGGGCCAAGCGCAATCAGCAGCTTCAAGGCATGGCAAGATCGTATCCCGGCTGAGTCAGTTGATGGCTGTCTTGTACAAAGGAGGTAATGTACCGAGAATAGAGGGACCCCGCAGGGCTGCTTTCCCGTGACACACTTGGTCAAATAGAATCGCATACTATTGCCCATAGTTGGTGCGCTGACCACCCGCACACGAAAGGAGAACATTCCATGTCTGACCGTACTCTAAGTCGACGTCGATTCCTGCAGGGCATAGGGGTCGCGGCCACCGGTGCCGTTATTTCCGCCTGCGCGCCACCTGTTCAGCAAGCGGCCGGCGATATGACCGAGACCGCTGAGACGCCCGAAATCTGGGTATTTGTCGTAACCGGCTGTACTGCTGGCGGCAATGCCGAAAAAACCAAAGCCGTCCAGGACCTCATCCTTGAAGAATCCGGCGTCCTGGTCCAGAACTATCTCTCCGCACACGGCGCGGCCTCAACCGAAAAACTCAACCTGTTGATCGCGTCCGGAACACAACCTCTCGACCTTTTCGAGGGACAATGGCCCGACTTCAAGGGCATCATCCACCCGATGGATGACCTCTTGGATGCCTTTGGCCAGAACATTCTCGCCCTCAACAACGACTTCGCCTGGGCACGCATGAAGGATGCCGAAGGCGTTACCTGGGGCTACCCCCGGCTGGGGCTCATGGCCCACACACACTTCTGCTTCTTCCGCTCCGATTGGCTCGATGAAGCCGGCCTTGAGACGCCCGATACCTGGGACGGCATGGAGGCCACCATCGAAGCCTTCAGGGAACTGCACGACGAGTCCGTTACAACAACCATGGGCCGCCGCCACCTGATGTACAACACTTTGGGCGCCTTCACCCCGGACGGATTTTCCAACTGGGTCGATCCCGCAGACAACATGCTCAAGCCAGTGGAAATACATCCCGGCTACGTCGACTGGCTTACCAAGATGCACGAATGGTGGGATAAAGGTTGGTTCCAGCTCGAATCCTTTGCCAACCCTGACTTCCGCGCGATGCTCAGGACCCTCACCATCGGTACCTGGCTCGGCTGGTACTCACGCATCACGATCTGGTGGGAACAGATCAGGTTGGACGCTGGCTACACCGACATCGACTACACCTTCCCCGAAACCATGACAGGGCCAGCCGGGCTGGCCAAGACCAACAACGTCGGCGGAAATTCCGCTTACATGATCCCGCGCAAATCGCAGCATCCCGATGCAGTCATTCGCTTCGCCGACTGGGCCTACGCTGGTCTTCCTGACGAACCGCGAAACCTGGTAATCACCCAGGCAGGCATCGAAGGCGTCGACTGGGAATGGCACGACAAGGAGGCCGGACTCTACCGCGCCCTCGTCCCCGCAACCGCTCCCTGCGAGGAAAGGTATCCCGGTGATTACTACCAGGTTAAGGGCATGGGTACCGAACCCCACGTGGTAAGGGTATTGGAGGACGGTACAGTCCACCGCCAGAGCGCCCACGTCGTCAAATACAACGATCAGTTCCAACATGGAAAGATGCCTATCGATTTCGACGTTCCCTACGATCTGACCGCGATCCGCGACCAGTACCCCGGCCTGTCAGATTTCGAGCGTCTCATCGACGAAGAGTCGGTCAAATTCATTACCGGCTCCCGTCCCCTCGCCGAATGGGGCAACTTCCTCGATTCGCTTCAAAGCGCCGGTCTGGACAGATGGAGTGAGTTGCACACGGAGCAGTACCGCCAGTATCATCCTTGATTGAGTCGGCCCGCCGGTCAGGGTGAACTTTTCGTACGCCCCGACCGTTTTCATATACAGGAAGTTCAACTTATTCGTAACTCTCACTTAGAGAAAGGAATCCAAATGACCACTGCAACAAAACCGACGCGCCGACAATTCCTGCAGGGCATGGGCATTGCGGCCACCGGCGCCGTACTCGCTGCCTGCGCCGCGCCGGTCGCGCCGGCCGGCGGCGACGGCGCTGCCATGGAAACGCCCGAAGTCTGGTTCGCCTCCGGCAATCCTTGTCCGGGCGGCGGCAACCCTGAACGAACCGCAGCCGTACAGGAGCTGATCCTCGAAGAGACCGGGGTAATGGTCAATTCCCACATTCTCCCTCCCGGCGGCGCCAGTACCGAAAAGCTCAACCTCCTCATCGCCTCCGGGACCCAGTCACTCGATCTCTTCACCGGCAACTGGCCTGACTTCAAAGGCATCACCCTGCCCCTCGACGATCTGCTCGAAGTGCATGGAACCGACATCCTGGCCGGTCACTCCGACCTCGACTGGCGCATGATGAAGGACTTCGAGGGCACGACCTGGGGCTATCCTCGCCTCGGACTCATGGGGCATACCCACTTCCCCTACTTCCGCTCCGACTGGCTCGCCGAAGCCGGACTCGAAGTCCCCGATTCCTGGGACGGCATGGAACACGCCTACGAAGCGATGAAGGAGAGCCACGACGAGGCCGTCATCGTCGCCATGGGCCGTCGCCACCTCATGTACAACACACTCGGCGCCTTCACCGACCACGGCTTTTCCCGCTGGATCGACCCAGCCGACAATATGCTAAAACCACCTGAACTCCAGGATGGGTACCAGGATTGGCTCGCCAAGATGAATGAATGGTGGGAAAACGGCTGGCTCCAGCAGGAGTCCTTCGCCAACCCGGACTACCGCGCCATGCTCAAGACTCTCACAATCGGCATCTGGCTCGGCTGGTACTCCCGCATGACCATCTGGTGGGACCAGATCCGCACCGAAGCAGGTTACGAAGAGGAAGACTACGTACTCTCCCTCAAAATCACAGGACCGGCCGGTGTCGCCAAGACCAACAACGCCGGCTCCAACACTGCCTACATGATCCCGCGCAAGTCCAAGTATCCCGAGGCCATGATCAAGTACGCCAACTGGATTTACGAGGACGGACCCGATGACGTGACCAACTACCTCATCGCCTCCTGGGGCGTGCCCGGCGAAGACTGGGAATGGGTCGATAAAGAGAACAAGGTCGCCCGTCTCCACTCCGCCGGCAGCAGCGTGTGTGAAGAGAAATATTCACGCGACTTCCAGGTAACTCTGGGCCTGGGTCCGGAAACCTGGGCCACCGCGGTCAAGCTCCAGAACGATGACGGTGAGGTCGAATGGAACCGCCACTGGCAGCACATCAATACCTACTGGAACCAGTACGAGGGCGGTCGCATGCCCGTCGACTTTGACGTGCCCTACGACCGGACTGCTATTCGCGACGCCTTCCCCGGCGAGCCCGACTTCGAACGCTTCGTCGAAGAAGAGAGCATTAAGTTCATCACCGGCGCCCGGCCTATCGTCGAATGGGGCAACTTCGTTGATGAGTTGCACGGCGCCGGCCTCGACCAGTGGAGCGAACAGTACACCCAGCAGTACCGGCTATATCACCCCTAACTGACGAGACCTAAGGGGGGAAGGGGGGCTTGCCGCCCTCCTCCCCCACCCCTCCCCTCGGCGACAGGAGGCGGACGCATGCAACAGCCCCTTGGCGAACAGATCAGAGTGCGCGTGGACCAGGACGCGCCCGTCTTCAGGGAGAAACGGGGCTTCCGCGAAGCATGGCGCCAGATCAAGCGTGATCGATTCCTTTACGCCCTTGCCGCGCTTCCCCTCCTTTACTTTGTCATCTTCCGCTACCTGCCCATGGTCGGCCTCATCATCGCCTTCCAGGACTACGACCCCTTCCTTGGCATCGGCGCCATCTTCAGCATGGACAACTTTGTCGGGGTAAAGCACTTCAGGAACTTCTTCGACTCTATTTTCTTCTGGAACATCGTCCGAAATACAGTCGTGATTAGCTTCTATAAGCTTCTCTTCGGCTTTCCCCTCCCTATCATCCTCGCTCTCTTGATTAACGAAGTGCGCGTCACACTCTTCCAGCGCACTGTCCAGACCATTTCTTACCTGCCGCACTTCTTCTCCATGGTGGTCGCCGCCGGTATCGTCCGCGCCATGCTTACACCGCAGGGCGGTCTCCTCAACCAGGCCATCGTTGCTTTCGGGGGCGAAGCCCAAGCCTTTCTGACCGACCCCGCACTCTTCCGCTCCATCCTTGTCACCATGGACGTCTGGCAGCAGGCCGGTTGGAACAGCATCATCTTTCTGGCAGCCATGGCCACGATCAACCCGGAAATGTACGAGGCCGCGGCCATGGACGGCGCCAATCGCTTCCAACGAATGTGGTACGTTACCCTTCCAAGCATCTCCTTCGCAATCGTCATTATCCTCATCTTCCGTATCGGCGGAATGCTGGACGCAGGTTTCGAACAGATCCTGCTTCTCTATTCACCCTCCGTCTACTCAGTCTCCGACATCATCGACACCTACGTCTATCGGGCCGGACTGATTGGCCGCCAATACTCCTTTGGAGCGGCAGTAGGTCTGTTCAAGTCAGTTCTGGCTCTCATCCTTATGTATATGGCAAACAAAGTAGCCCATTACTTGGGGCAGGAAGGCCTCTGGTAGGAGAACGATATGAAACTATCTCGAGGCGAAAAGCTGTTCGACTGGATCAACATCCTGGTCCTGACCATCGTTACTCTTTTTTTTCTCGTTCCCTTTCTTTCCGTCGTGTCCACTTCTCTGGTCAGCGGAAGGGAGTACGCTCTGCGCGGGCTGTTCATACTCTACCCGCACCGGCCGGTTCTCAACTCCTATGACATGCTGCTGGGCCAGGGGTCGATTGTAATCAACGCCTATTTTGTTACCACCGCCCGCGTGATCGTTGGAACCGCACTTGGCCTCATCTTCACATTCCCTCTCGCCTACGTACTCTCCAAACGCAGGTTATATGCCCGCGTTCCGATCACGATGTTTATCTTCTTCACCATGCTCTTTCACGGTGGCCTGATCCCCAACTTTGTCCTCATAGAAAAACTGGGGCTCCTGGACAGCTTCTGGTCAATGATCTTGCCCAACCTGATCAATCCCTGGTGGCTGCTGATCATGCGTAACTTTATGTTGGCCATACCAGAGGAGTTGGAAGAGGCAGCCATTATGGACGGCGCAAGTCCTCTGGTCGTTCTGGTGCGCGTCTACCTGCCCCTCTCCATGCCCGTCATCGCCACCATCGGCCTCTGGTACGCCGTCATGCACTGGAACTACTGGTTCGACGCGGCCATCTACATTAACGATCCCAAAAAGCTGCCCCTCCAACTGATCCTGCGCGGCATCCTCGAATACGGCACCGGCCAGTACAGCGACTACTCCGGCCTCGCTGAAATGACCGAACTGACCGACCCGCCCCCGGCCGAATCGCTCAAGGCCGCCATGATCGTCATAACCACCCTGCCGATCCTGATGATCTACCCCTTCATCCAGCGTTATTTTGTCAAGGGCATCATGCTCGGCTCCATCAAAGGCTGATACCAAAATGGACAACTCCTTCCGCGGCGCGTGGCCCGCGCTCATCACCCCTGCCTCCGCCGACGGCGGCGTCAACCTCACCGCTCTCCGCGACCTCGTCGACTACATGCTGGCCAAGCAAGTCGATGGCCTCTACGTCCTGGGCGGCACCGGCGAAGGTCTGCTCATCTCGGCTGCTGACCGCCGCAACGTCGTCGAATCCGTCATGGACCAGGTCCGCGGCCGCGTGCCCGTAATCGTCCATGTCGGCAGCATCAGCACACGCGAAGCAGCCGCGTTAGCCTGCCATTCACAGGAGAAAGGCGCCGACGGCGTCAGCTCCGTACTGCCCGTCTATATGGGAGGACTCGAAGCGACCTACCGCCACTACGGCGCCATCGCCGCCGCCGCGCCCGATCTGCCCTTCTTCCCCTACCTTTTCGGCGGCCAGATCGACGCAACCTCCCTCATGAAGGAGCTTCTCTGCCGCATCCCCAACGTGGGTGGGGCAAAGTACACTGGGCCCAACATGTACGAGATCGCCGAAATCATCGACTTGGGCGGCGACCTGCCTGCAGACCGCGGCTGGTCAATCTTTTCCGGTATGGACGAGCAGTGCATCTTCGCCGCAATGATGAAGGCCCCCGGCAACATCGGCTCCACCTTGAACGTAATGCCAGGCCCCTACCGCAAAATGCGAGAGTCCTACGAAACCGGCGACGCCGCCAAAGGAATCGCGCTACAAAAGCAGGCCAACCGTCTCACCGTTGCCATGATCAAACACGGCGTCGGCGCCGCGCTGCGCGTCTCCATGAAAGCCCTCGGCATCGACTGCGGCCCCCTCCGCCTGCCCCAGGAGAACCCCTCTCCACAAAAGGAAGAGTGTATACTCGCCGACCTCGAAGAAGCCGGCCTGGCCGCGCTCGCCGCCATGTAACGCCCCCCACCCCGCCGCGCCCCCATACCCCCTCCCCGCGAAACCTACATTCCCCTCAAACCCCCTGTAGGGGCGCCCCTTGTGGGCGCCCTCTAGCTTACTCACCCTTACCTCCGCTCCACGGCGCATCTCCGCCCCATCCCCCTCCGCACGCGGTTTTGACCAATCAATCCCTATAGCGTAGCATTGAATCTACCGAACGGCGCCGCGCTCAGCCCGCCGCGCGCCTGCCGCGAACAGACGCGTCGCACATCCCTGCCATAGAGAGGACCAACCATGTCCTTCTTCGACAAGCTGGAAGCAGCTGCACGCCGCAACAATACGCTCCTCTGCGTCGGGCTCGACCCAACCCCCGAAGCCTGCCCTGACCGCTTCCTTGCCGAATCCGGCGCCCCCTCCGAAGAGACTCTGGACCCAAAGGACAGTACATGCCAGGCCCTGCTGGCCTGGAACCGGTCCGTCATCGAAACTACCGCCGACCTCGTCTGCTGTTATAAACCCAACATCGCCTTCTACGAAGCCCTCGGCCAGCCCGGCATGGCCCTCCTGCGCGCGACCATCGCCGCCATTCCCAAGGACATCCCCGTGCTCCTCGACGCCAAGCGCGGCGACGTCGGCTCCACCGCCGCCGCCTACGCCCGCGCCTGCTTCGAAGAGCTCGGCGCAGACGCCGTCACCCTCAGCCCCTACCTCGGCCAGGACAGCATCGCCCCCTTCGCTGCATACCCCGACAAAGGACTGTTCGTACTCTGCCACACATCCAATTCCACCGCCGGCGTCTTCCAAAATCTGATCGCCCGTAACGGGCAAGACCAGGGCGAAGAGGGCCCCCTCTATCTGCGCGTGGCCGAACAAGCTGTAGGCTGGTCTCCCGCCGTAGGCCTCGTCGTCGGCTCAACCTACCCCCAGGCCCTCGCCGGCGTCCGCGCCGTCGCGCCCGACACGTGGCTGCTCGCCCCCGGAATCGGCGCGCAAGGGGGAGACGTCGAAGCGGCCCTTTCCGCCGGTCTTCGCGCCGACGGGCTCGGCGTCCTCATCGCCGCTACCCGCAGCGTCACCCAGGCCGAAGACCCGCGCCAGGCCGCAGCCAGCATTCAGCACGGCATCAACGCCGCCCGCGCCCAGCTGTCAGCGCAGTCGTGCGCCGCGGAGGCCTCCCCCACCCCGCAAACGCCTTCAATCCCGGTCCGTCACAGGGAGCTGATCATCGGCCTCGCTGAACTCGGCGCGCTGCAGTTTGGCGACTTTACGCTCGCTAGCGGCAAACGCTCCTCCATGTACGTGGACCTCCGCCTCCTCGTAAGCGACCCCGGACTGATGCAGGCAGCAGCCCGCGCCTATGCTAAAGAACTGGACGCGCTGCAAGTCGACCGCATCGCCGGCATCCCCTACGCTGCCCTGCCAATCGGCATGGCTGTTTCCCTGGCCAGCGGCCGTCCCCTCATCTACAATCGCAAAGAGAGCAAGAGCCACGGCCTCGGCAAGGACATCGAAGGCCTGTGGAAGCCCAGCGAACGCGTCGTCATCATCGAAGACGTGATCACCACCGGCGGCAGCATCATCAGCTCAGTCGAACTCTTCCGCGCCGCCGGCCTTATTGTCGAAGATGCAATTGTGTTGCTGGATAGACAGCAAGGAGGTGTGGAAAACCTGCGCAAGGCCGGAATCCGCGTCCACAGCGTCCTGGGACTGGGAGACGTTCTCGATCTTCTTAGCGAGACCGGCCATATCCCCGCAGAGATTCGTCAATCGCTGGGTCTCTCCGCCCCGCTGACGAAAAACTGTTAGCTGAGCTATCTGTTGAGTAGAGGGTAAGTCGAGTTGAGCGAGGATCTTCCCAACCTGTCGGTCACGTTTTTGGACCGCGAACTACACTCTCCGCTCGTCCTGGCAAGCGGCATCTGGGGCACAACCGTCAGCCTTCTTGAGCGGGCCGCGAATGAAGGCTGCGGCGCTGTCACCGCCAAGAGCTGCGGCCCCGAACCCCGCCGCGGTCACGTCAACCCCTCCTGCATCGACTGGGGCGGCGGCCTGCTCAATGCAATCGGTCTGGCAAATCCAGGCGTCGAAGAGGAAATCGGCCTGCTCCTTGAGGCAAAAGCCCGCCTCCAGCCGCGCGGCGTCGCTGTCATCGCCAGCATCTTCGCCGGAACCGCCGCGGGGTTCGGGAACGTCGCCCGCCGCGTCGCCACCGCCCAGCCCGACTTCATCGAAGTCAACATCTCCTGTCCCAACGTCGAAGACAGCTTCGGCGAGCCCTTCGCCGCAAGCGCCGACTCCGCCGCCGCCGTCACCGGCTTCGTCAAGGAGGCCGTCGCCGGCAGCGCCATTCCCGTAATCGTAAAACTCGCGCCAAACGTCCCCAGCGTCGGTCGTATCGCCCAGGCGGCAGTGCATGCCGGCGCAGATGCCCTCTGCGCCGTCAACACCATGCCCGGCCTCGTCCTCGATCCATTCAGCGGCCAGCCCGTCCTCGCCAATCGCAGCGGCGGCATCAGCGGCCCCGCCCTCAAACCCATCGCACTCAAAGCCGTTTACGACGCTCGCAAAGCCTGCCCTCGCACACCCATCATCGGCGTCGGCGGCGTCAACAACGGCCAGGACGCGGTCGAAATGCTCATGGCCGGCGCCACCGTCGTCGGCGTTGGCAGCGCCATATATCTCCGCGGGCCCGACGCCATCAGCCTTATCCGCGCCGAGCTGAAACAGTGGATGGCCGCCCAGAATGTCGCCCGCATCGCCGACCTCCAGGACCGCGCCCACACTGAACTCCTCTACGCATCGTCACCCGCCGCGCCGCCCGTGCCCTACGCCTCCTGAAGCCTCCGGCGCCCACCCCGCCGGCGTCGCCGCAAACTCTCATGACCTAAGTCGCCTGCCAGGTCATATCGCGCCCGAGCTCACAGGATCAACATCGCGTCGCCAAAACTGAAGAAGCGATACCCTTCGGCCTTGGCAACTTCATAAGTTCGCATCAACATCCGGCGTCCCGCGTCAAGGTCCTGCGGGTGCGCCTGCCCCACAAACGCGCTCACAAGCATCAGCAGCGACGAACGCGGCAAATGAAAGTTCGTCAACAAGGCGTCCACCGCCCTGAACCGGTAACCCGGAAAAATGAACAGATCGACTTCGCCCGTATAGGACACAACCCCAATCCCGTTCACCTTCGCCCCGTAAGGATCCAGCCCGGCCGCAGACGTGGCGCAATACTCCAACACCCGTGTCGACGTTGTCCCCACCGCAAAAACGCGTCCCCCCTGCTCAATGGCCGCGTTGACCGCTTCTGCAGTTCCCGCCGTCAACTCTGCCCACTCCCGATGAATCTGATGGTCTGCCACCTTCTCCGCCGTCACCGGACCAAACGTGTCCAACCCGACGTGCAATGTCGTCGTTTCCCATGACACACCCTTTGCGCGCAACCTCTGCAGCACCTCCGGTGTGAAATGCAGACCCGCCGTCGGCGCCGCGACACTCCCCTCCGCCCGGCTGTAAACCGTCTGATACCTCCCCTCCCCACCGGCATAATCGTTGATGTACGGCGGCAATGGCAACTCGCCTAACTCGCCCAGCATTTCCCCAATCGGCACGGAGAATCGTGCCTCGCGCAGCCCGCCCGCGCCCTCTGAGACAATCTCCGCGTCAATCGGGCCGCCATCCAGTCTCACCCTCGCCCCAACATGCAATCCCCGCCCCCGCGCCAAACAACGCCATGCGCGACCAGTTTCGTCCAGCTTGCGCAACAGAAATATCTCCACCGCCCCGCCCGTAGGCTTATGCCCCCGCAGCCGCGCCGGAACGACCCGGCTGTCGTTCGCCACCAGCACGTCCCCGGCTCGCACGAAGTCGGCGATCTCGCCAAAAACACGGTGTTCAATGCGACCGGACGCCCGGTCCAGAACGAGTAGCCGGCTTCTGTCCCGCGGTTCCGCAGGCCGCTGCGCGATAAAACGCTTCGGCAAATCGTAGTCGAAAAGTTCAGTTCTCATTCTGAATGCGCTTGGTACGAGCTGCCGGCTCTCTTTGGGGCCTGCTCGCCTTTCCCCAATCCGCCAGGTAGTAGAAGCAATTTCACTTGGTTTTAACACAGGTGATAGAATCCAGGAAGCGCGCAGCGCCAACGGCCACACCCTCCACCTAGCCCAAAGCAAGGCAAAGTGATACGCAACAGACGGGAGCAAATGAACTTCACAACAGTCATACTGGCCGTGGCCCTTCTCCTCGTCACTGTTCTTCTCGGCGGCGGGCTCCTTGTTTACATCTACTGGTGGCTGGTGCAACGGCCTGCCCCCCAGCACGAAGGCGAGCTGGATCTCCCCGACCTGGACGCCAACGTCGAAGTCCGCCGCGACCAGCATGGCATCCCCCATATCTATGCCCAGAATGAGGCCGACCTCTGGCGCGCCCAGGGCTTCACCCACGCCCAGGATCGCCTCTGGCAGATGGAGCTCAACCGCCGCGTCGCTTACGGCCGCCTCTCCGAGCTCTTCGGCGAAGCCGCCATCAACGTCGACCGTTTCAGCCGCATCGTCGGCTTCCATCGCGCCGCCCAGGCCGAACTCGATGACCTGGACGAAGACACGATCTCCGCTTTGGACCACTACTGCCAGGGCGTCAACGCCTACATCCGTGGCCGCAAAGGAAAGCTGGCCGCCGAATTCAACCTGCTCCGCCGCCAGCCTGAACAGTGGTCGCCCCTCGACGTGCTGGCCTTTGGAAAAATGATGGCCTGGAGCCTGAGCGTCAACTGGGAAAGTGAACTGGTCCGGCTGCAGCTCCTCGCCAAACTCGGCCCGACCCTCGCCGCAGACCTCGAACCCGACTACCCCAACGCAAACCCCGCAGCGATGGAAGGCGTCGGCAGCCAGGGCTCAATGCGCCTGCTCCACACCGCCGGCCTCATTCTCAACGAATACGAACAGCTGAAAGGCTGGCTGGGCGTCGCCGCGCCCGAGTTTGGACAAGGCAGCAATGCCTGGGCCGTTGCCGCGGAAAAATCCGCCACCGGCCGCCCCATTCTCTGCAACGATCCCCATCTCGTCATGACCATGCCTGGCGCCTGGTACGAGATGCACCTCTCCTGCGCGCCTCCCTCCGACGGCGCTGAACCCGACCTCCACGTCAGCGGCGCCTCTTTCGCCGGCGCGCCCGGCATCATCATCGGCCACAACGAACACATCGCGTGGGGCATGACCAACGCCTTCCCCGATGTCCAGGACCTATACATAGAACGCCCCCATCCCGACAACGACAACGCCACCGCACACCGCTTCGAGTTCCAGGGCCAGTGGGAGGAAGCCGAAGTCCTGCGCGAGGAGATCTACCTGCGCAACCGCGCCCGTCCCCGCGTTGAAGAGGTTGTCGTCACCCGCCACGGCCCTCTCCTCACCGGTCTCCTCCGTTCAGACAGCGCCGACCCCATCTTCCCCGAAGAGCCCGCGCTCACCGCCGCGCCCCTCGCCCTCCGCTGGATTGGGCACGAGCCCGGCAAGGTCATGCGCTCTGTTCTCCGCCTCAACCGCGCCCGAAACTGGCAGGAGTTCGATGCCGCCCTCACCGACTGGACCGCTCCCTCGCAGAACTTCGTCTACGCCGACCGCGACAACAATATCGCCTACCGCCTCGCCGGAGCCGTCCCCATTCGCCGCAACGGCAACGGCCTCGTCCCCGCGCCCGGTTGGACCGGCGACTACGAGTGGGACGGCCTGATCCCCGATGACGAGCTGCCCCGCCTTCTCAATCCCGCCAGCGGACGCATCGCAACCGCCAACAATAAGATTGTCGGCGACGACTACCCCTACGTCCTCACCTTCGAAACCATGCCTGGCTGGCGCGCCCGCCGCATCGAGGACATGCTGACCGAAAAAGAGCGCCTCACACTGCGCGACATGGAGCAGATCCAGCTCGACGAAACCAGCCTCTACGCCAAGGAGCTGACGCCGCTGCTGACAGGCCACCTCAGCGATGACCCCTATGTCCGCGTCGCCGTCAACATGCTGCAGGACTGGGGCTATCACATGGACCAGGAGAGCCCCGCCGCCCTCGTCTTCCAATACACACTTCTCCACCTTCTCGAACTGACCTTCGGCCAAAAACTCGGCGCAACCGCCCCAGGCTTTTTTGGCAAAGGCAGCAGCCCCGTCTTCCTCATCAACGGCTTCCTGCTGCGCGCCCAGACCCGCCTCCTGCAACTCCTGCAAAACGAGGAAAACTCCCCCTGGTACACCGACGCCGCCACCGGCCGCCGCCGCGCCAGAGCCGAGTTGATCGAGACCGCGCTCCAGCTCGCCGTCCACCAACTTCGCCGCGACGTCAATCCAACACCTCGCAAATGGGCCTGGGGCCGCATGCACCAGATCCGCTACAGCCATACCCTCGGCAGCGCCCCAATCCTCGGCTGGCTCTTCAACCGCGGCCCCTATCCTATCGGCGGCGACGGCACAACGCCCAACCAGACCGGATTCCTGTCCGAACTGCCCCCGGGCCTCGTCCAGGTCCAGGCCGCATACCGCCAAATCTACGACATCGGCAACTGGGACGCTGCCCAAAGCGTAACGGCCAGCGGCCAGTCAGGCCACCCCATCAGCCGCAACTACGCCGACCAGATCCCGATGTGGCTCGAAGGCGCCTATCACAAAATGCCCTGGAGTCGCGCCGCCGTCGAACAGATCGCCCCCCGCCGCCTCCTTCTCAAGAGCCGCGCCCGGTGACCTGCCGCCAAGAGCCCGATAGACACCGGCGCGCCGCCCCGACCCCATGAACGCCCCCTTACGCGGCTACCTCTATGCCCTCATCGCCTTCGGGACCTGGGGTTTCCTCCCCGTCTACTGGAAACAGTTGCAGCACCTGCCAGCCCTCGAAGTCCTCGCCCACCGTCTCATCTGGTCCGCCGTTACCATGATCATCGCCGTCGCGCTCCTCAGAGACCGTGCCTGGCTACTGAAGCTGCGCGCATCGCCCGTCACCGTCCTGCTCGTCCTCGCAGCCGCCCTCCTCACCGCCGCCAACTGGATCACCTATCTCTGGGCCGTCAACAGCGGCCACGTCGCCAAGATCAGCCTCGGTTATTTCATCAACCCTCTCTTCAGTGTCCTCCTCGCCCGCCTCTTTCTCGGCGAGCATCTGCGCCGCGGCCAGCAGGTCGCCGTCGCCATCGCCGCCGCCGGCGTCATCTACCTCGCCGTCAGCCTCGGCCAGCTCCCCTGGATCGCCCTCTCTCTCGCCGGCACCTTCGGCTTCTACGGCCTCATCCGCAAAAAGATCGACCTGAGCGGTATGCAATGCTTCTGCCTCGAAATGGCCCTGCTCCTACTCCCTGCGCTGATTCTCCTCTTCTACATCGGCCCCCAGGGAGCCGCCTGGAACAGCGACGCCTGGCCCCGAATCAGCCTCCTCCTCCTCGCCGCCGGCACCGTCTCCGCCATCCCCCTCGTCAGCTTTGGCGCGGCTGCCCGCCTCATCCCCCTCTCCAGCCTCGGTCTCATGCAATACCTCGCGCCTTCCACCCAGTTCCTCCTCGGCGTCTTCCTCTACAAAGAACCTTTCACCTCGGTCGAGCTCGTTGGCTACGCCCTCATCTGGACCGCCCTCCTCCTTTACACCCTCGAAGGCCTCCGCCGCGCCCGCGCCGCCGCCCCCGCATCATCTCCCGCGGCAACCCGCTGACCCCTGCCCCCTGACTGCCGCTGCACGCGGCGCAAGAAAAATTGACGCCAACCCCAATCGCCCGTATAATACCCTCCGCAAATAAAGAACGGCAGCGCACCGGAGGAGTACCCACGCGCGCAAACGTCAGAGAGACGCCTCCCCGGCTGAAAGGGGCGTCCGTTTCCGCAGCGCATCCGACGACCACAGCTCCGCTTACACTGGGCCGTCGTCGCAGAGGGGAAAGTCGCCGGGAAGGCTTGGAGAGTGAACTGTTTCATACCGTAGCTCTCCCCGGGTCCGCCCGTTATCGCGGCAGAGAGAGCCGGCAAGTTCCTTGCCCGCTAACCAAGGTGGTACCGCGGAGTCACTTCGTCCTTTGACTGAAGTGACTTTTATTTTTGACTGAAATCTTGGCCGCTGCACGCGCAAGAGAAAATCAGATATATAGACCCGCAGTCCAGCCGCTCGACAACGGCGAAAATGCGATTGGAGAACAGGAATCGATGACAACGACGAAACAGGATGAAACACGTGCGGAAATGCCCACGATCTACGAACCGCAACAGTGGGAAGAAAAGCTCTACCATTGGTGGGAATCACAAGGCTTCTTCCGCCCCGAACAGCAGATCGAGAGTGGACTCGCCGACGCCGATGCCCCGCCGTTCGTCATCTCCATGCCGCCGCCCAACGTTACCGGCGCGCTCCACCTCGGCCACTCCATCACCAGCGCCGTCGAGGACATGCTCATCCGCTACAACCGCATGGCCGGCCGGCCCACGCTATGGGTGCCCGGAACCGACCACGCCGGCATCGCCACCCAGAATGTCGTCGAACGCAAACTCGCCGAATCCGACACCTCTCGCCACGACCTCGGCCGCGAACGCTTCCTGCAGGAAGTCTGGGACTGGAAGGACGAGTACCACGCCCACATCAGCGGACAGCAGCGCCGCATGGGCATCTCCTGCGACTGGTCCCGCGAGCGATTTACCCTTGACGACGGCCTCAGCGACGCCGTCCTCGAAGCCTTCATCCGCCTCTACAACGACGACCTCATCTATCGCGGCAACTACCTCGTCAACTGGTGCCCCCGCTGCGAGAGCGCCATCAGCGACCTCGAAGTCGAACATGAATCCATCGAGGGCAAACTCTACACCTTCCGCTACCCCCTGCGCGATGGTGACGGCGCCTCGCCCCCAACCAGCCATGTCGAAGTCAGCACCACCCGGCCCGAAACCATCCTCGGCGACACCGCCGTCGCCGTCCATCCCCAGGACGAGCGCTATGCCCATCTCATCGGCAAGACCGCCCTCGTCCCAATCCTCGAACGAGAGATCACCATCATCGCCGATGAACACGTTGACCCCCAGTTCGGCACAGGCGCGCTCAAGGTCACACCCGGTCACGACCCCAATGACTACCTCATCGCCCAGCGCCACAATCTTCCATTCGTCAACATCACCAACGAAGACGGCTCCCTCAACGCCGCCGCCGGACCCTATGCCGGACAGGACCGCTTCGAGGCTCGCCAGAACCTGTGGCAGGACATGGACGCGGCCGGTCTCGTCGTTTGCGAAAAACCCCATGTCCACGAGGTCGGCCACTGCCAGCGCTGTCACACCATCGTCGAGCCGCTCCTCAGCAACCAGTGGTTCGTCAAAACAAAGCCTCTGGCGGAAGCCGCCATCGCTGCCGTCAAGGACGGACACATCACGATCGTGCCCGACCGCTTCGAACGCAACTACTACCATTGGATGGAAAACATCCGCGACTGGTGCATCAGCCGCCAACTCTGGTGGGGCCACCGCATCCCCATCTGGTACGGGCCCGACGGCCATCAGTTCGCCGCCCGTAGCGAAAGCGAGGCCCTTGAACAAGCCATCGAACACTACGGCGAAATCGTCGCGCTCGAACAGGACGAGGATGTCCTCGATACCTGGTTCAGCAGCGGCCTTTGGCCCTTCAGCACACTCGGCTGGCCCCAGGCCAACATGAATGGGCAGCAGGATGACAGCCCAGGCGCCGCATACGACGCGGCCCCCCACGCATCGGACCTGGCCCGCTACTATCCCACAACGGTTCTCGAAACCGGCTATGACATTCTCTTCTTCTGGGTCGCGCGCATGATCATGATGGGCCTCTACTTTACCGGCAAAGTCCCCTTCCACTACGTCTATCTGCACGGACTCGTCCGCGCCGAAGACGGCCGCAAAATGAGCAAGAGCCTCGGCAACGCCCTCGACCCGCTCGACCTCATCAGCGCCTACGGCAACGATGCCCTCCGCTTCACCCTGCTCACCGGCGGCACGCCCGGCAACGATATGAAGCTCAGCGTCACCCGCATCGAAGCCAACCGCAACTTCGCCAACAAGATCTGGAACGCCGCCCGCTTCGTCCTCATGAACCTGGAGGGGCGCGATGCCCAACTGACAGACACGGAAGAACGCCACGCCGTCACCTATGCCTTGCCCCCGCAGGACGCGCAAACACTCGCAGACCGCTGGATTCTCAGCCGCTTCAGCGCCCTCCAGGAACACGTCACCCAGCTCATCGAAAACTGGCAGCTCGGCGAAGCCGGCCGCCAGCTCTACGATTTCCTTTGGAGCGAATACTGCGACTGGTACATCGAGGCCGCAAAGACCCGCCTTTATGGAGACGATGCCTCCGCCGCCGCCGCCACACGCCAGGTCCTCGCCTTCACTTTGGAGCAGTCCCTGCGCCTGCTGCATCCCTTCATGCCTTACGTTACCGAAGCAATCTGGAGCCACCTGCCCGGCGTGCCTGCCCGCGCCGAGGCCCTGATGACCCAGCGCTGGCCTCGCCCGTCGGCGCCGCGCGATCCAGCCGCCGAAGACGACTTCGCCCGCATTCAGGAGATCGTACGCGCCATCCGCAACGCCCGCGCCGAATACGATGTCCAACCCGGTCGCCGCATCGCCGCCGTCTTCGGAAGTGGTGGCGGGACACTGGTGCAAGATAACCTGGATCTCTTCACTGTCCTGGCGCGCCTCGACGAATCCCAGGTTACATTCGAAGCTACGGCAAACGGAACCGAATCGGGTCCGTCTGTCCAACTCTCCGCCGGCGGAATCACCACCTATCTTCCCCTCGCCGGTATGGTAGATTTGGAGGCCGAACAGAAACGACTGCAAAAGGAGATCGTAAACATCGACGGCCAGATCAGCCGCGCCTCCGGTCTTCTCAATAACGATAACTTCGTCGCCAGGGCCCCGGAGCACGTTGTGCAGCGCGAGCGCGATAAACTGGAAGAACTCGAGTCCCAACGGAAGCAGGTCGCCGCCAGCATTGAGCAACTGAATTCATCATGAATCCCAATCGCTACTGGTCCTGTCAGAACATTCGTAGCTCGAACTCCCAGGGCGATTGCATCTAAATTGGGTCAGAACATCGAAATGCAGCCGAATACTCTTCCAGGTCGGGGTAAGACACAGGGAAATGTACGAAAGATGGCACGTAGACGGAGAATTTAACTTATCTCGCCGACTGAGGGC
>JAJDZJ010000003.1 GCA_022824685.1 Caldilineaceae bacterium
GGCCCTCAGTCGGCGAGATAAGTTAAATTCTCCGTCTACGTGCCATCTTTCGTACATTTCCCTGTGTCTTACCCCGACCTGGAAGAGTATTCGGCTGCATTTCGATGTTCTGACCCAATTTAGATGCAATCGCCCTGGGCGAGCAGGCCAGAATTGCACTGGCACTATGTAGATGTCAGCCATTGGCTTTAGAGAGGACGAGACCATCCAGTAGAAGGGGAAGACAAAGATAATAAGAGCTACGAAAAGGCAAACATGCGTGAAAAGTGGCCCCAAGGAGAACCTTCTCTTGGGAGCATACGGACTGACTTGGTGTCCGGCTGCATCTGCGCTGGCATTCTGACTCATATGGGACAGTTCTTGATCGAAGGATGCGTCAATCGGGAGCGGCGCGTTCACTGGCAAAAATCTGCAGGAAAGACAAAGCAATGATGATAACCGCGTTTGCATAGGCAAGCGCGGAGGCATAGCCGAACTTAAAGCTGACAAAGGCCTGTCTGTAGATGATAAGACCCATGAGCAGTCCGGCACGATCGGGTCCGCCGCTAGTTCCGACCAGCATATAGGCCTCCTCAAAGATGTTGAACATGCCGATAGTCGACAGGATAGCGGCGAAGGCGATGACGCGTCGCATAAGCGGGACGGTAATATTAAGAAAGGCCTGCATACCGCTGGCGCCGTCGATGCGGGCAGCTTCGTAAAGCTCGTTAGGAATACTTTGGAGGCCGGCCAGCATGATCATCATGTTGTAGCCGACCCAGCGCCACAGGATCATGACCAGGATCGCGGGCTTAACAAAAACCGCTTGGTTCGTAAGGCCTTTATACTCGATACCGAAGACCTGCAGGACCAACCCAAGGGGGCTGTAGACTGATCCGAGAAAGAAATCGAAGAGAATGCCGACGACGACAAGCGATGTGACGACGGGTAGGAAGTACGCTGTACGGTAGATGACGCGACCGCGAATTGGCCGATTGAGCACGTTGGCAAGGCTCAGGCTGAAGATGACCATCAGAGGGACGACGAGAATACCCAGGATGATGGTATTGGACAATGCGATATGGAAATTGTCGTCGGTAAACAGGCGCGCGTAATTCTTGAAGCCAACGTATTCGCTTGAACGAACACTCTTCCAGTCCTGGAAGCTGATCCAGACAGCGAAAAAAATTGGGAAGGCCCCGAAAACACCAAACAGAATGAAGAAGGGTGAGATAAAGACGTATGGGGCTGTTTTTTCCCAGATGAAATAGCTTGACCTCTTGGGAGGCGATACGGGCCCGACGGTTGGGGGCGTTGTTGCCACTCCCATATTCACGTTCCTTGTCAGGAAAAGGGGTACGAGGGGCAGTCTGAGCGTTGTTCGCTCAATTTCTGGTATGATCGTCGACAAGAAGACCGGCCGATGCTCGCAAGCGTGGACTCAGTGCGGGCACCGACCGAGATCGAATTTGTTTGAGTGCTCAGCCTAGGCCTTGCAGGTCTCTAATCTCTTGCGCGGCAGAACTAAGGGCTTCTTCAGGTCCGACTTCACCGTCCAGGACTTGGCCTTGGGCCTGTACCAGTACGTCCCATGCCTCAGACCAACCTTCACCCCAGACGAAAGGCTGGACCGCAGAATTGACTTCGGCGTACATTCTGAGAGCGACCTGCCCACCGTAAAACTCGACAGGCTCGTTCATAATTGGCCAGTCTAGCGCTTCGTGAAGAACGGGGAAAAGGGCGCCGGATGTCCAGAGGACCTCCTGGCCGGCCTTAGATAACTGGGAGTATTCGAGGAAAGTGAAGGCTTCCAGCTTGTTCTTGCTGGTCTCGAGGATGCATAGCTGAGAGCCTCCCCATGTAAAGGCGCGGCTGCCCCCTTCCATCCAAGCTGGGAGCTGTGTAACCGCCCATTGACCAACTGTTTCAGGGGCGTTTGCTTCGATACTGCCGGCCAACCAGATGGCACCCGGGAAGATGGCGGAGGAGCCGTCTTTGTAGGAAGCCAACCCGATATCTCAATTAAAGTCCTGAAAAACGGCGTTTGAATCCCAGAGCGTCTTGAGAAAAGCGAGCGAATCGATGGCTTCGGGTTGGTCGACGATAACGTTTTCGAGTTGCAGGTCATAGACTCCCCCGCCCCGTTGCCAAGTCCAACTAAGCCAAGGGAAGTAGTTGCCCTTGGTAATGCCCCAAAGCCGGCTTTGGCCGTCAGAGGCGGCTGACAACTCTTCGCCCGCGGCCAGCCAATCTTGGTAACTGCTAATGGCGGTCGGATCGATGCCATATTCCTCGGTGACATCGCGGCGGTAATAAAGGAGACAGGGAGATCCATCCCATGGAACGCCGTAATTCTTGCCTTCGTGGACACCGTGGTTTAGCTTGTACGAGACGATTCTGTCCTGGTGTGGCGCCATGAGGTCGGTGAGGTCGGCCATGCCGCCGGTGGCCGCCCACAAGGGCAGGTTGTAGTCTTGGCTGCCGACGATATCGGTGAGTTCGGAGCCGGAGACCATCGCGGTCATCACTTTTTCAGCGTAGCCCTGCCCTGAGTCAATGAATTCGACTGCGATATCGGGGTGGAGGTCGTTGAAAGCGGGCAAGAGGTCTCGGAAGGGATGGTTCCACCAGGAGATCAGGGTGACGTTGACGGGCTCCTGGGCGGGCGCTGCAGCGGAATCGCCGGCGGAGTCGCCTGCAGCCGGGGCTACGGGGGCGGCACAGGCGGCAAGGGCGAGGCCGGCAGTGCCCAAACCGGCGGCGCGTACAAAGTCGCGGCGCGATACATTCAGGGTATCGGACATTTGCTGTTTCTCCTTGGAAAGTGGTTTTCAGTGAGTTATCGTGCGAAGGCAAGGAAGAAAACTTAGAGGATAGAATCAAGGGCGTAGTGGATTGAGAACGCGGTGCAAGTGTAGTGCGGCTATGCTAGTTTTGTCAAAGTGGATTGCCAGCAGGGGCCACACTCCAGATCTACGGCCTGTGGCTGCCTGATTCAGGTTTTGCAGGATACGTGGGACTTTGGGATGGCAGGCGATCGTTTGACGCTTTATCTGCGGACCCTTGAGGTGGGCAGAGAGGGATGCTTTCCAGGCCCAGTCTTTTGTGTTGATTACGCGGCGGGACAGCCGGAGAATAGGCGGGCTTTGATTGAGTGGGCCTTCAGGCTCCCAAATCTTTGAGCAGTTGAATCTTTTTCATGCGCCGCTTGTCGGCAGTTTCGAATAGGCGGTCCGAGACGAGTCGGCCGGTTTTCTGCGACCACTTTGCGGAATACCACTTGTTGAAGTCAGCGATACGGTCGATTTCCCACTGCATGCGGGGAGCAGTGCGCATCATCCATGCCATTTGGCGGCGGTTGGCGCCGCCACCCCAAGAGGAGTGCCAGATGCGCGTCTGGAAGGCGATCACGTCACCTTTGCCGGCGGGGAGATCGTAACGCCCAGGGAACTCCTGTGCAGGATAGCCGAGCACGAGTTCGTCGACCCGCTTCTCCAGGTCGTTGAAATGGAGTGGCCAGAGGTGGCTGCCGGGGATGAAGCTGAGGCATCCCTGGCCGGGCGCGACTTCGTCCAGGTAGAAAGTCAGCTTGGCCTCGATCGCGGGTTCGGGGGAGCCGCCGTCGCGATGCCAGTTTGTGTCGCCGTTGTGGATTTGGCCGTCGGAGCTGCCGTAGAAGATACAATCCTCGCCCAACAGGTCTTCGGCAATGGAAGCCAGGTTGGGGTGATCGAGGAGGTTATAGAAATAGGGATCGGCCTCGATGAGCGGGAGGATGACGCGGTGACCGTCGGGGAAGATGCGGGCTCCTGCCTCCGACTCGTCGCCTTGTGTCTCACCGGCGGCGATGATGTCGTCGAACCGCCATGAGAATTCATCGACTTCGGCGGGCGTGAGCGCCCCTTCCACTTTAACGAAGCCCAACGCATGAAAGTGGGCCTTCTGCTGTTCTGTCAACATTCGGTTTTCCCTTTCTATTGCGAGTGCCCGCAGCTATCTGGAACCTGGAGAGCCTAACCTCAAACCGCGGCGCCTGTTTACTGAGCGGCTCCAAGAATCCGCGGTTTAAGTCTGGCTACGTAACTCGTCCCTCATAAAACACGAGCCGGTTTGATAGACGGAACGAAATGATTGTAAGCGTCATTATGACCAGGAACAGGATCATCCCGAGCGCGGCGGCGTACCCCATCTTGAAGTTCTCGAATGCGTGGCGGTACAGGTAGAGAACAAAAAACAGCGTGGAGTTGGCCGGCCCCCCCTTGGTGATAACAAAGCTGTTGGTAAAGACCTGGAAAGAACCGATGATACCGATAATGAAGTTGAAGAAGATGACCGGAGAGATCATGGGCAGTGTCACGTTCCAGAACGAGGCCCAGCGGCCGGCGCCATCGAGGGAGGCGGCTTCGTAGAGCTGTGTGGGGACACCTTGCAGGCCCGCGAGATAGAGCACCATCCCGCCGCCAACAGCCCAAAGGCTCATAACGATAAAGGCCGGCAGTGTCCAGGTGGTGCTGAACAGCCAGTTTGGTCCTGTGACGCCGATGAGGCTGAGAGCGTAGTTGACGATTCCAGCTTCGGGGGTGAAAACCCATATCCACATGTAGGCGACGGCAACCCCGGACACGACCGCTGGCAGATAGTAGATTGTGCGATACAGTGACATGCCGCGAACTTTCTGGTTTAGCAGGAGAGCAAGGGCGACGCCCAGGATAACGCCGAGAAAGACCGTACTCAGCGAATAGATAGCGGTGACCCACATGCTTTTCCAGAAGAGCGGATCACGGGTGAACATTTTTTCGAAGTTGGCAAGACCAACAAAGTTTGGAGGCGTCAGGATGTCGTACCTGGTCAAGCCCAGGTAACCAGCCGCAATCAGCGGGCCGAATTCGAATGCGAGGAATCCGATAATCCAAGGACTGATGAAGAGATAGCCGGCCACGTTCTCAAACAGCGCGGTGCGGGACATGCGCCTTTTGGGAATTTGGGCCGACGCCGGTCTGACAAGGGTAGCCATTGCGTAAACTCTGTCCGCCGTGCGGTGGAGGGGGCCGGGCACTTGGCGATTGAACAGTCACCAAATGCCCGGCCTACATTCGCCAATGAGATGTAGGGAAGAAGCGGGCGTCGAACTAGGCGTCTTCCAGAATCACATCAATTGCCTTTGTAGCGGCTTCCATGGCTTCCTTGGTCGTCTTTTCGCCCAGAATGGCAAGCTCGTACTCGGAGCGGAATGCGTTCAAGATCTCGGTAGTGCTGGGGCCCCAGTATTCGCCAGTGGACTTTCCGGTTATGGGAAGGTGAAGCGTCAGGAAGTCAGCTTGACGTTCGTTGGTAATGGCACTGTTTACGGTCTCCTCCATCCGATAGTTGATCGGAAAGAGAGTGATTTGGTAGTCGAGCGAGTCCTGATTGATCGCCCGCCAGATGAAGAATTCCCAGGCGGCGTCGACTTTTTCGGACTGGGACCAGATCGCCTCCATGTGGACACTGCCGGCGTAGACATCGACAGCAGGCGG
Source organism: Caldilineaceae bacterium (assembly GCA_022824685.1). Lineage (GTDB taxonomy): Bacteria > Chloroflexota > Anaerolineae > Caldilineales > Caldilineaceae > Bin5. The sequence continues at coordinate 5,496 of JAJDZJ010000003.1, forward strand.
GTTGGAGGTGGAGGGCCAGTAAGTCATCCACTGGTTGGTTGAGTCATTGGCAGTGCGTTTGAGCCAGGTGTCCCAGTCGGCAAGGACCATAGGCCACATGGCAATTTTACCGCTGGCGGTGGGGAATTCGCCCAAGGCCTGGTCGGCGCCGGGCTTCATGCTGAACTCGTTCCAGGCCACGAGTTGCTCAATCGCCTCAACAGCTTCCGGCTGGTCGAGAAGACTCTTGGACTCGTCTTCGTTTATGACCTGGCCGCCGTTTTGCCAGATGGTGGTGAGATAGAGGTCGGCGGCCAATAGGGGAGAGGTGATGGCGAAGGAGTCGTCTCCCCTTTTCAATTGGGGACCGACTGCGGCGATGTCGGACAGGGTCCAGTCTTCGTTGGGCAAGTCAAGACCGGCCTCTTCGAAGCGATCTTCGCTATAGGCAAGACCGCGCAGGATGACCGAGTTTGTGGGAAGTCCGTAGATATCACCGTCGAGCATACCCCAGTCACTGTCGGCGGGGAACTCGAAGTCGTCCATCACCACATCGGGGTCGTTGGCGAGGAATTCGCTGATCGAGAGGGCGACCTTTTTGCGTTTGATCTGAATCCACCAGGGGCCGCCGATGAACCAGAGATCCGGAGCAGTGCCGGCGGCGACATCGATCAGAAGCTTGTCTGCGTGTTCGCCCCAAGGGACAAGTTCAAATTCGACGTGAATTGAGTCGCTCTGTTCGTTGAACATATCGACCTGTTTGTCCAGCGGGCCGATCACCTGGGCATAGCGGACGGTGGTTTTCTCCATTCCGGGGTCGGATTCGGCGCCGCCGGAGTCATCTGTTGCGGCGTCGGGCGACGGCGCTCCACATGCTTGCAGGAAGGGAACGGCGGCGCCGAGAACGGCAGCCCCGCGCAGGAGTTGTCTACGGCTAAACTGCTTGTTCGACATGACTTCCTCCTAAATGGTGAGAGTGAATCGCGAATCCTCTTCAGACTGCGAACTCCTGAAAGTGGACATATGGCCCAGTAGAACAGGCGCCAGCAGGCAGTAGACTCAACCCTTAATGCCCGAGAATGTAACCCCCTGAATGAAGTAGCGTTGCGCGAAAAAGAATACGAGCAGCGGCGGCAGGAGCAACATGGTTGAACCGGCCATCAAGTGCGGCATGTTCGGTCGGACAGAGGAAGATGCCGCGGTGGCCATGAAGTGGAGGCCAACGGCCAGCGTCAGCATGTCTCGGCTGCGCAAGAAAATGAGAGGCCCAAAGAAGTCGTTCCAGGTTCCGAGGAAGGAGAAGATGGCAACTGCGGCCAGAGCCGGTTTGATCAGGGGCAGGGTAATACGCCAGTAGATACCGAGCCAGCCGCAGCCATCGATGCGGGCGGCATCGTCAAGCTCGGGGTTAATGGTGAGGATAAACTGCCGGAGCAGGAAGATGAAGAATGCGCCGCCGCCGAACCAAGCAGGCACGATCAGAGGCAGGAAGGTATTCAGCCATTTGAGATCGCGGAAGAGGATGTAGAGCGGGATGATAGTGACTTGGTGGGGCACCATCATTGTCCCCAGCACTACGATAAAGATGGCGTCGCGGCCGATGAAGCGGATACGGGCGAAGCCGAAAGCGACCAACGAAGCGCTCAACAGTCGACCCGCGAGGACGCCCAGCGTAATGATCATGGTATTTGCGCCGTACTGGGCAAAGTTGAAGTAGTCGAAGAAGGCTTGACGGTAATGGATCCATTGAAATTCGCTGGGGAGCCACTTGGGTGGGAGCAGGAAGACTTCCCACTCCGGTTTGAGAGAGGTCGAAATCATCCAAAAAAGGGGTGCCAACATGGAAACGGTACCCAACAACAGCACAAGATGGATAGCCGAGCGTTCCAAGGCGCGCAAGAGTTCCGCCCGCCGGCGAAGCCTTCGTGCGTCTGAAATTCCTGAAATCGGGCCACCAAGAGGGGTTGCCATCGTCTACTCAGTTGCTGAGAAACCGGGGAGCCTATGGCCTACAGTATATTCCACACAAGGTGGTTTTCAAAATGGCATTTTTTTTGGCGACTGGGAGACGGTCGCGTTCCGGCCAGAGAAGGCCAAATTGACTGAAGCGGCGTGTCGATACGCTACAGCTTGCGGCAGCGTTTGCGGGGCGCCATCGCTGCGACCGTGGCTCCAAAATTGCGGGCGGACGCTTTTCAGATGAGGGCGTTGCGGGGGGAATCCCCAGGCAATTGGGAGGCCGTTTGCGGCCGACCACCTTTATGCATGCAATGAGGGATGAGTCAGCCCAGTCTCTCGATTCAACGGGGGTTGCGAAAGGAACAGCGTTTTGCGGCAGCCTGTCAGCTTAATCGAGGTTCGGCCTGCGGTGTGTGCCCTGGGGTCGGCCTGTTCGTATGCGGCCGCGGCCTGCATAACCAGGGTGTCGGCGAGGTAACGGCCAGCTGTCGGAAGTGCAGGTAATGGTGAAACGAGCAACTCCTTTGTCCAGATTGTGGGCAGGGGATCTTCCACCTGGACCGCTGTCTACAGCTATTGGGGAAACGTAGCTGGTCGCCGGGGACGGTCGTGCAAGCGCTGCAGATGCGCAATGAGATTCCCTTTGCGCGTGCGCCCCAACAATTTCAGGAATTGACGCTTGTGGGGTAATCGAAGAACAGTCTGCAGCGGTCGGCGCAGGCGCACAGAGTGCGTTTGGTCGCAGCGAAAGAGCGCGAATCGCGGGCGAGGGTCCTGATTCTGAGCATACAGACAGAGAAAGTCAGGCGCGAACTGTTCCGCTTGCTCCAGGTTTTGCGGGACAGGATGACGGTATAAAACCGCCACCTTGGATTTGGTTGACCACCGGTTCAACTTAGGGCATCACGTCCCATAAAAGCGGACCGGCTGGGCCTGTTCGATGATGCCAAGCTTGGATGCGTAGGCGTAGAACCTTTGCAGGCTGGCGAAGCAGTCTTCATCGAAGCGGTATTGGACGCTTTGGCGCAGGTAGGCCCCCCCGGCAGCAGCCAGGGCCTCGTCTTGGGGGTAGTGTGCGCCGGCGATTGCGTCGAGCGCGGCAACGCCGGATTCGCGTGCATCGCCGATAGCCTGGAGATGGAGTGGGGTCAGGGCCTCTGGCCGGCAGGTCCAGAATGCAAAGACGAATGGGAGACTGGTCAGGCCGCGCCACTCGTTACAAAGGTCAAACTTGCTGAGCCCAAGCCTGGCATGGTCCACATGCATAGCGCTGTCGCCGATCAGGAGCGCGGCGTCGCACCGATTGAGCATCACGGTCAGGTCCGGTTCCATTGTGATGAACTCCGGCTCAATGTCGAACCACTCAGCGCAGAGGATTCGCATCAGGGTGGCAGAAGTTCGGGAGCTGGGATCGAGCGCGACGGAGCGAGCCCTTGTCAGCGGCTTCCTGCAGAACACCGCAGCCGAGGCGGCTGGCCCCATAGAGGTGACTGCGGCTCCGGGCACAACGCGGTATCGGGGCGTGTATTCGATGGAGGAAAGCAGAGCGAGGTCAACGGCGCCGCTGTGCAGCCAGGCGGAACAGCGCGAGGGTACGTCGTATTGCAACGCAAAGAGGTCGGGTCTTCTGCCAAGGCCCTGCCAGAGCGGGCGGGCATTCAAATACTCAACACAGCCGACGCGGACAGGTTTCGTTTCGGCCTGGGGGGTGGGTTCGGGGTGTTGGCGGCGTTGCCAGTTTGACATGATTAAGACGTCCTTGTCTTAACGTTCCCCGGAGGACTATGGAACTCTAAGTGTGCAAACTACGAGTGTTGTGATTGCACCGGCCGTAGTGTCCGTCATTGGAACTACAGGACCTATGGTACCTCAGGCCAGGCGGATGTCCAAGGCCCGCCTTTTTCAGATGCTGCTGCGGCCTGGAGGACAGGCGTGCCGGTGTGACACCTGCCCACGATCTGGAGTGCAAAGCGCAGGCCGACGGTGACGAAGCCGCAGCGAGCTGAGAAGGCAGGCTGTCCGATGAGATAGAAGGGGAAGGTGAAGGGTAGGCGGTCAAGGATGGATGGCACAGGTTTGCCTGCGTTCTGCGCGGGCCGGTCGTCGACACGCCAGGCAGTTAGAGGCATCAGAGGCGCCGGCAGAAGATCTTACTCTTCGAGGAACTCAAGTGCCTGAAAGTAGAAGCGGGTTCTGACGATGATAACACTTTCCAAGTCATGATTTTACCAGGTTGGCATTCCGCCGGATTCAGGGGCAAGGGGGAATCCCATCGTTTTCCCGAACGACTTTGAGAAGTCGCCCTGGAGACAGGTTTTAGGGATTCCCATTAACCCCCAGACCTTTCTGTATCGGTACACTCCTTCATTGTCGCTGGTCAAGAATCATAGAATACGACAGTCGGGGCCTGCTTAATGATACCTAGCTTGGAAGCGGATTTGTAGAACCACTGCAGGCTGGCGAGGCAGTCGTCGTCGAAGCAGTACTGGAAGCTCTTGTGCAGGTATTCGCCGCTGGTGGCGGCGAGGGTCTCGTTGTCGGGATAGTGGGCACAGGCTATGTCGTCGAGTGCGGTGACTCCCAGGGCGATTGCATCTAAATTGGGTCAGAACATCGAAATGCAGCCGAATACTCTTCCAGGTCGGGGTAAGACACAGGGAAATGTACGAAAGATGGCACGTAGACGGAGAATTTAACTTATCTCGCCGACTGAGGGC
>JAJDZJ010000149.1 GCA_022824685.1 Caldilineaceae bacterium
TCCTCTTGCCCTGCGTAGGCACGAGGGTGTCCTTGCAGAAACACGTACAATTTCTGCCACTGATAGTTGGCTATTCTATATGTAGACATCCTACTATTGTCGCTGATCTGACAGAACAAATCAAACGTCAACGTGACCTAGGAAAGGAAGCTCCAATGGCCCAGGAAATCCGCGAGTTCCGCGTCTCGAACGACGCCTTCGACGACCCCCCCGAACTCAAACGCCGCCTCGCCGACGAGGGCTATCTCTTCTTCAGACAACTCCAGAACCCCGACAAAATGAGCGAGCTGCGCCGCGTCATGATGACCAAAATCCAGGAAATCGGCTGGCTCCTCCCCGACACCGACCCCTGCGACGGCATCGCCGACACGACAAAGCAGTGCACCGAAGGCGATCGCGAATACGTCGACGGCTACAGCCAGGTCTACAAACTGGAGCCCTTCCACCGCGCCGGCCACTGGCCCGAAGTTACAAGCATGATCGAAAAGATCATGGGCCGCCCAATCATGCCTCACCCCAATCAGATCGCCCGTCTCTGGTTCCCCAAGTACACCGAACATACCACCCCCATGCACCAGGACTTCGTCCACTTCCAGGGCAACTTCGAGACGCTTACAAGTTGGGCCCCCATCGGCGACTGCCCTATCGAACTGGGTCCCCTCGCCGTCATTCCCCGATCTCACAAAGTCGGACGCGTGCTCGATCACCACTTTTCCCTGGGCGCCGGCGCCTTGGCCGTCGACGTCGAGGGCGAGGAAGAGATAGAACCGATCTGGCACTCCACCGACTACGATGTCGGCGACACACTTATCTTCCCCGCCCTCACCATTCATCAGGCCCTGCCCAACTACACCGAGGATCGGCTGCGGCTGTCGCTTGATAACCGTTACCAAGCCGTAGGCGACCTGATCGCCGAGCAGATGCTCACCCCCCACGGCCCCAGCGGGCTCGAATGGGAAGAGGTCTATGAAGACTGGGAATCCGACGAATACAAATACTACTGGAAAGACTACGACAATCCAGTCGTGGCCCGCGATCTGAGCTTCGGGGAAAAAGGCTTCGCCGAAGCCGTAGAACTGGCCAGAGCAGGCGACGAACACGCCGTATTCGCCTTGCAACGCACCATCAGATTCGATCCCGATTCCGAAGCCGCTAAGACCGCCAAAGAAGTACTGACCGAAGCCGGCATAGCGGCACAGGCCCAACCAAAAAGGCTGCGAACTCGCCCGCCCTGATATGGCCTGCTTTTTGCGCCCGTCTCGCCACCTTGCGCCAACAACCAGTGTTCCACACGACTAAAGTCCAACCTGAAGGAGGTGTAGACGCAAGGTCCTGCTCATCCTGACTACGGCGCCATCCGAGGCCCGTACTATATCCTGATCTTTCGACAATCAAGGACACGGAGAAGAGGCAGAAAATGACTGGCAACGGACTGAGTAGACGAAGCTTTTTGAAGGTCTCCGCCGGCGCAGTCGGCGTCGGTCTGATGGCCGCCTGCGCTGCCCCTGGCGCACCAACCGGTGAAGAGATGGCAGACGAATCCGGCGGCGAAGAAATGGGGATGGAAAGGGTGGAAGTTCACTGTCACCTAGGCGGACTTCACCCCACCGAATGGACCACACGCTCAGCCGAACATCCCCTTGTCGGCAACGCCGCTCGCATCCTGGCCGAGCGCTTTGAAGAGCAAAACCCGGACATTGCAGTGGTTTTCGATGACTCAGGAGACGACGCCTGGCTCACCGCCGCTGTAAGCTCCGGGGAATCCCCCGATCTGATGAGTCGCCTCGACCTCGTCCAGCGCGGCTGGTGCGTCCCTATCGACGACTGGCTTGACGCCCCCAGCCCCTACGCAATCCAATACGAAACCTGGTCCGAAAGCTTCTATCCTTCCATGATGGATTCCTTGACCTGGTCTGACGGCCTCGACTACTGCGCCCCCATCCGCGCCATCTGGCCCTACCTCGAAGTCGGCCTTGCCTGCAACATGGAAATCTTCAACGAGCACGGTCTCACGCCGCCTGCCACCTGGACTGAACAGATGGAGGTCTCCCAGGCCCTCAAGCAAGCCGGCCTTGGCCTCTCCCCCTGGCCCCGCGAAGGCGAGACCGGCAACTGCTGGCCCCTTGCCCTCCAGATCCTCCCGCCCATGATGCAGGAAGTCTGCGTCGATATGGACGCCGACAACGATTTCTTCGTCGGCATCGAGGAAGCTCTGCCCGCACACAAGGCCGAGATCATCGGCCCGTACACGCCCATCTACCAGCGCGCCTGGGACGAAATGTACGCCCTCGCCCTGACTTGGGTGGACGGCTTCAACACCACCGATCTCGACCTCCTCTGGCGCGAAGGCTCGGTCGGTATGCAGTACCGGGCCACTTGGGAATTCGCAACCTTGGCCAACGACCCCAACGTAGACTTCGAGCGCACCTTCGTTCCCTCGCCAATGCCCGCCGCTGCCGACATTCCCCCCACCGTCAGCACGCCCGGAGCAGTCGACCCCAGTGACTATACCGCCGGTGACGGCAAAGTACCCGGCGAACACGTGCAGGCCATTCGCGGCCCGCAGGACGTTATGCTCAAGTCCTCGACCGAGATGCGCGGCAACCGTGACCAGGTCATCAACTGGTGGCAGTTCATCACCGAGCCCGAAAACAACGCCTTCCTCAACAACGAAAACCAGCAGTTTATCCCTTCTGCCAGGGATGCCAAGCTCGGGCCGCTGTGGTCCGCAATCGGAGGATACAAACTACCCCTTTACACCTACACCATCGCCTGGTGGGGCATGGGGCTCCTGTGGGACTGGGACTACTTCACCGAGTGGCGCCGCATCTTCGTCGCCTGGGTGATCGGAGACATGGACAGAGCCGAATTCTTCGAGCGCCAGCAGCGCTCCTGGGATGAAGGCGTCGCCCGCTACGAAGCACTGCTCGCCGACCAGGAAGCAGACAGCTAAAGAGTTCACAATCTTGGTGAGCGGACTGCGGCCCTGCACGCCTGTCCGCTCACCACAATTCCTCTTCCTGTTGACGCCTACATGTTACGCAAAATCCGTTTGGCCGCCGTCGGCCTGCTCTTCCTGATACTCGCCCTTCTCGCCGCGGACTTCATCCAGGCACTGGTGCGTCTCAACAACATTGTGATTGAAGGCGAGTTCAACAAGGAAAAGGTCGTCTCCGACGGCGAAGACTCTATTTTGCTTACAGTTCGGGTCACCGAGAATGGCCAACCGCGCGTCAACGACACCCTCCAGGCATGGCTTCAACCTGGCAATGGCCTCATGATCCCGGAATGGTCCTACACCGACGAAAACGGCGAAGTCGTTATCACCTTCACGCCCAATCCTGCTACGGCCTACGACATCAAGACCGACTCAATCATCAATGTCATCGACATTAACATAGGGCGCTGGCTCGAGGTCGACAAGCGCTTCTCCATCGAAGTGCCAGTCGAAAATCCGACGTCATCAGACTGAGAAGGGCACGCCAAGAGTGAATTCCGGTTGCCGGTCTCTGCCAGACCCATGGATGTGGGCTTCAATCGGTATGAGTGACTGTGTCTGGATCTCCTCCTGGATCTGAGGTCCTTCTAATGGAAAAGCCCAGGGAGTTAGCATGACAGAAGGTACAGGCGCTGTAGAACAGGGCAACGTGGCAGAGACGGGCAAATCTGTTCCTGTCGGGTCAAGAGAGCTCTCTACCTGGCAGGCAATGCGTCGCTCCTGGCAAGCCTACGCCCTCCTTGCCCCCATCTTCATTCTCCTCCTGATCTTCAACTATTACCCGCCCATCCTCGGCCTCCTCCGCGCCTTCTACCGCTGGCGGCCCGGAGTCGAAGCCAGTTTCGTCGGCCTCCAGCATTTTGGCGTCTACTTCACCTCCCCCGAAACGGGCCGTGAACTCCTCAATATGTTCAAACTGCTCGCCTTCTTCTTTTTCTCAGGCGCAGTCGTCCCCTTCATCATGGCCGTTCTCATCTTCCGCATCCGAGACACCGAGTCCAAGGAGCTCTATCGCCTCTTTCTCATCATCCCCATGCTCGTCCCGCTCATCGTCGTCATTCTCCTCTGGAAACAGATCTACGACCCCAACCTCGGCGTCATTAACGGCCTGCTGGAACAGTTCGGGCTCGGATTCCTGGCACGCAACTGGCTTGGCGACACCGCCACCGCCCTTTACTCGATTATGTTTATGGGCTTCCCCTGGGTGTCAGGCGTCGGCACCCTCATCTATCTGGGAGGACTGGGCCAGATTTCCGAATCAATCTTTGACGCCTGCGAAGTCGATGGCTGCACCGGCCTCCGCCGCACCCTGCAGATCGATCTGCCTCTCGTACTAGGCCAGGTGCGCCTCATGACGATTCTCGCTGTCATCGCCGGCGTCACCTCATTTCAGCAGATCCTGGTGCTGACCGACGGCGGACCCGGTTTCGCCACCATGGTCCCCGGCCTGACCATGTTCCACAAGGCCTTCCGAACACAGCAGTTCGGCTACGCCGCTTCCATCGGCATGGTACTGTTTGTCATTACCTTCGCCGTGACCCTGGCCGTCAACCGCACTGTTCATCCCGCTGTTGAAGAAGTCCGTCACTAGCGCTCCCTGAGGAAGCAAAGGCACTGCAAGGAGAACAGCAATTGAGCACCACAACCTCCACCCAGGTCGCGCCGCCCGCCAGGCGGCCTCTCCGTTACTACCAGATTGGATCGCACCTGTTCATCGCCGTGATGCTTCTGCTCTCTCTGATCCCCACCTACCTCCTGATCACCTGGTCCTTCAAAAACGGCCTCCAATACCGTTGGGAACGATGGGCCATCAGCTTCCCGCTGCGCTGGCGCAACTATGTCGCCGCCTGGGACATTGTCGGCGACTACATGATCAACACCATCATCGTAGCCATCTTTGGCCTCATGGGAATGTTGCTGCTCTCGCTCATCGGCGGCTACGTCTTCGCCCGCATGGACTTCCCCTTCCGCGAAACGCTCTACTACGCCATCATCGCCCTCCTAATGGTCCCCTGGGTTCTCTCCTTCATCCCCGCCTACATGGTCTACGTGCGCCTCGGCCTGCTGAACAACCGCTTGGCTCTGATTATCCCCGAACTCGCCGGCGGCCCTATCTTCGGCATCTTCCTCATGCGCGCCTTCATCTCAGGAATCCCGGAGGAACTCTACGAGTCCGCCCGCTGTGACGGCGCCGGCGTCCTCGATCTCATCGGCCGCATCACCCTGCCGCTGTCACTGCCCGGGCTCGCCACCCTCGCCGTCCTCAACTTCATCGGAGTCTGGAACTCCTTCCTCTGGCCGCTGGTTATGATCCAGGATGACGAAAAACAGATGATCGCGGTCGGACTCTACAAGCTGGCCCGGTCCGCCACCTCCGGCGGCGTCCCCGGCTGGACCAGCCAGGACTTCAGCGTCTGGGGCCCCCTCTATGCCGGCTATGTGATCGCTTCGCTCCCCCTCGTTCTCCTGTTCATCCTCCTCGGCAAATTCTACGTCGAGGGCTTGGTCGACTCCGGCCTTAAGGTCTGACATATTCCCAACTCCTCCCGGCAGCGAGACGAACTTCTGGGCCCGAACTGCCCGCCGCTGCAAACCCGTTAGGGAAGCTACACAAAATGACAAATGCAACCCAGTCCATGTTCTTCAAATCCAATGGCGTCGATGCCCACTGGGACACCTGGATGTTCTTCCACGAGGGAACCTACTACCTCTTCTACCTCATCACCGAATACAGCCCCGGCGAAGGCTTCGGCCTCGCCACCTCCCCCGACGGCGTCACCTGGACCGACCACGGCTGGGCCATCAAAGCCTCCGAAAAAATGGTCACCTACCTCGGAACCGGCGCCGTCTGGAAATCACCCGACTTCGACAGCAGCGGCCGCTTCATCTGCAACTACTCCGAATGGCGCGTCGAAGACGATGGCAGCCAGACCCAGAACATCTTCTTCGCCTGGAGCGAAGACCTGATGAACTGGACCAAATTCGGCGACGACCACATTTTCAAAGTCGACACACGCTACTACGAGCAGCACGGCCGCTGGGACTGCATCTTCCCTCTTCCCCGCCCAGACGGCGGCTACTACGGCTACTGGACCGCCACGCCCAAAGACGCCGTCGGCTTTGGCTTCGGACGTAGCGAAAACGGCGTCCATTGGGAGGCCCTCCCCTCCCCCGAGCTCGTCTGGGAGGGTGCCGACCCGCCCCACAGCATGGAGGCTGGCGCCGTCGCCGAATTCAACGGCAGATACTACGCCATCGTCGGTCAGGGTTCCAGGACCATGAAGACCATGATCGCCGACAACCCCGCCGGGCCCTATACCGTCGCCCCCGCAAACTATGCTCTCCTCGAAAACTCCGGCGAGCACAAGCACACCTACTTTGCCCGCTTCCTCCGCACCCCCGACGACATCCTCGTCAACCATCACGCCGTAACCCGCTTCCAGCTAGACACCGGCCGCGACATCTGCTACTGGGCCCCCCTCAAGAGAGCCTTCGTCGACGACGCCGGCACCCTCTGGTTTGGTTACTGGCTGGGAAACGAAGCCTTGAAGAAAAGCCAGGTCTCCACCCAATTCGCCGCCCCCACCGGACGCGTCCAAATGGCAGAAGAGTCGGTGGACACCGCTGGTGGCATAGTAATAGAAGGCGGTGTCACTCTCCCCGCAGCCGACCTTCCGCAACCGGACTGGCCCGGCCTCTACATCGAATACGAGACTGGCCTCGGCAGTTACATTCAGTTGGGAGCGGAGGGCGTCACCCATTTCGGTCTTATGTCAGAGAACGAAGAGAGTTACCATCTGGAGGACGTCATGGCCCGCGAATGGCCGTTTACCAGCACAGCCCGCTTCCGCACACTTCTCAAAGAATCGGTCCTCGAATTCTACCTAGACGACCTCCTGATTCAATCCTACAGCCTGCCTGCCGAGGCCACAGGCCGTATCGGCCTCCTGAACCAGACAGGTCTGATGCAACATGTCCAGATCTGGAACGCAGTCTGAAGAGATCAGCAGACGTTAAGCAAGACCTGCATCTCTTAGTCCGCATGACTTTACCCATAAGATCCTGCCCATGACAACTGTCCTCACACTCGACCAGTGCGCCTTCTACCACGCCAACGGCTACCTCCACGCCCCCGCCGTCATCCCGCCAGACCTCCTGTCCCTCATGCAGACCGTCCTCTCCCGCTGGGCAGACGACACCATCAACACCTGGCTGAAACAGGGTCTGATTGACGAACCCCGCGACGACCTCGACTTCCAGCATCGCCTCGCCCGCCTCTGGGAAACCGCCGGACGCCCCGAATACATCCGCAGCCCCCGCCGCGACCTCGTCAGCCGCCAAATGTACGACATCCTCCTCCATCCCGCCCTCCTCGCCCTCGCGCAGGACCTCCTCGGAACGCCTGAAGTCTCCGTCCACGGCATCTTCAACGCCCGCCCCAAGCTGCCCGACCAGCTCTGGACCCAAACTCCCTGGCACCAGGACGCACAGTACTATCGCGACGCCGAGCAGGTCCACGTTACCTCTATCTGGATGCCCCTCCATCCCGTCACCGAGCGCAACAGCTGCCTCCAGGTCGCCCCCGGCCTCCACCGCGGTCCCCTCCACGAAGGCTGGAACGACCCCGAAACCGGCTTCCTCGGCCTCGCGCCCGAAGTGCGCGACGCGCTGCAGGGTGTCTCAATCGAAATGGAACCCGGCGACGCCCTCTGCTTCACACAGATCACGCCCCACCGCGCCCTCCCCAACCGCTCCAACCAGGTTCGTTGGTCCATCGACGTGCGCTACGAACCGACCGCCCAGGCTACCGCAGCCGGCCAGAAACAGGGATTCGTCGCCCACAGCCCGAACAGTCCCAACGCGGTTCCCACCTATGAACAGTGGCTCAAAAAGTGGGAAGCTATCCCTTCAGGCAGCTACTGAATCCACTTTTCTCCTTCACTGCCTTGGGCGGTATAATTCCAGGGGACTGACTGACCGCAACGGCGCGCGTCAAAAGAGCGCGCCAAACACCGGACCCGTGCCCATGAGCCTGACGACTGAAGAACTCTCTCTGTTTCACCGCCAGGGCTTCCTGGTCAAACCTAACCTTTACAGTGCGGCCGACATCAAACCCCTCCAGGACGCCCTTTCGGAAATCATCGATCAAGGCATCCGCGACCTCCATGCGGAAGGCAAGTTGGCGAACACGCACGCAGAAAAACCCTTCGGCCGCCGACTGTCATCCATCTTCCTCGAGGACAATGAAGCCGGCGAAGAAGTAACCCGCCGCGTCATGGGCAAAGGAGGCGGAGGGTACAACGGGCCCGCCATGCTGCAGACAATCCGCCACGCGCCCCTCCTCTCATGCATCGAGAGCCTGATCGGCCCCAACATCGTCGGCTCTTCCGTCTACCGCATCCGCCCCAAACTCCCCGGCTGGGACCGCGGCGAAGTGCCCTGGCACCAGGACGCCGGCTACACGCTCGCACACTGCGACCGCCACCTCATCATCACCTGCTGGATCCCCCTCGTTGACGCCACCCTCGAAAACGGCTGCCTCCACGTCATCCCAACCGTACACAAGACCGGTATCCTCCGCCACTATACCGGCGGCCATGCCGGCTTCCTCGAAGTCCCGCGCGAAGAGTTGCCCCCGGTCGAACCCGTCCCCGTGCCCATGAAGGCCGGCGACGCGCTCCTGCTCACCAATCTCACGCCCCACGCCTCCTTCGAAAACCGCACAGACCAGGTCCGCTGGAGCATCGACCTGCGCTACCAGAGCGCCAACGCGCCCAACAACGTCGACGAAGACCCAGCCTCCTACACGCCCGAACGCGACCCGGTCACCATGGCCTGCTACCCGCCCGAAGCCGATTTCGTCATCCGTGATCACAACGATCCCGCCCGCGAAGTCCACTCCGCCAAACAGTTCCAGAAACTCCGCCAGCGCTACGAATCAACCCGCCCCAACACGCCCGGCCGCGGCTGGACACCGCTCCAGCAACGATGACTGGCTGCCTCCAATATGTGACCTCCTCTCCTCCCATCCCCTGTGGCCAGTTGCCCAAAGCACCCAGGGCATATCGAGACCTGGACCCCTCTAAACCTGCCGGCGCAACGCTCTGCGAGAGCATTGTGCGGCCCCCCGCGCTCCCCGCAGAAACCAGCCCGCCTCTGGTGTTCTTCGCGACCCTTCGCGTGCCTTCGCAGATCCATCCTATCCGAATTACACAGGACGCTGGCGAGAATCACTCCTGAAAGACCTGCGGAAGCTCCTCCATCTTCCTGAGTCTAGAACCGCCCTCCCGAAATGTATCGGAACCTAATCCGAATTTGAGGCGAAGCCGCCCCGCGCGTCGGATTCCCCGCTACCCTTCCCCGGCCCCGCCCGGAGGCGCGCCAATCTCAGCAGGTTTTCGAACTCCGCCTGGAACGCCGCGATGATTGTTTCCGGATCCGGCGCCAGTCCCCGGTCGGTGATGAGCCCGATGTTCACCAGCCCCGCGTAGCTGAATATGCTGATTCCTACCCCGATAGAGCCCGACTGCGGCACCCAAAATACGATCGTGTCGATGGGCTTGCCGGCAAAGTAGAGCTTCTGTGGCGGGCCCGGCACATTTGTCAGAACCGCACTCACTTTGTCGGCATAATAGCCCCGCACGCGCCTGGCCACTCTGTCCGACACAATGCCTAGGCCGGCGATTGCCTGATAGGTCACAAATGCTTCAGGTGACCGCTTGATAGAATCCATGCTGCGCTTCGTTGCAAAGAGGCGATCGATGGGATTGGCGGTTCCGATCGGCAGTGGAAGATAAACGAGGGCGAAGCGGTTCGTCAGCTTCGTATCATCGGGCGCCCGGATGTCTACCGGCACCATCGCCCGGATCTCCTTGCCCTCCGGATCGTCGCCGCGAGTTTCGACATACCGGCGCAATGCCCCGGCCATCGCCGCGACGAGGACATCGTTCACTGTTGCCCCCATTGTATCCTTCACGAACTTCACATCATCCAAGGGAATGCCCTCGGACCAGGCGACCACTTTGCCAACCCCAACCTCGCCTTTGAAAGCTGTCTTGTCGTCAGTCTTCATGAGCGCCAGCTTGGCCAACACAGCGATGAACCTCCCGGCCATCTGTCCGCCCCTCACCGCTAGAGCCAGCGGACTCGCGCGTTCTCCGGCCCCCTCGCGGCCTACCGGTGATTTCCCTGCCCCCGGACGCGCGCCGACCTGTGTCGGCGGAGGCAGAGTATTCCTGACTGGAGTAGGTCCCGCACGCGGATCAGGTCCAGGGCGCGCCCCCTCGGCAGACTCGTCAGTCAGAGCGAGCAGCACTCTTACGAGCGCCGCGCCGTCACCAATGCAGTGGTGAATACGCCCGAAGAAGACGCTGCCGCCCCCGAAGCCTTCGATGAGAGTGAACCTCCACAGAGGCCGATTCATGTCCAAGGGAACGTTGAGGAGTCGCGCTACGGTACTGTTGAGCGTTTTCATATCCCCTGGCGTAGGGAGGACCAGGCGCCCAACGTGCGCGCGCAGGTCGAACTCCGGATCGGTCTGCCAAAAGGAACGGGGTCTGAACGCGCCTCTTTCGGCAACCACGCGCTGGCGAAAGCGTTCGTGAACCAGTAGGCGCTCTTCCAGCACAGCCAGCACATGCTCATAACGCAGCCGCTCCCCGAAGATCCAGAAACCGTTGATCACCATCGGATTGGTTGGATCGTCCATCAAGAGCCAGGCGCGATCCACGCTGGACATCGGCTCGCGTCCGGCCACTGAAATGCGCCCCGCAGGCTTCGTGAAATGCTCCATTTCGGTCCTTTGCTTGTGGTCCATTTCTTGCGGCCAAGCTCATACGCACAAGAGCGGGCCGAAATATTGAACGGGCGCCAAGAGGGGGTCTTGCGAAGGAGTCCGGAACTACAGACGGAGCCGGTGTTTGCGCTTGCCCTCATTCATGAATCAACACCACCGTGCCCGGGTTGAAATCGGTGCTGAACATCCAGCCGCTGTCGCTGTCATCGTACATGAATGGGGTGGCCCAATCGAAGAGCCACTCGGCATCCTCTTCGGTCATATTGATGCAACCGCGGCTCATGGGCACGCCGAAGTTGCTGTGCCAGTAGGTGCCGTGAAAGGCGTAGTCCTCGAAAAAGTACTGGACATTCTTGACCTCCGTCACATGGTAGGAGTCGCCGGCCGCGCGGCTGCCGCCGCGCATGTCCTGCATGGCGATCTTGACCCAGATGCGGAAGGTACCAGTGACGGTAGGCGAGTCTCCGTATCCGGATGAAATAACAAACGCTCTAACCGGTGTGGCGCCTTCGTAGGCGATCGCCATCTGTTCGTTGAGGTCGACCTCGACCCAGCGCTCGGTAAGCGTCGGGTAGCGGGCCCGGTCGAGCCTCCGAACCATGCTTTCCAGAAGTTCGAGCGAGTTGGCTGATGGTATGCGCAGAACCCGGCCCGGTTCAGGAATGCTGCTGTTCTGCAGGCCGTTCAAACGGGCCAGTGCGCCAGGATTGACGCTGTACCGCCCCGCGATGTCCGAGAGTGACTCTCCCGTCTGCACAGTATGAAAAGCGAGGCGGGTCAGCCCAGGCCGCATCTCCGGATTGGGGGCCGCCGTCTGCTCGTCAGAGACGGAAAAAACAAGCTGAGGAGCGGGCGCAAGCGCACGGGGCACCAGCAGTTCCTGACCCAGGCTGAGCCATTCCTCGGAGGAAATCCCATTGATCGACATCAGTTTGGAGAGGCTTATGCCATGCTTCCCCGCCAATCGGAACAGTGTGTCGCCAGGCTGGACCGTATAAACCTGGTAAGCCTCTTCGCCCTGCGACGCCTGCGCCGCAGTTGCCCCTTCGTCAATCAGAAGGCGCTGGCCGTACCAGACATAGTTGGCGTCCGGCAGGTCGTTGAGTTCCTGAAGGTTTTCAACCGTTGTTCCATACTGTCTGGCGATCTGGCTCAGCGTTTCACCCGGTTGGACGATGTGTTCCTCGGTGGCGGAGGCGCTGCCGGCAGCTGAAATGACAACGGCTGCCGCCAGGATAAGAGCCAGCGTCCCGCGGGATATTGCACTAATCTGCTCTCTCATTTGGTTGTCCCCAATAATAGGCGCCCGTCAAATCCGTCATGAGAGCGTTCTGAGGGGGCGAAACACCTTTCCTCGACGGGCCCTGCGCCTTCGCTACGAGCTAACGATACGCCTTCGGTTTTCTTCGCGGCACATCGCGTGACTTCGCGGATCGATCACTCCTGTCTCTCTCAAAACGCAAGCGAGAAACTTCCCTGACGTGCCTGCCAGCATTGTCCTGGCTTCTTCACCCAATTTTGGAAGTTAAGAGCCACCGCAAATGCAGTCCAAGACTTTAAGCGAAAACTAAACTCCTCTTTCCACAACATCTAGTTTATCAACGCACCCTTACTCCCCTGAAACGCGGGGCAGATAGGCAGTTATGCCGCTGAAAACTGTCGCATCACACCTCTTTCCGTGGAGCATAGGGAAGCCAATCGGCTCGATCTGTCTTTCTGCCTGACATACCAATTTCACCCGCCTTCTGGCCCATTACAGCAGGAAAGTGCCACAGTGATTGAACAAACTCCACGTTTTCGGTGCCTGCCCGGGGTCCGGACCCATCCAGGCCATCGTCTCCCGGTTGCCGGCGAATCCCCAAGCCGGGCCGGCCAATTCCCTTTCCCGCTATAACATGCGATATTCCTACAATTAGTGTATAATTTGCCACCGGGAGGACGCGCCCCCACCCTCTCTGTCCCTGTTAACCTTGGCAAGCCCGCCATCTTCACTTGCACAGGTCACCTTGTAACTGACAGATTCGCGCCCGCAAGACGCGGCCCATCCCTCCCGACCATTGCGCCCATTCCGCGCCCGGTCACACGTCAACGCCCCTTTCCCTTGTAGACCAGAAAGGAGTCCTCCCATGAGTATCCAAGCCATCCCCAGAGACTACAGCCTCTCCGGCGGCCACCAGGACGCCGTCGAACTCGACAACGACCGCCTCGTCGAGCGCATGGACGAGACTTGGTGGAAGCCAAAGCTGTCCCGCCAGCAGATGCGCGAAATCATGCAGCGCCGCAACGGCCCTGCCCTCTGGCACTACAGCCTCTGGTTTGCCCTCCTCGCCGCCAGCGCCTACCTCGCCGTAATCTCCTGGGGTTCCTGGTGGGCCGTTCCTGCCTTCCTCATCTACGGCACCATCTACTCCTCCTCAGATGCCAGCTGGCACGAATGCGGCCACGGAACGCCCTTCCGCACACACTGGCTCAACGAAATCCTCTACCACGTCACCTCCTTCATGACCATGCGCGAAGCCTATATGTGGCGCTGGAGCCACTCCCGCCACCACACCCACACCTACATCGTCGGCCGCGACCCGGAAATTCAGGTCCAGCGCCCCGCCGACCTCCTCAAAATCGCCATGGACTTCTTCTACCTTCGCAGCGGCCCGCCCGAAGTCTGGCGCGTCTTCCGCAACGCCCTGGGCTGGCCCAATGCAGACGTGCTCGACTTCATGCCCGAACGTGAACTGCCCAAAATGTACTGGTCCAGCCGCATCTACATGGCAATCATCGCGGCATTCGCAATCTGGTCCATCGCCGTCGGCAGCTTCCTGCCCATGATGTTCGTGCTCCTGCCCCGCTTCTACGGCGGCTGGCTGCACCAGCTTCTCGGCCTCACCCAACACGCCGGCCTCGGCGAGGATACCTACGACCACCGCGAAAACACGCGCACCGTCTTCATCAACCCTGTTTTCGCATTCCTCTACATGAACATGCAGTACCACATCGAGCACCACTCCATGCCGATGACGCCCTACCACGCCCTGCCCAAACTGCATGAAGCCGTCAAGGACCAGATGCCGCCCCCCTACAAGAGCCTCTGGGAGTGCTACAAGGAGATGATCCCTGCACTTATCAAACAGGCCACCGGCGATCCCGGTTATCAGATCATGCGCCCCATCCCCAAGGATCCTGATACCGAGTCGCCCGAACACCAGGCCCCGGCCCCCTCATCCGGAGAATGGATCGAAGTCGGCCCCGTCGAAGACCTCGAAGAAGAAGACATCATCCGCCTCGACCACGGCAGCAAAACCATCGCCGTCTACCGCCTCAAGGGCGACCGCTTCTACGCCACTGACGGTCTCTGCACACACGAATACGCCTACCTCGCCGACGGTCTGGTAATTGACGGCGTCATCGAATGCCCGCTCCACAACGGCCGTTTCGACATCGCCACCGGACGCGCCCTGCGCGCCCCCGCCTGCGACCACCTCGAAACCTATCCCGTCGAACGCCGCGGCAACACGCTCTTCGTTCGCGTCGCCTGACTTGACAGAATGCGCATTGGCTCCCTACAGGGACGGTTTTCCGAAGGAGAACAGCCATGAGCGTACAAGCGATCCGCAGAGACTACAGCCTAGCTGGCGGCAACCGCGACGCCGTCGAGCTCGACAACGACCGCATCCAGGGCCGCCTCGAAGAACAGTGGTGGAAACCCAAACTGACCCGTCAGCAAATGCGCGACATCATGCAGCGCCGCGACGGCCCAGCTCTATGGCACTTCGGTCTCTGGTTCCTGCTCCTAGGCGTCAGCGCCTACCTCGCCGCCATCTCCTGGGGCACCTGGTGGGCCATCCCCGCCTTCCTCGTCTACGGCACCATCTACACTTCCGCCGACTCCCGCTGGCACGAAACCGGGCACGGTACACCATTCCGCACCCGCTGGCTGAACGAATCTGTCTACGCAATCGCCTCATTTCTCGGCATTCGCGAGTCCTACCTCTGGCGCTGGAGCCATTCACGCCACCACACGCACACATACTTCGTCGGCCGCGACCCGGAAATCCAGGTCCAGCGCCCTGCCGACCTTGTCAAGCTCCTGATGGACTTCTTTTACCTGCGCAGCGGACCGCCCGAAGTCTGGCGCCTGATCCGCAACGCCTTTGGTCGCCCGAACGCCGATGTGCTCGACTTCGTACCGGAACGCGACCTTCCCAAAATGTATTGGTCAAGTCGCGTCCATCTCGCCATCTACGCCGCCTTCGCCATCTGGGCAATCGCCATCGGCAGCTTCCTGCCCATGATGTTCGTCCTCCTGCCCCGCTTCTACGGCGGCTGGCTCCAGCAGCTCCTCAGCCTCCCCCAACACGCCGGCCTCGGCGAAGACACCTACGATCATCGCGAAAACACGCGCACCATCTACGTCAATCCCATCTTCGCTTTCCTCTACGTCAACATGCAGTTCCATCTCGAGCATCACGCCATGCCCATGACGCCCTTTCATGCCCTGCCCAAACTGCATGAAGCCGTCAAGGATCAGATGCCGCCCCCGTACACAAGCCTCTGGCAAGCCTACAAGGAGCTAATACCCGCCCTTATCAAGCAGGCCACCGGAGATCCTGACTACAAAGTCATCCGGCCGATTCCTCAAGACCCTGAAATTGAGACCTCCGGGCCGCGTACCGCCGCTGACACAACCGGCGAATGGATCGAAGTTGGCTCCGTCGAAGACATCGAAGAAGAGGACGTCATCCGCCTCGATCACGGCAGCCGCACGCTCGCCGTCTACCGGCTTAAAGGCGATCGCTTCTACGCCACCGACGGCCTCTGCACACACGAATACGCCTACCTGGCCGAAGGCCTCGTCATCGACGGCGTCATCGAATGCCCCCTTCACAACGGACAGTTTGACATCGCCACCGGACGCGCCCTGCGCGCCCCCGCCTGCGACCACCTCGAAACCTATCCCGTCGAACGCCGCGGCAGCTCGCTCTACGTCCGCCTCGGTTGACCCCTGCGCGCCCGCCCATCCTGCCCTTTGCTATCATCTACCTGACACCCAAGGAACCCTCACGATGCAGATCGCCTTTATTGGAGTAGGCGGAATCGCCCGAAACTATCTCGCCAGCCTCGAAAAACTGAACCGGACCGTAGCCGCTGTCTGCGACATCAACGAACAGACATCCGCCCGCGTCGCCGGCAAACTCAACTGCAACGGCTACACCGACCACCGCGACATGCTCGCACGCGAAAACCCTGACGTGGTCTTCATCGCCATCCCGCCCGCCGCCCACCACACCCAGACTATCGACGCCGCCCAGGCCGGAGCCAACCTCTTCGTCGCCAAACCGGTCGCCATGGACCTCGAAGTCGCCCGCCGCACGCAGGAAGCTATCGCCGCCAGCGGACGCATCAACCAGGTCGGGTACATGGCCCGTTACTCCGACATTACCGAGCGCGCCAAAGAGCTCGTCAATGGCCGCGACCTCGGCCTGGGTATGGGCCGCTTCCTTACCCGCATGTCCCCTTCCCACCCCTGGTGGGGCAAATTTTCCGTCAGCGGCGGCCAGCTCCTGGAGCAGAGCACACACGTATTCGACTGGCTTCGCCTCTTCCTCGGCGAAGTCGAAACCGTCCAGGCATTCGGCCACGCCGGGCCCGACGATGCCATCGCCGACTTCGAGGACAGCACCACCGTCAACCTGAAATTCGCCAACGGCGCCGTCGGCAGCGTCGTCAGCACCTGCTCAGCGCGCGCTAGAGACGGATTTATGACCGAGCTCTGCGGCCGCGACCTCTACATCCGCCTCGCCATGGACACCCACATTTCCGGCTACATCGACCAGGAGGAAATCGACTTCCACGGCCAGGAACGCGGCTACTTCCGTCAAATCGAACAGTTTATCGCCGCTGTCGAGGCCCAGGACCAGAGCCTCGTTCGCTCCTCCTACGCCGACGCCGTCAAATCCCTTTCAGTTACCCTGGCCGCAAATCGCGCACTAGAATCCGGCCTTGTCGAAACAGTGGAATAGACCATGAAATTCGGTACCCTCCAAAACGTAATCGAACAGCCGCTCTCAACCGTCTTCTCAGTCGCCTCCGAGCTCGGCTTCGCAGGCGTCGAGCTCGACTGGTACGACTTCGCCGAAGCACAGCCGGACGGCCCTCTCGCCCCGCAAAACCGCGAAGAGATCCGCCGCGCCGCCAGCCAGGCCGGCGTCGAAATCCCCTGCGTTGCCGCCCACTTCCTCAACCGGGGCGGCCTCGCCGACCCGGAAATGGAAGCCTTCGGCCTCGACGCCGTCCGCACCGGCATCCGCCTCTGCGCAGACCTCGGCGCGCCTTTTCTGCTCGTGCCCTTTTTCGGCCCCGCCATGATGCGCAACGACCAGGCCGTGGCCCGCCTCGAAGCCCACCTGCGCCTCCTCGCCCCCGAAGCCGAACACGCCCGCGTCACCCTCGCCATCGAGCATACCCTCAGAGGCGACCGCACCGCCGCCCTCCTCGAACGCGTCGACTCCCCCTTCATCGGCAACTACTGGGACATGGCCAACTGCATGGGCCTCGGCTACGACCCACTTGAGGAGATCGCCCAGCTTGGCCGTCACATCGTCCGCGTCCACGCCAAGGAATACTACCGGGGCGGCGCCGCCCCCGGCACGCCCGATCAGCCCCACTTCGACGGTCTCAACACCAAACCCTTCGGCCAAGGCGACGTGCCCGTTCCAGCCGTTCTCTCCGCCCTCCACGAAGTCGGCTACGACAGCTACATCGTCCTCGAAACCGGCAAATTCGACGACGCAAAACGTTCGGCCAAGGCCGCTCTCACCCTTCTGCAAGAGCTCTCAGGAACATAGCGATGACCCCCAATCCCAACACAAATGTCCGCTTCGAAGGCAAGACCGCCCTCGTCTCAGGCGGAGCCTCAGGCATTGGGCGCGCCACCGCGGAGCGCCTCGCATCCGAAGGCGCCCGCGTCTTCATCGCCGACCTGAACGCCACCATGGCGGACCAGGCCGTTGCCCAAATCCGCGCAACCGGAGGCAGCGCCGCCCGCGTTCACGTAGACCTCGCCGACGATGACTCCGTAGAAAAATGCGCGCGCGAAGTCGCAGCGGAGGTCCCAGCCCTCCACCTTCTCGTCAACAACGCCGCCATTCTCCGCCAAGGCCGCATTGAGGACGGCGGCTGGATTGAAAACTGGGAAATTGAAACCCGCATCGGACTGCGAGGTTGGGTCATGTTGACCCAGAAGCTGCTCCCCCTCCTCAAAGCGGAAGGCGGAGCCATCGTAAACCTCTCATCTGAAGGCGGCTACCTCGGCCGGCCCGGCATGTGGGTCTACGACGCCATCAAAGCCGCCATCGTCTCCACCACAAAGACTATGGCCCAGGAGTTCACCCAATACGGCATCCGCGCCAACGCCGTCGCCCCCGGCTGGATCGTGACCGAAATGCACTTCGCCACTCACCCCGAGCCCGCCGCCCGCAAAAAGGAGCTCGAACAAACCCCAATCGACTCCTGCCTCATGCAGCGCCGCGCCGGCCCCGAAGAAGTAGCCAGCGCCATCGCATTCCTCCTCAGCGACGACGCCTCCTACATCACCGGCACAACCCTCCACGTAGACGGCGGCCGCGTCGGCATGAACCTCGGCCACCTCGGCCTACTCGAATAAACGCCCAACCCTAGTCCGACCCACCCCGTGCCCCCTCCCGGGATCTGTCACCTGTCCCAAATAGCCCTTCCCGGCTGAACCACGTATAATTCCCACACACAAACTCCCAGCCGACTCAGACATAAGAACCACACCCCGGAGCCCCAAGAATGGCCAACACACTCAGCGGACAGCACTGGCAGGACCAACCCCAACAAGCCCTCGACGCATTCACCCGCGACGGCTACGTCGCCCTCTCCGGCTTCCTCACACCCGACCAGGTAGTGGACACCCGCCAAAACGTCACCCGCTTCATCACCGACAGCGTCCCCACCCTCCCCCGCGAGCAAGTCTTCTACGAGACCCTCGGCCAGCAGGACACACTCAAGCAAATTACCAACCTCTTCAACCACGACACATTCTTCCACCGCCTCATGTTCGGCAGCCGTTTCGAAAAGCTGGCCGAACTCCTCCTCCAGGGCCCCGTCGTCGGCAAAGGCATGCAGTACTTCAACAAACCGCCCAAAATCGGCAAAGCCACCCCGCCACACCAGGACGGCTACTACTTCATGCTCGACCCCTGCGAAGCGCTCACAATGTGGCTCGCGCTCGAAGAAGTCGACGAAGAAAACGGCTGCGTCCGCTACGTGCGCGGCTCACACCTTCTCCCCCTTCGCCCGCACGGCCGCACCCAGACCCTAGGCTTCTCCCAGGGCGTCACCGACTACGGTACCCCCCAGGACCTCGTCGACGAAGTCGCCTTCCCCGCCCAACCAGGCGACCTCCTCATCCACAACGCCTTGACCATCCATCGCGCCGACGCCAACAAAAGCCAGAACCGCACACGCCAGGCCCTCGGCTTCATCTACTATTCCGAACGCGCCAAAGTCGACGAAGAAGCGCACGCCGCCTACCAGAAACGCCTTGCCGCCGAAATGAAAGCCAAAGGAAAGATCTGACCTGGACCCGCCCGGCCCGTTACGCCAGTGCCGGACCAGGCGCCCACTGCGTCGCGATCGGTTCGGCGCTGCCCTCGTAGACGATTCTCAGCGGCTCCAGCCGCGCCTGCAAGCCAGCCCGCGGACAGGACCCTGTCTCGCCGTTGCCGCGCTCCAACGAGAATATCGTCGCCTGCGTCCGCTCCGGCAGTTCGACAAAGTGCGGGTAGTACCACATCGTCAACACCGTCCTTCGTTCGTTGCTCAGGTTGGCGTGCGCCGCGTGAAACAGCCTGCCGTACCCCATCACCAGGTCGCCGGCCTCCACTGGTACATCTACCTCCCCCTCAGCCCGCTGGAAGGCCGCGTCCCTCGGGTTCGCATAGGTCCTCAGTTCATCCGTATGCATCGGCGCCGCTTGATCATGCAATGCATGCCGCTTGCGATGAGACCCCGGAATCACTCGCAAACAGCCGTTCCGCGCATCAGTATCCGTCAAATAATACATCAAGAAACACTGGATCGGCTGCCACGTATAGCTCACCGGGTCACCCCAAAACCGCCCGTCCTCATGCCAGAACAGCGGCGGGCTTTGCGGCGGCTTGCTGATAATCCGCCCGTGTCCAAACTTCGGCTCCGCAAACCCAAGCTCAGCCAGTGCCGCCAACACCCTCTTGTGAGCGATCAACTCCGCCAGCGCATCATACCGATACGCCATCGCCCAGTCGATCAACACCATGCTCCCCGTCGTCCGGTTCCGGGCGAAATGCGCCTCATCCTGCTGCCCGAGCACGCCGTCGCTCCAGGCCCGCAACGCCTCCACCAGCTCCGGCTCCAGAACGCCTCTGAACAGCGAATAACCGTCCCGAATGAACTTCTCGCGTGACGCAAGATTCACCTTACCCATGTCAACCCCCTCCCTTCCTCTCAACCGTCGCCTTCCCATAGTGCCTTCTCGCCCACTCCCACATCCCCACCCACTGATCACTGACCACTGACCACTGTTGTTCCTCCCTCTGCCTTACATCCTTCCCGCCACATGCTCTGCGATCATCACGGTCGTCAAATGCGTATTCGCCCGCGGAATCTCAGGCATGACCGAAGCGTCAACCACCCGTAAGCCATCCACGCCTACCACCCGGCAATCCGGATCAACGACCGTGGCCGGGTCGCCCACAGCCCCCATGCGGCACGTCCCCGCAATATGGAAACAATCGATGCACTCTTCCAGCAGCCACCTGTCCAGCTCCCCGTCAATTACCGAGCTGTCGAGCCCGCTCCCTCCCGCACTGTAAAGATCGCCCAGCGCAGTCTCTTCCGCAATCCCCGCAATCGCGGCATGACCCGCCAGCGCGAACAGACGCCGCACCCCATCTCGCAGCCGTACAAGGTCCCGCCGGTCCGACAACATCCGCTCCTCAATCACCGGTTCAACCAGTGGATCTGCCGATACAACGCGGAGCGCCCCCTTTGAAAACGCCTGAAACACCGACGCCACGATCACGCCCCGGTCCAACGCCTCCCCCTCGATCCCAAATACATTGCAACTCGCCATAAACATGTCATTGCGCCCCGCCCCCGCCAACCCTGAACTGTACCGCACGCAGCAGCTGGTCCGCCGCGCGTGCGCGTCCCCCGCGCGCGCCCCAGCAACCAACTTCAGATGCAGCCCCACCGTCGGATGGTCCTGCAAATTCTGACCGACACCCGCCAACTCAACCACCTGCCGAACGCCAGCCGCCTCCAGAACACGCGCAGGCCCGATTCCCGAACGCATCAAGATAGCCGGCGAATGAACCGCCCCTGCGCACAGCAGAATCTCCTTGCCCCGCGCAACGCGCGCCCCGTCCCCAAAACCGTTAGCGCCCGCCGCTCGCACACCCACCGCGCGCACGCGTCCACCAGCGCCTCCCTCGTCCGCGACCTCCCCGAACTCCACCCGGTCCACCAGCGCCCCGCCAACAACTGTCAGGTTCTCTCGACCCCGCGCCGGTTCCAGGTATCCGTCATTCGTCGAAACGCGCCGGTCCTCCCGCATCGTCAGCGCCACCGGCGATACGCCTGTGCTCCCCAGCGCGTGATAGTCCTCCGCCCACCCGTATCCCAACCCGACCGCCGCCTCCCGAAGCGCCAAATCCACCGCGCCCCATTCCCCAAACGGCACGCGACACAGCGGCGTCGGCCCGCCCCGCCCGTGATACGGCGCATCGCCAAAGTTTAGGTCATCCTCCATCCGGGCAAAAGTAGGCAGAACCTCTCTGCCCGACCACCCGGCGCAGCCAAACGCCGCCCACCGGTCAAAATCGTCCATCTCGCCCCGCAGCCCGATCAAGCCGTTTATCGCTGAGCTGCCGCCAGCGCCCCGACCCCGCACAAACCCCGTCGCCTCCTGTGCCTCGCTGCGCCGCGCCTTCAGCCCCGGCCACTGGTAATGCCTCCTGTACGCCTCCGCCAGCAATATCTCGCCATGATTGTGGCTCCGCATCGCCGCCGGCGCCTCCCGCGACCGGTAATCGGGCCCCGCCTCCAGCAGCAGCACCGTCACACCAGGGTCCTCCGACAGTCGCGCAGCCATCACCGCACCCGCCGATCCCGCCCCCACGACAATATAATCGTACGTACGCATCTCCCTGGCCCCCCCTTCGGGCAACCGTCGAACACTTCCGTTACCCGTGCGGCGCTGGAACGGGCCCCCGCCCGCGTCTGTGGGCAAGCCTCCAATAAACCCTGACCGTCACCCCGTCAGCTAACTCTTCGAGCCTTCCCCCACTATCTTATCAGTGACGAACAGCCGACCGAAGCCAGATTCCGCCAACTGCCCCAGCCACCCGCGCCGGCCCAGACGCTTTGACCCGGACCAATATGTCTGAATCAGACTATTTCCTACCGTTCCGCTGCCGACTTGCACACGAACCATACTATCCCCCCCAAAACTGCGAATGGCGCCAGCCAAAAGCGGGCGATTGTATTGACACCGGCATTTGCTGACCATATAGTTGAAGTGCCTGAAGCCGGAATACACATCAGTACTGAACGATAGCGGCTGGCGGATCGGAGCCCCACTTGCCGCGCTCCATGTTATATCGCTCTCCCCTGCAAGACATCAGTTTCACGGTGATCACGCATGTCCCGGCGAACCGCATAGGGCGTCACTTCTCAGAAACCAATCTGAAAATGGAAAGAAGCCAAGGAAGATACTATGAAGAAAAGACTCCTCATTCCGCTCATCGTCCTCTGCCTTGTCGGGCTTGGCGCGCCGCTTTACGCCCAGGACGAACCACTGACGCTTGACGACCTGGCCGAAAAAGTAGAGGCAATGGTCGAGCTCGTTACCTCACTGTCAGATCGAATGAACGCCTTCGAAGTCAGGCTCGCCGCCCTCGAAGCAACCGATACGCCTACCGTTACGCCTACACCCGCGCCGACAGAGACGCCAACACTTACCCCTACTCAAACGCCAACCGCAACGCCAACCTCCACTTCACCTACCGCGTCGATCACCCGCGCCATGAACGTGCGCGCCGGTCCAGGCACCAACTACGCCGTCATCGGCCAGGCAAACGCCGGCAGCGAGTACCCAATTGCCGGCAAGAACCCGGCAGGAGGCTGGTGGCAGATCATCTACGGCGGCCAGTACGGCTGGATCTACGCTCCACTGGTCACCGCAACCAATCCCGAACTGGTCCAGATTGCCCCTGCCATCCCAACCCCTGCGGCAACACCAGTCCCCACCGCGACGCCAATCCCGCCCCCGCCTGCCTTCGCCTACTCGCTCGTCAACAGCGGCAGCTGCCCCGGCAACTCCCAGCAGACCTTTTTCGAGGGCCTTATTCACGACAGAAACAACAATGTGCTCAACAATGTCTGCGTACACGTCGCCTTCAACGGGCCCCGCAACACCAAATGCTCCGGCTGCGGGAAACCAACCGGTAAATGGGGCTTCTCGCCCTTCGGAGGCCCGGCCTCTTCCGGTACCTTCGTCGAAATCTGGGTCGTGAACTGCCCCGCCGGCGTCAACACCGACGGCAGCCACAACTCAAAGGACTTTTCTAACGTGACCCCCCTCTCGCCCAAATGGTCCATGACCGTCACCAATAGCGTAGGCTGCAACAACATCACCTTCAAGCAAAATTAGCAGTCCGCCATTACCCATCACCCCAACAAGGGCGCCCCTGCGGGCGCCCTTCCCTCCCCCCTAACCCCCAGTCCCTGCCGTTCCCCTTCGCTAAAGGCGCCGCCTCACCCCTGGCCCCCAAGCCCTTGCTCCTAAGCCCTGCCGTTCCCCTACAACCTCCCCGCGACATGGTCATAAACATGGCGTCGCGCAGGATCATCCTTCCACTTTTCCACAGGTGGCGCCACCTCCTCCGGAACTCTCTTCGCCAGATTCAACACAGCCCTGTACACCGCCCCGCGCACCACCCTCCGGTCGTCTGCCGCCAACTTGAACAACAGCTCCGACAGCAAGCCAAAGTGCTTCGCCGCCTCGGCCGCCGATAGAGCCATCGCCGCATTCCACTGCGCCCTCGGATGACTGCTCGCGCGACCCAGCCACGCCGCCGCCATCTCCGGCTGCGCCTGCAGAAAACCGTCTCCAACCGCAAAAGCGCCCAAATTCTTGCGCACATACGGATCGTCATCCTCCAGCAACGGCGTCATAACCTGCAGTAACCGCCTGCACTGCTCCTCCGTACAACCTCCCGCGGCCGAGCCGCTGGCCACAGCCACCGCCCGCCGCACATTCGGCGAGCCATGCTCCGCCCACGCCTGCACGGTCTCAAAGATCGAGTCGAAATCCTCGCAAATCACCCGCCTCAACGCGCTCGCCGCCCACTCTCGCACCTCCCAATTCGCGCTGTCCGCAAGTGCCAGCACTGTCTCAGTCACCTCCTCCGGATTGTGCGCAAACAACCTTCCCAGCAGTAAAAGCCCCACCTCCTGCGCGCCCTCGCTCTTTGACCGCGCAAACGCCCTCCCCGCCTCGTACAAGGCGCCCGTCGCCGCCCCAAAATGCCCCTCCAATATCTTCACCGCCTCAAGCTTGACCGCCTGCCGCGGCGTTCCCGCGTGGGACGTCTTCTCCCCTTCCAGCGCCGCGATCGCCTCCGCCAGCTCTCCCCTCTCCAGAGCCCCCGCAAAAGACCTCCTCCAAGCCTCATCCCTTCGCATAGTCAACGTAAGCCCTCCCTTGCGCATTGCGCCGTTCCCCAAATTATGGCATCCTTACCTCACCCCTACAGTCCCGTATCGCTGCACAAACTATGGTCACTTCTGAATGCCGTCCTGCCCACAAAAGCCCCCAAAACACTGACGGGCCAAAAGATTTCGTCAACAGCGGCCGCCTCCAAATCCACCACCAATGTACCACGACTCCGCCTTAATTCAACCTCCCGCGGCAAAATGACCTTGCCCTTCTCCGCGCTTCTCCGTGGATCAAAAGGATGTCGCCGACTGCCGTTGCCCTTCTCCGTGCCCCTCCGTGGATCAAGAAGATGTTGCCCTTCGCCCTTGCCGTTCTTCGCGCCCCTCCGCGGATCATCTCCCTTCCCCCTCCGTGGACCAAAACGATTTCGCCGTCTGCCGTTGCCCTTCTCCATCGCCCCTCCGTGTCCCTCCGTGGATCAAAAAGGTGTCGCCGTTCGCCGTTGCCCTTCTCCATCGCCCCTCCGCGGCCCAATCAACACCGATACCAAAGGATAAGCGCCCCGTGAGAGCTATCGTCATCAGAAACCGTACCGACAACATCCGCGAAAAGGTCCTCGTCCCTGACTGGCCTGAACCCGATCCGCCCCACACCAACCAAATCAAAATCAAGACCCTCTACTCCGGCATCACCAACGGCACCGAACGCAACCAGCTCCTCAAAGGCAACTACGCGCCGGGCGACCGCCTGCTCCCCATGCCAACCGGCTACCAGACCGTCGGACGCGTAATCGAAACCGGCCCCGAAACCCAATCCCTCCAAGTTGATGACCACGTCTTCATAGGCGAAAGCACCGGCGGCCACCTCGAATTCATCGTCATCGCCGAAGACAAGCTCCTCATCAGACTCCCCGACACCGTCGAGCTTCGCGAAGCCGCCATATATGGAATGGCCGCCGTCGCCCTCAATACCATCCGCAACGCCGACCCCAGAATCGGCGAGAAAGTCCTCGTAGTCGGCGCCGGCTGTATAGGCCAGGTCGCCGCCCAGTTTGCAGCCCTCCAGGGCGCACGCGTCACTATCTGCGACGTCGACAACCGCCGCCTCCACATTGCGCGCCAGATCGGCGCCGCCGAACATGTCCTCAACGTCGATGGCGCGCGCTGGGCCGCCCAGATCGCCGACGAAAGCTTCGACGCCGTCCTCGACTTCGCCGGCGTTCCCGGCATGGAGGAACAGCTCATCTTCGCCATGCGCGCCGGCGGCCGCATCCTATTCATCGCCGGCCGCGACAGGGTGGACTACCCCTTCAACCTCGCCCAGCGCCGCCTCATTACGATCAAACAGAACAGCCACTTCTATGTCCACGACCTCGAGAATCTCGCCCGCCTCCATAGTCGCGGCCGCATCGACCTCGCATCCCTCCTGCAGGACGTAGTCGCCGCCGAACAGGCAAAACGCATCTACGACACGCTGCGCGATCGCCCCAACGACCTGCTTGGAACCGTATTCAGCTGGTGAAAAAGGGAAAATCCAAACGATGAGCACACACACGTCCGACAACGACAGAATCAAAGTCGCCGTCATCACCGGCGGCCACACCTTCGACGTCCCCGGCTTCCACGCCATCTTCCGCGCCTTGCCAAGCGTCGATAGCTTCATCCAGCAGGAAGAAAACTGGGCCGCTGACGTCGGCAACGTACTCGACACCTACGACGTCTTTCTCTTCTACAACATGCCGCGCGGCTTGCCCGAAGAAAGAACACGCCCCGTCCTCGAAAAACTCGGCCAAAGCGGCCAGGGCATCTTCCTCCTCCACCACGCCATCCTCGCCTACCTCCAGTGGCCCTTCTGGTCCGACCTCGTCGGTATCCCCGATCGCAGCTTCGGATACGACCACGATCAAGAGTTTCCCGTCCACATCGTCGACCCCGTCCACCCCATCACACAGGGTATCGAACCCTGGCAAATGTTCGACGAAACCTACTCCATGACCAGCGCCGGACAGGACAGCCGCCATCTTCTCACCACCGACCACCCCGCCAGCATGAGTGTCCTCGGCTGGACCCGCCAGTTCAGGAACGCCCGCGTATTCTGCTACCAGTCCGGCCACGACAACCACGCTTACACAGACCCGACCTTCCGTTCCCTCATCCTCCGCGGCATCCAATGGTGTGCCCGCCGGATCTGACCAGCGCCGGCTCGAACCAACCCCAGCTCGAGCCGGAAAAGTCGAATTGGCCGGCCGCCCGCCAATGGCATCGCCCCCTATGCTTGTGTGATCAGTGCCTCCACGGCCGCCCAATCGACCGCTTCCTCCACCGCATCCGCAAGGCGGTCATACGCCCGGTCCCGCAGCGCCGTCGTCTCCGCCACAGGCCCGGTCCAGCCCAACCCGCGCAGCCAGCCGTGCCGGAAGCCGTCGTTCTCGAACAAGCCGTGAAGGTAAGTGCCCCAAACGCGCCCGTCGTCCGTCCGCGCGCCATCCGCTATCCGCACATGTCTCCCGCTACGCTCGATGATCTCGCCAAACCGCGCCGTCCCCTCCCGGACCCGCGTTTCTCCCGTGTGAATCTCATACCCCCTCACGACCTCGCCGTCCCCGAGCCGCAAGCGAGCCTGATGCGTCACCTTCTCCGCCGCAAACTCCGTCGCAACCGGCAACAGACCCAATCCCCCGGCCTCCTCCCCTCGCGCCCCTTCCACGCCCAGTCTGTCCGTCAACCATTCCCCCAGCATTTGATACCCTCCGCAGATGCCAACCACCTGCGCCCCACGCTTGTGCGCTGTCCGAATCGCCTCGTCCAGACCCCGTTCCCGCAGCCACGCCAGGTCCGCCAGCGTCGACTTGCTCCCCGGAAGAACAACCGCCGCCGGGCTGCCAAGCTCCTCCGCGCCGGCTGCAAGACGCAGCCTCACACCCGGCTCCACCTCCATTGCGTCGAACTCGTCGAAATTCGCAATGTGCGGCAAATGGATCACCGCAACGTCAAGCTGCCCCTCTTTTAGCGGCGCACACTCTGTCCTGTCCCTCTCCAGGGGCACGGCATCCTCGTCAGCAATCCGCAAATCAGCCAGATAAGGAATAATTCCCACTGTGGGAACGCCAAACGCCCTCTCCCGCAGCATCTCTAGACCATCGCCCAGCAGCGCGGCATCCCCGCGAAATTTGTTGATCAGGAAGCCCCGCACCTGCCGCCGCTCCTCCGGATCCAGCAGCAGCATCGTCCCCGCCAGCGCTGCAAACACCCCTCCCCTGTCGATGTCGCCAACCAGCAGACAGGACGCCCCCGCATACCGGGCCATTCGCATGTTGACAATGTCTCCCGCCTTCAGATTGATCTCCGCCGGGCTGCCCGCGCCCTCCAAAACGATTACATCATAGCGGCACGCCAGGCGGTCATAGGCCGCCGTCACCTCGCCCCACAGCCGCGCCTTCGTCGCCAGCCAGTTTCCCGCCTCTATCCGGCCTTCCATCCTGCCGTTCAACACCACCTGGCTTCTTCGGTTTCCCTCCGGCTTCAACAGCACCGGATTCATATCAGTGTGGGCAAAGATGCCCGCCGCCTCGGCCTGCACGATCTGGGCCCGCCCCATTTCGCCGCCTTCCGGCGTCACGCCCGCATTGTTGCTCATGTTCTGCGCCTTGAAAGGCGCCACGCGCACGCCTCTGCGCGCCAAAATCCGGCAAAATGCCGTCGCCAGCAGGCTCTTCCCTGCATTCGAATGTGTTCCCAGCATCATCAACGCTGGCGTCATCTTCACCTCCGCCTACTCCAGCCGATGGAACCAGATCTGCTCATGCTCCGGCAGCAGTTCGGGATGAAAGATACTGATTAGGTCCGCCAGCACTAGGTCCGGGTTGGCGACACCGGTCTCCCAATAGTCATTCCCGCCCCACTCGTTGACCCTGGCGTTGTTGTTGAAGACTGCGCCCCGCTCTACCGCGGCCAGTTCCCCGTACCGCTCATCCGCCGCCAAAACGTCATCCGCGCTGTTCCACGATCCCGTGTTGGGCAGCCAAAAATCTGCCTCGCTGGCCACCTCAAACACGCTTTCCATCGCCAGCGGTATCGAACCGGTCGACTCGTCGTCCCGCCAAAGATAGCTGCCTCCCGCGTCGGCAACATACCGTGCAAAGTAACTGTTGCCCCCGGGAACGCGCCACGACTCCCGCCGCGCAATGCCCACCAGTACCGTAGGCCGTTCCGCAACATCCGCCGCCAGCGCAGCCATCCCTTGATAGCGCTTCGCAATGCCGTTGAACACCCGGTTCGCCGCCGCCTCCCGATTGAAAAAGAGCGAAGTAACCTTCAGCCACTCTGTACGACCCAGTGGCGTCGTCTCCATGTATCCCGCCGTCAACGCCACCGGCAGCCCCGCCTCGGTCAACTTCGGATGCGTATCATAATCAACATTTCCGTAAGCGAAAGTGATGATCAACTCCGGGTCCAGGTCGATCAGAACCTCGGTGTTCACCCCCGTCCCTGTGCCCGCCTCCCGCACATCGCCCGCCTCGATCATCTCCCGCGCTTCCGCTGTGTTGATATAGTCAAAGCGGTCCACTGCCACCAAACGGTCCAGAACCCCCAACCCCTGCAAGTGCGGCAGTACCGTCGAAGTTAGAGCCGCAACGCTTCCGATCGGCGCCTCGATCACCGGCACATCGCCGTAACCCTCCGGCGCCGGCGCGCCGCACTGCAACAGCAAGTACGCAAACTCCTCCTCCGCGCCCCGCCAGGGATTGTTGAGCGTCAGCACCTTGTAGTAGCCGTGATACGTAACGCGCCAGCCCTCCGCAAACGCCGGCGCGACCTTCTCCGGAAAATAGTCCACCTCTGCATCAAACGCTCCAATGCACCCCTCAGTCAGATTCGCTTCCGGGGCGCCCAAAGCCGCCCCCTCCCCGCCCGATCCAGCCTCTGGCGCCACCTCCCCGACAGCCACCGGCGCCACCACACACCCCGCCAGCAGCGCAACAACCAATCCCCCTACCATCAGTGCTCTAATCATCACCTCAGCTCCTTTCAACCGATTTCAACCCTTAAGCCTTCCCCAAAGTGAACCCGCAAAACTCACCGCTCGGCCATCCCCTTTCCGTCAACTGAAATACGGCCGTTACTGACCACTGACCACTGCCGTTACCGCAGTTCCATCGCCGCCTTCAACAGAGCCTCATCCACCGGATCCGGATCCTGCCAAAGGCCGCGCTCAACTGCCTCCAGCAGCCGCTCCGCAATCGCCTGCCATGCCCACGGATTGCTCTCCGAGAAAAACTGCTGCATCGACTCGTCGCGCAAAAACGCATCCGTAACGCGCGCGTACATCCAGTCCTCAAGCACCTGCGCGGTCGCATCGTAACCGAACAAATAGTCGACAGTCGCCGCGATCTCCAGCGCCCCCTTGTATCCGTGCCGCCGCATACTCTCCAACCATTTCGGATTCACCACCCGGCTGCGAAAAACCCGCCGTGCCTCCTCCCGCAGGTCCCGCGTCTGCACCCGTTCGGGGTTGCTGCTGTCCCCAAAATAACGGCTGGGATTCCGCCCCGTCAGGGCTCTCACCGTCGCAATCATTCCGCCGTGATACTGCAAATAGTCGTCACTGTCGAATATATCGTGCTCACGGTTATCCTGGTTCTTCGTCGCAATCTGGACCGTGCCCAGCGCACGCGCGAACTCCGCCTCCGCTGCTACCCCTGCCTGTCCGCAGCCGTACGCATACCCGCCCCACAGAAGGTACGCACGCGCAAAATCCTCGTCACTCTGCCAGTTCTTCGCATCAATCAGAGGCAGAATCCCTGCCCCATAGCTGCCCGGCTTGCACCCGAAAATCCGGTACCGCGCCCTCTCCGCCGCCGACTCCTCCTGCCCCTCCGATCTCAGAGCCGTCTCACTGGCCAGCGCATTCCGCCGCGCAAAATTCATCTCCGGCGGCTCCTCCGCGTTGATCACCATCTGAACCGCGCTGTCAATGAGCGTGATCAGGTGCGGAAACGCGTCGCGGAAGAACCCGCTGATCCGGCACACGACGTCCACTCGCGGCCGCCTCAGCTCCTCCAAAGGAATCAGCTCCACACCAGTTACCCGCCGGTTCTCCCGCTGCCACACCGGTCTCGCCCCCAATAGCGCCAGCACCTGCGCGATGTCATCCCCGGACGTCCGCATCGCGCTCGTGCCCCACATGCTGATCCCCACGCTCTCAGGGAAACTCCCCTCCTCCGCCTGATAGCGGCTGATCAGCGTCTCCGCCAGCCCCTGACCCACCTGCCAGGAGGCCATCGTCGGCAGCGCACGCGGATCAACCGCATAGAAGTTGCGCCCTGTCGGCAACACATGCGCCATGCCCCGCGTCGGCGAGCCGCTCGGTCCAGGAGGAACAAAGCCTCCGTCCAGCGCATGCAGGATGTTGCCGACCTCCGCCTCCTCGCCCTCACGCAACCTTGGAACAAGGGATTCGGCCGCATAACGAAGGATCTTCTCCAACCCTTCGGATCCGGCCGCTCCGCAAGTCTCATCGGGCCGCGCCCCGTTGCTGCGTAACGACGAAAGACGGCCAGCCGCCTCGGCAGCCAAGCCCGCTACCCGGTCAATCTGCCAACCCGCCTCCGCCGCGCCCGCAATGGCCCGCTTGCACTCCTCCTCGATCCGCTCGACCACGTCAGCGTTCGTCCTCAGCCCTTCACATAAGTCCTCCCGCCGCGCCCCCAACTCCTCCTGCAGCTGCCGCCAGTCCTCGCCCGCGACGCGCGCCGCCGCCGCCGGCAGCGATGGAATCGCCTCATTGGGCAACTTGATAAGGTGATACAAGGTCTCTACCAGTTGCTCGCCTTCCGGCATCGTGCCCAGAATATGCAACCCGTCCCGGATCTGGGCCCCCGTCAATTCACACAAATACCCTTCAATGTCCTCCAGCAGATGGGCCACCTGCGCCCCCTGCATCTCGCCCAATGCGGTTGGTGTTCCATCATCCAGATACGAGCCGTCCCACTCATGTGTGTGGTCTCCGTGATCTGTTCGCAAAAGGTACTTCAGGTCGTCGTCGAGGCGGTCCCGCTTAACGACATCCCAAATCTGTCTCTGCAGTAGCGGCAGCTTTGCCGGATCAAGCTGCTCGGCCGCGTAGTACTCGTCAGCCAGCTGCGCGAGCTCCGCCAGCGTTCCGTACGTCCCCGCGCTCGTCATCGGCGGCGTCATATGGTCGACAACCGTCGCATGTGTCCGCCTCTTCGCCTGGCTGCCCTCCCCGGGGTCATTGATGATGAAAGGATAGACCAGGGGCATATCCTCCAGGATCAAGTCAGGAAAACACGACTCGCTCAACCCAACGCTCTTTCCCGGCAACCATTCCAATGTCCCATGTTTTCCCATATGCACGATCGCGTCCGCCCCCCACACATGACGAAGCCAGCGGTACAGCGCCAGGTAATTGTGCGGCGGAGGCAGATCGGGTCGGTGATAGATCTCGTCCGGGTCCATGTCGTACCCCCGCGGCGGCTGCAGGGCCACAAAAACGTTGCCAAACTCCAGCCCTGCCAGCGCAAACGCGTCTCGGTGGATGTACGCGCCTCCCGGGGCATCGCCCCACTGCTTTGCCATCTCCGCCCGGCTGGCCTCCGGCGCCTCTTCGAACCATCCCGCGTACCGCTCCGTCGGCAGCCTGTGCGCCCGGGCCAGCTGGTCCTCCTTCAACCAGGTCGCGTCGTACGAGCAGCGCTCAATCAGTTCGAACAGCAGGGCATCGCCCGATTCAGGAAGCCGGCCGGTTCTGTACCCCGCCTCCTTCATGCGCTCCATCAGCTTTAACAACGATGCCGGCGCGTCCAACCCCACCGCGTTGCCCACACGCGCCGCCTTCGCCCCGCTGTTCGTCAGAACGAAGGCTATACGTTTCTCCGAATTCGCCTTGCGCCGCAGTGCCGTGTGCTTCTCTACAATGCCGGCGAATCGCTCGATCCGTTCGCCGTCCGGCACATAGCGCGTCCCTCCCTCGCCCAACTCTTCTTTGAACGAGACCGGCGTCCCAACAATCCGGCCGTCAAACTCTGGGATCGCCACGTTCATCGCCGTGTCCAGCGGGCCCAGGCCCCGCCCGTTGCGCGCCCACGCCGCCCGGTCGTTGCTGCAATAAATGGCCTGAAAAACCGGCGCATCCAGATCGCCGAAGACCTCTCCGCCATCGCCCAGAGCAAAGCTCAGCGTGCTCACGATCGCGTCCACTGGTCCCCTCTCCTCCAGCACACCCAGCGCCAGCGGACGCCCCGCGCTGTCGCACTCCTTCAGAGACTGGGTATAAACTGCAAGCGCCTCCATCCCCCGCCTCTCGAACGCAGCAACCAGCGCGTTCACAAACTCCGTGTTGCCGCTCAAAACGTGCGCCCGGTAAAACAGAATCCCGACGCGTCCCTTTTCCGGGCCCGGTCTGCCCTCCTCCCTCGCCATCCCCGCCAAGGATTTGCCAATAGGGGCGGCGCCGCCGGGAGAGGCCGGCGGTGAAAGACCATCCCATTCAGGGCGATAAGTGCCATGCAGCGGCAACTCCTCAGGCTGGTCAAACCCCCATCCTGTGACCAGCAAATGGTCACTGAGGCACTTAAGCCCATTCGCGATGTTCTGAGGCCCGCCGCACTGGAAGTACGCGCTGATCGCCTGGGCAAGGGGCACTCCTACATTGGATCGGGCCATCAGGTCATGGTCGAACGCCTCCACCGCCGGCAGACAGATCAGGAATCCGTCCCTACGCTCCGCCCATTCCTCAAGACGCGCCAATCCGGATTCAAACGCGCGCCCGGAATGAAGCCGCGCCACCACCACCTGCGCTTCCGGCAGCAAACGCCGCAGCAATGCATCCGCCTCCTCCCCGTCAGGTATCCGCCCCACGTGCGCCCCTCTCACCTCAGCAAAACCATCGGGCAGCAGCGCCCGCGCCCGCCCCAGCGCCAGCAAATCCGTATCCGACTGGCTCAGAAACAGGACCCCTTCACCCCTACCTTCCAGCGCCGGCTGGGCCGCATCGGTCGCCTCGGCTCCGTCTGCCCCATTCCACGCGAAGCCGTTGAACAGATGAGGCCGCAGCGCCGCCGGCGCCGGCGCGTCAATATCCTCCAGCAAACTCTCGATATAGTCGAATATGGCCTGTACAATCGCCCTGTCGTTCACCGAGTGAAACCAGTAAGGCCGCCCGTCTATCACCAGCATCACCACGTTGGCCAGCACACAAGGACCCAAGCACCCTCCCTGGTTCAGATGAACACTGTTGCGCAGCTTTCGACTTTCCCACTCAGTGTGATACAGCTCCTGGTCCACCTCACTGAAGCCCTGCTCCGTCCGCCCGCAACAGCACCCCGTCGCGCACACAAACAACATTCCCCGCATCTGGCCCGAATTGACCATCCGCCCGTCCAGCCGCTCCACCATATTCCGCGTCCGAATCTCACCCATCCCCAAGTCCTTTCAAGACTCCCCCAACAACGCCCAACCCCGCCCCAATCCCCTGCAGTCCTGGCCACTGGCCACTGACCACTGACCACTGACCACTGACCACCGACCACTGCAGTTCTGGCCACTGCATTTCTAATATTCGATGCCCGCTTGCGCTCGGATGCCCTGCTCCGCAAACGGGTGCTTGATCGTCCGCATCTCCGTGACCAGGTCCGCGAATTCGATCAAATTGCGCGGCGCATAGCGTCCCGTAATCACGAGATGCATCATTGGCGGCTTATTCGCCTCCAGCCACGCCAGCGCCTCGGTCCCATCGAGCCAGCCGAAATGCAGCAGATACGTGAACTCGTCCAGAATCAGAACA
Organism: Caldilineaceae bacterium; assembly: GCA_022824685.1. Taxonomy (GTDB): domain Bacteria; phylum Chloroflexota; class Anaerolineae; order Caldilineales; family Caldilineaceae; genus Bin5. The sequence continues at coordinate 34,318 of JAJDZJ010000149.1, forward strand.
TCGTAACCCCCATTGAGAATCCGCTCCTGGCACACCGTCCACGTATGCCGCGCCCTCGCCACTGTCCTATCCAGATCGTCGCTCGTCCACGTCCAGCCATCGCCGCTGCTGATCCAATCGATCTCGCCCATCCGCTCCGCCGCCCGGATCTCACCGAAACGGGCATTCTCATGCTTCAAAAACTGGATAACCCCCACCTTCATCCGCCTTCCCCACGCCCGCGTCAAGACACCCAGCGCCGCCGTCGTCTTGCCCTTCCCCTCGCCCGTGTTGACGATGACAAGCCCCTTCTTCCTGCGGTTGCGCCGCGCCGCAATACGCCGCGACTGTGCCGCCTCATCCGCTTCATCCGCCTCATCCTCCACGGCCCCGGGTTTACTTTCAGGCTCCTCCTCCACCCCCAAAGGCGCCCATGGCGGCGGAACGAACTCTTCATCGCACCGCACCTCCGGCGCATAAGCCGGCCCTTCACCCGCCGGAAAATGACTGTGAAAGACCAGATCCTCTACCGGATTCCCCCCGATCAAATGCTCCCGGTAGATTCGCTCCAGCCCCGCCTCGTCCACCCCGTGATACCAGATCCCGTCCGGGTAAACTACAAGAATCGGCCCCCCCTGGCAGACGCCGAGGCAATCCGCCAGCGTGCACTTGATGCGATGCGGGTTGCGCAGCTTGTTCAACCCCTGCTGCCGATTCCGTTCCAGTACCAACCGCTGGACCCTCTCGGCCTCTTCACTCGGCGCGCAGTCCCCGTGATTGCAGATGAACAGCTGCCGCCCGTACTTCCGCATGTTGGAACCAGCCTTCTCAACCATCCTGCACCTCCGTCTCACAACGTCGCCTGACCTGCATGCCTGCAGATCTCCGTTCTGGCAATAGGAGTGCCGCCGCCACAGCGGCCGCTATCCCAAGAAAAACACTTACCGACATCAGCCGACTTGCCCGCCTGATGTCACTCGCTCCCGGCCTCCTTAACCCCTCACCAAGCCGGTAATGACCCACCTTCTCCAACGCCACCTCCAACGCGCCCGCCGCCGCACTCATCGGTTGCCCCGCGTTGGGGCTTGCAGTCTTGGCCGCCTCCCCGCGCCAGACTCGCCACGCACTTCCCGCATTTCCTCTCCCCAAGGCCGCGCCCGCCACAATCAACAGCGCCGTCAACCGCGCCGGGACGAAGTTCAAGATATCGTCCGCCCGCGCCGAACTCTTGCCCAGCCACTCCATCTCCGCATCCCGATATCCCAGCATCGCGTCCGCCGTATTTACAAACCTGTAAACCAGCGCCGCCGGCAGACCGCCAATGCCGTACCAGAACAGCGGCGCGATCACACTGTCCGAACTGTTTTCCGCCAGAGACTCAACTGTCGCCGCCGCCACCAAACTCTCGTCCAGCTCAGAAACATCCCGGCTCACCAGATGCCAGCCCAGCTGCCGCCGCGCTTCAGCAAGGTCGCCCTCCTCAAGCGGCCGCGCTACCGCCCTCCCCGCCCGCATCAGATCCCGCCAGGCAATCAGCAGTGACAAGACCGCGCCCTCAGCCAGCCACCCCAACCCCCAGCGCTGCAAGCTACCTGAACACCACCTTCCAATGAGCCCCAGCAGGCACGCGCTCCCACCAATTGCAGCCGCACCATAGAAAAATGACGCCATCGCTCCCCGCCGCGGCGCCTGCTTCCGCACAATCCCAATCCAACTTCCCATCCAGGCCACCGGATGAAAACGGGAAGACGGATCGCCCAGCACCGCGTCGATCAGCACCGCCGCCGCCACAGCCAACACTCTGCGCTGCCTGTACCCTTCAGTGACAAAGAAATGCCGAACGTTCACCTCAACCCCTGTCTGAAACAAAAAAAGGCGATCCACTCACAAAGTGGATCGCCTGGAAAGAGAAAATCCGCCAAATGGCGGATGGCGTACAAACTGTCTTTGCCGCTCATCCCCTTAATCCACGAAGGTGGTGTCTGAACTTTCCTGCCTGCAACTTGCAGGTCCGCTCGACTGAGCATCCAAAAAGGCGGGTTATCGGGCTTGGTGAAAACTGCTTCACCCTACCGTTGCGGGACAGCGCCGGACTGGTTCATCTGAACGTCACCGGTCTTCCCCCATTGTGCGCCGCGTATCCGGGCGGAAGGCGCACCCTTTCGGAAACGGATTCAATTGTCCCCTAGAGGATACCCGATGCATCACCATCCTGTCAACTGCACGAAAACCCCAGCGTGCATCCCGAAACGGGGGCGAATTCTCGCACACTTCTGGCAACGACTAGCATCACGCCAATTTACCTCCTCTACGCAGGGCAAGCGCCTTCGTCTCTGCCCACTGACCACTGCCCACTGCCCACTGACCACTGCCCACTGCCCACTGACCACTGCCCACTGCCCACTGACCACTGCCCACTGCCCACTGACCACTGCCCACTGACCACTGCCCACTGCCCACTGACCACTGCCCACTGCCCACTGACCACTGCCCACTGACCACTGCCCACTGCCCACTGCCCACTGACCACTGCCCACTGCCCACTGCCCACTGCCCACTGCCCACTGACCACTACAGTTCCGCCCCTTGTTGGCGCCCAAGCCCCTCCGCACAGAAACCCGCCTCCATTCAGAGACGCCAACACGGCCCTCGCGCCCTTCCTCAGCCCTTCTCCGTGTCCCTTCGTGCCCCTTCGTAGATCAAAAAGGTTTTGCCGTTCACAACTGCCCTCCTCCCCGTCCCTCCGTGGATTACTCTTCCTTACCCCCCTGCAGTTTCCCTGCAGTTCCCCCGCCCTTCCCCTGCCGTTCTCCCCCCTCCCAGGGCGATTGCATCTAAATTGGGTCAGAACATCGAAATGCAGCCGAATACTCTTCCAGGTCGGGGTAAGACACAGGGAAATGTACGAAAGATGGCACGTAGACGGAGAATTTAACTTATCTCGCCGACTGAGGGC
>JAJDZJ010000169.1 GCA_022824685.1 Caldilineaceae bacterium
CCGGACATCACCGCCTACAAGGCCGACCTCTGGCGCATGGCCGACGCCCTGCGCGGCAGCATGGACGCCGCCGAATACAAACACGTCGTCCTCGGCCTCATCTTCCTCAAATACATCTCCGACGCCTTCGAAGAGGCCCACGCGCAACTCGTGTCCGAACAGGACCAGGGCGCCGATCCGGAAGATCCCGACGAATACCGCGGCCAGAACATCTTCTGGGTGCCGCCCGCAGCCCGCTGGTCTACACTGCAGGCCCAGGCCCGCCAGCCCGCCATCGGCCAGGCCGTCGACGACGCCATGACCGCCATCGAACGCGACAACCCCGCGCTCAAAGACGTCCTCCCCAAAAACTACGCCCGACCGGCTCTCGACAAGACCCGCCTGGGCAGCGTCGTCGATCTGGTCAGCAACATCAAGCTGGGCGGCGCCGAAGCCCGCGCCACTGACGTGCTCGGCATCGTCTACGAATACTTCCTCGAACAGTTCGCCCTCGCCGAAGGCCGCAAAGGCGGCGAATTCTACACCCCGCGCAGCGTCGTCCGCCTCCTCGTCGAAATGCTGGAGCCCTACCGCGGCCGCGTCTACGATCCCTGCTGCGGCTCCTCCGGCATGTTCGTGCAGTCCATCGAGTTCATCCGCGCCCACGCCAGCGGCAACGGCAACGGCGGCAGAGCCCGCGCCGGCATCTCCATCTACGGCCAGGAATCCAACTACACCACCTGGCGGATGGCCAGGATGAACCTCGCCATCCGCGGCATCGACGGCCGCATCGAGCATGGCGACACCTTCCACAACGACCGCCACCCCGACCTGCGCGCCGACTACATCCTCGCCAATCCCCCCTTCAACGTCTCCGACTGGGGCGGCGACCGCCTGCGCGACGACAGACGCTGGCAGTACGGTGTCCCGCCTGTCGGCAACGCCAACTTCGCCTGGGTCCAGCACTTCCTCTACCACCTCGCCCCCCGCGGCAGCGCCGGCTTCGTCCTCGCCAACGGCTCCATGTCCTCCAACACCTCCAATGAGGGCGAGATCCGCAAGAGCATCATCGAGGCCGGCCTTGTCGACTGCATCGTCGCCCTGCCCGGCCAGCTCTTCCGCTCCACCCAGATCCCCGCCTGCCTCTGGTTCCTCTCCCGCGATCGCAACAACCGCGCAGAGACCCTCTTCATCGACGCCCGCAAGCTGGGCCACATGGTCAGCCGCGCCAACCGCGACCTCTCCCCGGAGGACATCGCCCGCGTGGCGGATACCTACCAAGCCTGGCGGGGCAAGGCGGGGCTGGACGCATACGCCGACGTGCCCGGCTTCTGCAAGAGCGCCAGCCTTGACGAGATCCGCAAACACGGCCATGTCCTCACCCCCGGCCGCTACGTCGGCGCCGAACCGCAGGAGGATGACGGCGTCCCCTTCGCGGAGAAGATGGCGCAGCTGACCGCCCAATGGCGGGCGCAGCAGGAGGAGGCGCGCAGGCTGGACGACGCGATCGCGGAAAATCTGAACTCCCTTGGGTTTTAGGATCCGTTGACACATTAGCTGCTCTTGATCCGCGGAGGCACGCGAAGAGACGCAAAGGAAGTGTAGTTCAGGAAGAAGTGAGAGGCGTAGCGTCCTGCTTTTTCGTGCGGTCAACCTGCTGGTCTCACCACAGTCTGCACATAAGAAGGGAAAAATGGGGGCAACGATGAACCTTAAACTCAGATCCATCAGAACGGAGGAGGAATACGAAGCGGCTTTAGCGCGAATCCGCGAAATTTTTCATGCAGAGGTGGGCACCGCCGAAGGCGAAGAGCTTGACGAACTGGTTGACCTTGTCGAGTCTTACGAAGATAAGCATTACCCGATCGGCCTGCCCGACCCTGTCTCTGCCATCGAATTCCGAATGGACCAGGCCAACCTGACCCAGAAAGACCTCATCCCTTATATTGGCAGCAGCGCCAAGGTCGCGGAGGTCCTTTCCGGGAAGCGTGAGATCACGCCTTCGATGGCGCGCGCCTTGCACGAGCATCTTGGCATCCCTGCGGACGTGCTTCTGCAGAGACCCGGCGCGGAGACCGATTTCACACCGGACGAAATCGACCCGCGGCGGATTTCCAGTGAAGGAGATGGCGAAGCGCGGCCGGATTCCCAAACGTTTCGTTGACTGGAGGGGACATGCTGGAAGAGGAGGCTGACAGAGCCACGGTGCTGGCGGTTTACGACCCACCCCTGGAAGCCGGCGTCCACCCCGCGGTGATCGCCGGCCGCGTACGCCATGAGCGGGGCAACGACCGGCTGCTGTCGCAGCTCGTCGGCAGCGGCAAGGTCCGGCGGCAGTTTGAGCACGGCGAGAGGAGCCTGGAGGAGTGAAACTGATAAAAGCGGCCGTCTCGGAGCGAGCTTCCGATCTGGAGCGTCTCTGCCTGCGCTACAATGTCAAACGTCTGGACCTGTTCGGTTCAGCCGCCTCCGGCAGCCGCGGCAAGGCCGCCAGCGATCTGGACTTTCTGGTCGAGTTCCAGCCGTTGCCCGCGGGGGCGTATGCCGATGCCTATTTCGGGCTGCTGGAGGCTCTGGAAACGCTGTTCGGTTCTCCCGTTGACCTCGTTGTCGACTCGGCGATCCGGAATCCTTTCTTCCGGCAGCGCGTTGAAGAGACCAGGACACAGCTCTATGCGGCTTGAGGCGAAGAAGCACCTGTTTGATATGCGCTTTCAGAAAAACGTCCAACAATTTCCCGGCCCAAGAGCCTGAAACCGGAGGGAGGCATGAGCAACATTTGGCAAGTGCAGGAGGCGAGAGCGCGCTTTAGCGCGCTCCTGGAAGCCAGTCTCGCGGAGGGACCGCAGATCGTCACCAAGCGCGGCAAAGAGACCGCGGTGCTGGTGCCGATTGAACAGTGGCGCAGACTGGAAAAACTGGCGAAACCAAGCCTGAAGGCGTTCCTGCTGGCCCCAGAGCCGCGTACAGAGGCGTTAACCCCGCCCCGAAGGAAGCTCCGCCTGCGCTCGGCGCCGAATTTGGCGTAGAGGAATGCTGTGTATCTCCTGGATACGAACGCCGTCTGCGGGTTGCGAGGTTCGCAGAACTCAGTTGATAGTCTTCGGAGATCGGTATGAACATAAACACCGACCATCTGAACCGCTGCATCAGTACGCTCAGAAGCGCCTGGGAAGGACTGCAGCAGCGCGAACCCGGCGACGTGATGTATGACATCTACCGCGCCGCCTGTGTCAAGGAGTTCGAACTTGTGCTGGAGCAGAGCGGCAGACTGTTGAAGAAGCGGCTGCGCCCCTACTTTGCCAGCAACCGGCAGGCCGATCAGCTCTACTTCAACGATATCTTCCGCTACGCCGCCAGGCACTGCCTGATCAGCGACGACGCCTGCGAACGCTGGCTGGAGTACCGAGATGCCCGCAATGAAACGGCGCATGAGTACGGGGAGCATTTTGCTGAGAGGACGCTGGAACTGCTGCCCCAATTCATCGCGGATGCAGATGCGTTAGCCGGTGTTATTGAAGAGGGCCGGGATGATTGAACAGTTGCATCTGAAGCCGAGACATCGCCGCATGTTGGAAGAGATCCTGCGCGAACACATACCCGGTGTCGAAGTATGGGCCTACGGCAGCCGCGTCAGCGGTCACAGCCACGGCGGCAGTGACCTGGATCTGGTCCTGCGCGGGCGGGATTTGGAGGAGATTCCGACCGGCCAGCTCGTCGACCTTGAGGAAGCCCTGCGGCTGTCTACCATACCGTTTCTTGTCGAAGCGCGCGACTGGGCGCGCCTGCCGGAGAGTTTTCATCGCGAAATCGAGCGGGGCTATGCTGTTTTAGTGAGGGTGAAAAAATGATGAGTACCGAATCTCATTACACAATTGACTTGGCGTTAACGACGACGGGAATTCATTGGTGTCCTTTGCTCTTATTGAAGGCTCAGTTTTCGTCGAAACAGCTATGGAGAAAGCCTTGATGATGACCTATACCGATGCGGTTCGAGAAGACCAGCTATGGGGCCCAGGCTCAATCCGGATCTTCATCAGCCATATTGCCAAGCACAAAGTGATGGCGACTGAATTGAAAGAAAGATTGACCGAACTTGGTGTCGCTTCGTTCGTTGCCCATGAGGACATAGAGCCGACTGCGGAGTGGCAAACCGAGATAGAACGCGCTCTGTTCAGTATGGATATACTCGTCGCGTTGCTTACAGAAGGGTTCAACGAGAGTAATTGGACCGACCAGGAAGTTGGGTTCGCCCTCGGGCGAGACGTACCGGTTATTTGCATCTCCCGCGGGAAACGCCCCTATGGGTTCATTGCCAAGTATCAAGCCATGCAATGGGGGAGCAAGTCGGGCGAGCAAGTTGCCGACGAAATTCTTGGCGTCCTTCTTAAGCGGGAAGGGTTAAGGGATCTGGCTAAGAATGCCTTCATCATGGCAGTTGCCACTGCCTACAGCTTCGCCCGCGCCAATACTCTGGCACAGTTTTTGCCGATGATTGACGCATTGTCACCAGATCAAGAGGAGGCTCTCGTACAGGCTTTTAACTCCAACCACGAAGTATACAACGCGCGGGATTTTCATCCTCGAATTGTAACGGAGTTGAGGCGCATGACTGGCAGCATTTATGTGCTTAAGGAACTGGGTTATATGAATCGGCAATTGGAGTTGGACGAGGATATCCCTTTTTGAGTGGCTCGGGCATATATCAAATCCGAGATGCCAAGTGTGACTTAGAGGAGTTAGGGTATGGCCAGTGGGTGGTTGGAAACCAGTTTGGGCGAAGTCATTGAGCTTAAGCGCGGGTATGACCTTGCTAAACGTGACCGCATCGTCGGCCCCGTGCCCCTTGTCTCGTCATCTGGCGTGACGGACTATCATGCAGAAGCTAAGGTTAAGGGTCCTGGAGTTGTGACTGGCCGGTACGGGACTTTGGGGCAAGTCTTCTACATCCCTGACGATTTTTGGCCGTTGAATACAACGTTGTACGTTCGCGACTTTAAAGGGAATGACGCGAGATTTATCAGTTATTTCCTGAAATGCCTGAATTTCTCTGCTTATTCGGACAAGGCGGCTGTGCCTGGTCTGAACCGAAACCACTTACATCAAGAAATTGTACGTTTTCCAACGCGAGTGGAGGAACAGCGAGCCATCGCCCACATCCTCGGCACACTGGACGACAAGATCGATCTCAACCGCCGCATGAACCAGACCCTCGAAGAAATGGCCCGCGCCCTCTTCAAATCCTGGTTCGTGGACTTTGACCCGGTGCGCGCCAAAGTGGACGGCCGCTGGTGCCGCGGCCAGTCTCTGCCCGGCATGCCGGCGGAGCTGTACGACCTGTTCCCTGACATGATGGTCGATTCGGAGTTGGGGGAGATTCCGGAGGGGTGGGAGGTGCAGGAGTTGGGGGATCTCATTGAGTTGGCGTATGGAAAGGCTCTGAAGGCGGACAACCGGCGGGATGGCACTATTTCTGTTTATGGTTCAAACGGGCAAGTTGGTTGGCACGACGAAAAACTGGTGTCGGGGCCGGGCATCGTTGTAGGTAGGAAAGGAAACCCTGGAACGGTGACTTGGGTGCATGAGGATTTTTTTCCAATTGACACAACTTTCTACGTCTTGCCAAAAAGCAGGGAGCAGAAATTGCTATTCCTGTTCTTTGCACTGGCTGAGCAAGACCTCCCCTCAATTGCTGCAGACTCGGCCGTTCCAGGCCTGAATCGCAATCTGGCCTACATGAATAAACAGCTATTCCCAAATGAAGTGATAGTCGCTTACTTTGAAGAAATTGTTTCCGCACTTTTTGTCCGTTGTCATCGTATTCGAGAAGAGTCCCGCACGCTAGGGATCCAGCGAGACACACTGTTGCCGAGATTGGTCAGTGGAAAGTTGCAGGTAACGCAAAGGAGAAAGCGCCAACATGATTGATCCTACCGACTCGCTGGCGTTCTCGATTCAGGCCAATCGCGGCGTGTACGCCCTCCTGATCGGATCTGGAGTGTCCAGGGCCGCCCAAATTCCGACGGGCTGGGACATAACACTTGATTTGATTCGCAAGTTAGCGGCGGCGTCAGGTGAGTCGGCGGAACCGGACCCAGAGTCATGGTACCGCGCAAAACACGATGAGGCTCCGGACTACTCAAAGCTCATCGACGGCCTTGCCAAGACGCAAACTGAGCGCCAACAGCTATTGCGCCCGTACTTTGAACCGAACGAAGAAGAACGTGAAGAGAACGCCAAACAGCCAACGGCCGCGCACAAAGCGATTGCATGGTTGGCCGCTCAAGGTTTTGTGAAGGTAATCATAACGACGAATTTTGACCGCCTGTTGGAGAAGGCTCTGGAGGAAGCAAGCGTTGAGCCCGTTGTGATAAGTACTGAAGATCAAGTTAAGGGTATGGTGCCGCTTGTTCATACCCGGCACTGCTTAGTCAAGCTGCACGGCGACTACCTTGATCCGCGCATTCTCAACACGCCTTCCGAACTGAGCGAGTACCCGGCTGAGTTCAATCAGCTTCTGGATAGAATCTTCGACGAGTTCGGACTTGTTGTATGCGGATGGTCAGCAGATTGGGATGTCGCCCTGCGTAATGCTATGTTTCGCGCCCCATCCCGGCGATTCACCACCTACTGGGCAGCCTATGGGCAACTTAAAGATGAAGCGCAGCGACTCATAACTCATCGCGGTGCCCAAGTGATTGACATTGAAAGTGCCGATAAATTTTTTGGGACGGTTCAGGAGAAGGTCGCGTCGATTGAACAGTTCTCGCAGCCTCATCCGTTGTCAACCCAGGCAGCAGTCGCGAGTTTGAAGCGTTACCTTCCAGAGCCACGTTACCAGATCCAACTTTCAGAGTTGATTGCTGAATCTGTCGAGAGAGTGGTCGGAGCAGTGTCCACACCACTGTTCGACGTGAACAATCCCGAGCCAGACACAGAAACAGTGACAGCGCGCGTCCGGGCTTACGAAGCGGCCTGCTCCACGCTCCTCGCCATGGCAGCGACTGGAGGCCGTTGGGCAGAGGAGGGCCATTTCGACATCTGGCGACCTGCTTTGGAAAGGATGGCCACACTGCCTCATTCGTCCGGCGAGTTAATGTGGCTTGGATTGCAACGGTATCCAGCAGCACTGGTGTTTTATGCTCTAGGCTTGGGGGCACTCTCTGGCAATAGACTTCAACTTCTAGGTTACTTGCTCTCAACCGAGATTCCTCAAGCGGACCACGCGACAAAAACTGTCTCGCAGCTTCTTCCACCGCATAATATATTTGGAGGTTTTCCTCAAGGCTTTCATTATCCGCTAAAGGCGATGCAAATGCTGGAGGGAATGGAGGGACAACCTACACCGCTTAGTGAATGGATACGATCGGCCGTACGGCAGTACATGAGCTACACAGCTTACAGCAGCGAACAATATGATTTGGCGTTCGATAAATTGGAAATCCTGATGGCGCTTAGTAATGCATACCACAACGAAAAGAAGGCGGAGCCATGGTATAGGTATTGGATACCATTAGGTTCCTTTGTGCACCGATCTCGAACCCGAGAACGAGTTATAAGAGAGATGGTGGAGTCAGTTTCCACGCTCCAACATGAGTCGCCTTACGTGAGAGGCAGTATCTTTGGCGATACTCCTGAGGAGTGCGCGGAGTCGCTTCAGCAGTTCAGAGAGTCTGTTCGTAAAGCTGCCCAGCAAATGGGGATCTTCTATTGACAGGCACAGTCACCGAAACACAACGAAGCTTGGAGCCCGCAAGATAATGGCAGTGAAACGAGCATTCATTAGCTTCGACTTTCACCATGACGAAGGGTTACGGGATACTCTGATTGGCCAAGCCAATCAGTCAGATTCGCCGTTCAATATCGAAGATTGGTCGGTACATAAACGGATCAATCGAAAATGGAGAAAGGAGGTTCGTAGGCGTATTCGAAAGGCTGACCTGACCATCGTGATCTGCGGTGAACACACCCATGATGCGAAGGGTGTCGCTGCGGAAGTGACCATCACCCAAGAGGAGAATAAGCCGTATTTCTTGCTCCGGGGTCGCCCGAACAAGACATGTACGAAACCAAAGAATGCATGTCGAAAAGACAAGATACAAAAATGGACTTGGGAAAATTTGAAGAAGCAGATCGCAGGAGCAAGATAAATGGTGTCTGGCCAGCCGAGCAGCAGCCTGATCCATATTGCGAAAGATGCGTACGGGGACACCTTCAGAACGGATCTACTAGAGCAGTACAAGCTCTACGTACAGTCCGCTGAGAACATCAGCGCACGCCGAGTTGCATCGAACAATTACCTTCTGACCCTCAACACAGCCCTCTTTGCGCTGTACGGGCTCCAGTCCGCTGGTTTCGACGAAAACTACTGGGCTTTGTCGGTCCCCCTTATAGGGCTTCTCGTCTCCCTGCTCTGGTTCTTGATCATCAAGTCACACGCTGACCTGAATCGTGTCAAGTTCAAATTGATTCACAAAATGGAGCAGCATCTGCCGGCGGCGCCTTACAAGTGTGAATGGCGTTTGGCTGAAGGAGGGAAAGGCAAGGTCTACAGAGCGGTGACAACCTTAGAACGATGGATACCTCTTCTCTTTGCTTTACTGCATGCAGGCTTGGCGATCATAATCATTCTTGAAACTGCTGGCGTATCTAAGTAGGCGAAATGCTCATCATCGCCCAGACCGGCGTCGAATTGGCCGTTCTTTCTTGGCTAAGGTACTTCGACTAGACCCCGCACGCCCCTTACTACTGATTCAACCGCCGTTTCTTTCTCCTCAACTCTTGGTGCCAATCTATTGAACACAATTCGCTTTGAGATTCACAAAGCGTCTTTTGTGAATCTCAAACGTGGACAAACGCCTCAAGATAGCGTAGTATTCCAACATGACAAATGTCTTCGGTCTAACCACCGAATTGCTATGTAGTTTTCATTGGCTCCTGACGGTGCTGGGCGAAGAAACCACATCATACTCGAAAAGAGAAATATTAATGACTCCGGTACGATACCATTCAGGGCGGTTTCCTCCGCAGAAACTGGACTGGCAGAGGTTATTGCCGCTGATCGGCCCGGCCCATGCGGCGGTGGCCGGCTACGAAGGGATGCTGAAAGGGCTGCCCAATTCCGATGTGCTGCTGTCCCCCTTCACATCGCAAGAGGCTGTCCTCTCCAGCCGCATAGAAGGCACGCGAACGACCCTGACCGAACTTCTGACTTTCGAAGCAGAAGGAGACTTGCTGGACGAGAGCACGCCAGAGAAAGCTGACGCGCGCGAGGTGCTAAATTATCGCTTGGCTCTACACGCCGCAATTGACATCTTGGAGGAAATCCCCCTGTCGCAAAGGCTCTTCCGGCAGACACATGAGGTTCTGATGCAGGGTGTGCGGGGACATGACAAAGCGCCCGGCAAATATCGCCGCCTGCCCGACACGTGCTGGATTGGGCCGCCAGGCTCAACGCTTGAAACGGCCAGCTATATCCCTTGTCCGGTGGAAGAGTTGAATTCGGCCATGGACGCCTTAGAGTTCTATATGCATAAAGAAACACCTGATATGCTGGTACAACTCGCTATTCTCCACGCAGAATTTGAAGCTATCCATCCTTTTATGGACGGCAACGGACGGATGGGTCGCCTGCTCATTCCTCTCTTCATGTTTACCGAGAAGCTCTTATCTTCTCCGAGTTTCTATATCAGCGAGTATCTTGAGAGTCATCGGAATGCGTATTACGACCGACTGCTTGCAGTGTCACGCGATGATGACTGGACCGGATGGTGTATCTTTTTTCTAATCGCGCTAACGGAGCAAGCGCGTGCAAATCAACAGAAGATCGAGGAGTTGCTGAAGCTATACGATGAACTCAAAGACTGGGCATTGAAGGAAACTCCCTCCCTATACAGTGGCCGGGCCCTGGATTGGGCGTTCGGAAATCCTATTTTCCGTCAAATCGATTTTGTGAACAGTGCCGGCATTCCCAAATCTACGGCGCGGCGCCTACTCGATCACTTCAAATTGCGGGGGATATTGAAGGTGTTGGTCAAAGGTGGCGGCCGTCGTTCAGCAATTCTTGCGTTCCCAGAACTACTCAACATCGCGGAAGGGCGGAAGGCTTTTTGAGTTTCATCTATTGAACACAAAGGGCGTTGGGATTCAAAAATTTCATTATTTGAAACACAAAACCATTTGACTGGCATAGATAGGACACAAGCTCACGAGGGCAGGCACCACAAGGGTTGCCCCTACCGACACGGGCAGTGGTCGGACGGGGAGGTGGGAATGGAAGATGTCGCGGGACTATGACCCTTAGCCAGCAGGAATACGATGCCATAATCGCAACTGAAGCAAATCTCGAACACCGAGGTGTAATGCACCCGCCGAGTGTTCAAGGAGATCTGATATTATGAACGTCGTGTCACTGTCAACCGCTCTGCAACAGGCTGTGCCTCCTCTTTTCGAATGCTCGCCAGCTCCACAGGAAGGCGTGCGGGTGCGTACCCCGATGCTGTACCCAGACGGCGGCGTTGTGGACGTATTCGTTTTGGAGCGGAACGGTGGCTACGTCGTCACTGATTTCGGCGACGCCTTGGGCTGGCTCGGGCTGCAATCTGTGAATCCGCGGCGTTCTTCCAGACAGAGTGCACTTGTCCATGATGTATGCCAGACGCTCCGCATAGATCTATTTCGTGACCAGCTGATGCTCCGCGACGTTTCTCGCGGCGCGCTGGGAGAATCAGTGCTGCGCATCGCCCAGGCGGCGGTGCGCGTCTCCGACCTCTGGTTCACGCTGCGCAGCCAGGCAGTTCAGACAACGGCTGACGAGGTAGACGAATGGCTTCGCGAACGGGCGATTAATTTCGAGCGGCAGGTGTCGAAGCAAGGGCGGTCAACCCAGAACTGGACGCTGGATTTCGAGACACACACAGATAGTCGGACCTGCTTTATCTTCCTGCTGGCCACCGGAACTCGCGGTGCAGCCCGAAGGCTGACGGAGCATGTCGTGGCCGGGTGCGTCGACCTTAGCCATTTCAAGAATGATCAAACCAATCTGGCCTTCGTCTCCCTGTTCGACGATACGGAAGACATTTGGCGTTCGGGAGACTTTTCCCTGGTGGCGGAAGTTTCCGAAGTCGCCCGGTGGTCCCATCCGGCTGAATTTGAGAGCCTGCTTTTCGCCAAATGACCACCCTCACTGAAGCCGACGTCGAACAGGCCGCCTTAGCGTGGCTGGAAGCAACCGGCTGGACCATCACCCACGGCCCCGACATCGCCCCCGACACGCCGGACGCCGAACGCGCCGGCTACGACCAGGTCGTCCTGGAACAGCGCCTGCGCGACGCCCTCGCCGAACGCAACCCCGAACTCCCCACCTCGGCCCTCGGCGACGCCTTCAACAAACTCACCCAACCCGAAGGCCCCACTCTGGAAGCCCGCAACCGCGCCTTCCACCGCCTGCTTGTAAACGGCGTCACCGTCGAATATCCCTCCCAGGACGGCTCAATCCGCGGCGCGCAAGCGCACGTTTTCAACTATGAAAACCCGCTCGCCAACGACTGGCTCGCCGTCAACCAGTTCACCGTCACCGAAAACAAGAACAAGCGCCGCCCGGACATCGTGCTCTTCGTCAACGGCCTGCCCCTTGCCGTCATCGAACTCAAAAACCCGGCTGACGAGGACGCCACCATCTGGACAGCCTGGAACCAGCTTCAGACCTACAAGGCCGAACTGCCCGCGCTCTTCAGCATGAACGGGGCGCTTGTCGTCTCCGACGGGATCGAGGCCCGCATCGGCCCGCTCACCGCAGGCGCCGAGTGGTTCAAACCGTGGCGCACCATCACAGGCGAAGACCTGGCCGGCCCGAACATGACCGAGCTGCAGGTGATGCTGGCGGGCGTCTTCGCGCCCCACTATTTCCTCGACCTCCTGCGCGACTTCACCGTCTTTGAAGATGACGGCAGCGGCGCGCTCGTCAAAAAGATGGCGGGCTATCACCAGTTCCACGCCGTCCGCGTCGCCGTGGGCGAGACACGCAGGGCCGCCCAGCTGCAAAAACAAGAAGACCCGCGTGTGGACGAGCCCAATGGACGCTACGAGGCAAGGCCGCAGCCGGGCGGGGAACCCGGCGACCGCCGCATCGGTGTCGTCTGGCACACCCAGGGCTCCGGCAAAAGCCTCACCATGGCCTTCTACGCCGGCGCAATAATCCGCGAAGCGGCCATGCAGAACCCCACCGTCGTCCTTCTCACCGACCGCAACGACCTCGACGACCAGCTCTTCGGCACCTTTTCCCGCTGCCAGGACCTCCTGCGCCAGCCCCCCACCCAGGCCCAAACCCGCGCCGATCTGCGCAGCAAACTCTCGGTCAACGCCGGCGGCGTGGTCTTCACCACCATCCAGAAATTCTTCCCCGAAGAAAAGGGCGATACCCACCCCACCCTCTCGGACAGGCGCAACATCGTCGTCATCGCCGACGAGGCCCACCGCAGCCAGTACGACTTCATCGACGGCTTCGCCCGCCACATGCGCGACGCACTTCCCAACGCCTCCTTTGTCGGCTTCACCGGCACCCCCATCGAGCTCCAGGACGCCAACACCCGCGCTGTCTTCGGCAACTACATCAGCGTCTACGACATCCAGCGCTCCGTCGAGGACGGCGCAACCGTGCCCATCTACTACGAGAGCCGCCTTGCAAAGCTGGAGCTGCTCGAACGCGAGCGGCCGAAAATCGACCCTGAGTTCGAAGAGATCACCGAGGGCGAGGAGGTCGAGCGCGCCGAGAAACTCAAGAGCAAGTGGGCCCAGCTGGAGGCCGTAGTCGGCGCCGGGAACCGGCTCAGCCAGATCGCCGAGGACATCGTCTCCCACTTCGAGCAACGGCTGGAGGTCATGCACGGCAAAGCCATGGTCGTCTGCATGAGCCGCCGCATCTGTATCGACCTCTACCGCGAACTCGTGCACCTCCGCCCCGATTGGGAAGAAGACGACGACGCCAAGGGCGCCATCAAAGTGGTTATGACAGGCTCCGCCTCCGATCCACTGGACTGGCAGCCCCACATCAGAAACAAGGCCCGCCGCGAAAAACTGGCCCATCGGTTCCGCAACCCCGACGATCCGCTCAAGATCGTGCTCGTGCGCGATATGTGGCTCACCGGTTTCGACGCCCCCAGCCTCCACACCCTCTACGTCGACAAGCCCATGCGCGGCCATGGACTGATGCAGGCCATCGCCCGCGTCAACCGCGTCTTCAAGGACAAGCCCGGCGGTCTCGTCGTCGACTACCTGGGCTTGGCCCAGGACCTGAAGCAGGCGCTCGCTACCTACACCCAGAGCGGCGGAACCGGCGACACCGCCATCAACCAGTCAGAAGCCGTCGCCCTCATGCAGGAAAAGTACGACGTCTGCCGCGGGCTGCTGCACGGTTTCGACTGGTCCCTCTGGACGACCGGAACGCCCCAGCAGCGCCTCAACCTTCTGCCCGCCGCCCAGGAGCAAATCCTTGCGCAGGAGGACGGCAAAGAACGCTGCCTCAACGCCGTGCGCGAGCTGTCCCAGGCCTTCGCCCTCTCGGTGCCCCGCCCCGAAACGGCGCGCATCCGCGACGACGTCGCCTTTTTCCAGTCCGTGCGCGCCGCGCTCTCCAAGAAAACCGCCACCGGTGCCCTCACGGACGAGGAGCTGGACCTTGCCGTGCGCCAGCTCGTCTCCCAGGCCGTGGTCTCCGAAGGCGTTATCGACATCTTCGCCGCCGCCGGTCTCGACAAACCTGACATATCCGTCCTGTCAGACGACTTCCTGGCAGAGGTCCGCGACATGCCGCACCGCAACCTCGCGGTAGAACTCCTGCAAAAGCTTCTCAAAGGCGAACTGGCAATCCGCCGCCGCAAGAACCTCGTTCAGTCCCGCTCCTTCGCCGAAATGCTGGAACAATCCCTGCGGCGCTACCAGAACCGCGCCATAGAGGCCGCCCAGATCATCGAAGAGTTGATCCAGCTTGCCAAAGAGATGCGCGAGGCCGACGCCCGCGGCGAGCGCCTGGGCCTGTCCGAGGAAGAGCTTGCCTTCTACGACGCCTTGGAGACCAACGACAGCGCCGTCAAACTGCTGGGGGACGATACCCTGCGAGACATCGCCCGCGAGCTTGTCGACACCGTCCGCCGCAACGTCACCATAGATTGGACCCATCGGGAAAGCGTCCGCGCCTACCTCCGCACCCGCGTCCGCCGCATCCTGCGCAAATACGGCTACCCGCCCGACAAACAGGAAAAGGCCACCCAAACCGTCCTCGAACAGGCCGCCCTCCTCTCACAAGACTGGGCCCCGGCCTGAAGCGAAGCGAGTAGGCCCCCGTTTCTGATCCATCGTTCTGCCCCTCCACAGGCTTGGTGACTTGCTCCATTTTGCACCTTAGCTTGTGGTCCAGTTTTTGGGGCCAAGCTCAACGGGAAAGATAAGGTACATCCAGACGGATGCCGCCGGCTCCAATCAGAGCACGAAGTGTTCTTCTGCCGGCCTGCGATAATTGAGGTTTCTGTGCCGTCTCCCATGATTATGGAAGTCAAGATAGGCGGTCAACCCGGTCTGTCGATGGCCGATGCACGTGACAATGGTGGCGCCCATGAACTATCTGAATGGCATGGTAAAGGGAACCAGCAACTGCCCATCTTCAAAGTAACCTTGATCGTGATCCTCCGGCAGAAATTCTAGCCTCTCTCCGCTGTCCCGATCATAAAGCCCGATTCGAAACAGATAGTCGCCCGGCGACAGACCCGCCGGCAGGCTGATCTGCCGGCGGTCAATGTACAGGCCGCCAGGTTGCCACTCGCTCGTCCCCTTCAGACCTGCCAGGGGCGGACCGTCGTACTGCGCGATCCGTTCTCCCTGGGAATCGTGCAAATGAACATATAAAATCCAATTCGTGGCGACCTCCCTGGTAGGTTCCCAGAAGAGACGTAAAGTCAACTCACCTTGCCCCGCGACGAGGTCGTAGCCCTGCAGTCTAAGACTGTCAGCGGTACCGGCGCCTGCAACAACGCTAGGCCGTTCACGTTGAAGGAATCCTGTCCGCAACGGGGAAACCGTTAATGTGCGTAGAGGCAGCAAACCGTCCGCAGAACCGGGAACGGCCAATCGTTGATCCGAAGAAGAAGTCAGACCAGCGACCAGCGAGTAGGTGACCGGGGGCACATCCGCAGGAATCTTAAGGTGCATTGTCTCCACGTAGTACTTCTCCGGACTCCATACGCTGGTCGGGGGCCGGTATACGCCGCGGCTCTCAACAGCCCACGAACGTTGCAAGGCCGGGGTATATAAATGCACATTACTGTTTAGGTCTTCGCTGATCTGTCCCTCTGGCTGCCAGTACAGACGCACGACAACGATATCCCCGGGTCTGGGTTCTGTCTTGGAAATCAGCTTCCAGCCAAGGAGCGTCACCAAATCTGACTTGGCATCTCCCACTGTTGTGGGCTGTCCTTCTGCGGCAAAAGCCAGCCGTCCAGGCGGGGAGTGATACAGAAACGGCAAAGTGTTAAACCAGGACATCGAATAGCGGGCAGTCACCAGGAATAGCATCAAGCCGACCAGTGCCCATTCCCCCCTTAGGCCGCGTGCGATAGGAGGTCGCTCTTCATGTTCGTCGGGGTTCGTCACCCTCCGCGCCTGTTTTCTTCTTCTCCGCCAGATAAGATACAGAGAGCCGACCAGGCAAGCGAGCAGCCCCAGCTGACTCAGGCGTTCCCCTCGACTTTGCCAGACGGTCCCCTCCCATCGTAGTACCAGCGGCAGGTCCGGGCGGCGCACATTCGTCACCTCCGCCCAGCCCGCTGGATTGGAAGCCAATACCGCCCGATTCCCGGCGCTCCAACCAGGATGATAGTGCATCCACAGGAGAAATGGTGCTGCCTGACCCGAAAGATCGGCAACCGTTTCGTGGGGCGACCGGTAAGACAGCCTCACCGGATCCTTCTCTGGCCTGTATTCCCAAACGGTCTCTATGTCAGGTCCTCGAGGAAGAAAGTGCCAGACTCCAGGGTTGCGCCCTTCGAATACTCCAGCACTGTCACTTTCTATTGATACAATCGAAGTATGGGACGCGAGAGCAGGGAACAAGTAAGGATACGGGAAAACAATCGCGCCCACTAATACCACAAATGACGAAAGCAAACGAAGACGCTCAGGCAGTGCGTCCACAGCCGCTGCAGCGGCCGGAAGGACGCCCAGGACGGCTGCGGGCAACAGGCGGAAAGGAAACTGAAGAATGGAAAGCCCCGGGATGTTCTCCCATAGAGTGACAGCTGAGGGAGTCGTAAGCGTTAGAAGGGCAAGCGTAAAGAGGATTCCAGCGATGCACCAGGTCAACTGCTTTCCGTCGCGAGGCCTCAAGAGCGAGCCGGTAAGCCCTGCTGCTGCAGCCAGCCATTGCGCGACGCCAAACGTGTTGTGAGGACCTGCCAAGGGGTTGCCCGCGCGGAGATCCCACACAAACGGTTGGACAGAAAGAAGCGTCGCCCAACCGAGAAAGTCTGTACCTCGGAACTCCCTGCCCTCTAGTTCGCCATGAACTTGCACAAGCTGTAAGTCACCTAGGGCTGGCATCCAATATCTCGCGGATATCAACGCTGCCAGCAGGACTGCCGCCACGCACCGCGCTAATCCGTCCCATCTGCGATAGCCAGCAGCCAGGAACAAGCAGTAAATTAACAAGGTGCCCGCGCAGATCACTGTCTGCTGCTGATGACTAAACACCAGTGCTGAAAAAGAGAACACCGCTAATAGCCAGAAACGTAGCTGAGAATGAAAATACGAAGCGGTAAACGCCCACAGAATGACCGGAAAGATCAGAATGGCCAGCAGTTGCGGATAATCTCCGGTGTTAAGGAACGTACGCGAATAGATGTGGGGCATCCCTAGATAAATCGCCGTGCTGGCGAGGCTTGCTTTCCTGCTGAATGTATGGCGAAGCCATCCGTATGCCCCCAGGCCGGACAAGATGAATGCCGCTGTCACCACCAGGGTCAAGGCCTGATCTAAGCTCAATCCAGTCCAATGTACCCCCCCGACAAGCCAATATAGACCAGGACTATAGTAGTGAAAAGTGGGCTCCCCGCGGCCGTAGTGGCTTTCCGGAAACCAGCGCGGCCAGTAGACACCCTGTTCAAAGGCGCGCTGAACTGCAGCGCTGCGGGGCAGGTGGTGGTGCGCGTCGGCCGTGTTTGGTACCCCGGCTTGCTGCCAGAGCGGACTGGTGAGCAGGAATGTAAGCAGAACGATGAAGACGAGAGGCAGGATCTTGAGGAAAAAACTGTTGAGAGGATTCAATACATGTCGAGTAGCGCCTCTACTCGCAAAAGAAAGTCGAAACATGCCCGATCTCGTCATCAGTCTTTAGAGTTTGACCGAAACGTGGGTAAGACAGCCTCCCGCACTTTATGGCGGTCCACAATGTTTGGGCCGCGAGACGGGAAAAAGACGAAGCCAGGCAGAATAGGCCGGCGCTGATCAGAGCGCGAGGTTCTCTTCAACCGGTGCGCGCGGCACAGTCTTACGTGGGGGAGGCTCTGCCTACCGACGTGGAGGCGGCAGCAGCGGCCTGCGCTGTCCGGCCAGGGTTCGAGGTCCAGGTCGGTAGAGCTCCGGCCGCGCAGGTTGAAGTAGCCAACGCAGAAGCCGGCGCGCTGGGACCGTTGTAGGGTTTCGGTCAAGGCGACGCGGAGGTCGCTGTTGATGTTGTCAAAGATGCCGGGCATGGAGGTATGCGGACGAGCGTTGTGGCGCAGAAGAGCCGGTTATGACGGTGATAGGGAACGGCAGCGCGCATCCCGGAACAACTGTCCGTCAGTATACACGACTAGAGTGTATTTTTTGTGCCAATTGTACATCTATTGGTGTCAGTTTTATGTCAATTCTCGGAATGCGTGCACAGTTGACCGCAGTGGAGGAGAATTGCATCCAGGCGCGTCAAAATAGTCCGCGCAGGGCAACCACAAGGGGTGGCCCTGCAGTCAGGCTCTTCTTAGGGGAAGAACGGGGATTTGCGGGGGGAGATCAAGACTGGGCAGGCGAATCAAGTCATGAAAAGGGAGGTTATTGGAGTCCTGAAGAATCTGGCTCACTCTGGAGCATTGAAGTGAGTCCCGACCTTTGGGCCGCAAGACGGGAAAACCAGGGTGCATCCAGGCGGATGCGGTCAGGGCTGATCAGGGCGCATAGCGCCGTTCGACGCCTGGACTCTTAGCCCGTCTTCTTGCAGTTGCCACTTCCAGGCCCGTATCAGGTGGCACAAACATCGTCCCACTCGATCACTGGCGAACCGTCTTGCTGCCTTCAAGCGCCTCCAGCGCAACCCGAAACTCACTGGCCGCCGCGTGCCGCAGACGTTTCTTGACCATCGTTCCACCCCGCCGCAGGCTGGGTAATTCGCTCCATTATTTGCCTGAACTCGTGGACCTGTTCTTGTGGCCAAGCTCACAGTTGCGTGACGGATCATGTCGCCGCGTACCGGACAATCCAAAACCTCAGCCTTTTGGGTCCGGTCCTCTACGCAACACGGTTCGCGGTTGAATTTGAATGAAGTTAGGGAGTTTATATGATTTTTGTAAGATCGCTAATTTCGCTATAGAATAACTGTATGGACCCCATTCGTAATCCGTACGCCCCAGGAGCAGGCACACGCCCGCCGGAGATGGTGGGTCGTGATGACCTTCGGGAGGCTGCGCGTATCGCCCTCGAAAGAATCAGGCTTGGCCGTCCTGGTAAGAGTATCGTGATGGTGGGTCTGCGTGGCGTTGGTAAGACCGTACTGCTCAACCAAATAGCGGAAGACGCCGAGGCCAACCGTTTGATAGCGCTGCGAATTGAGGCGTCGGAACAGCGTTCTTTGCCCTCGATGATTGCGCCGCAATTGCGATCTGCACTGATAAGGCTCTCCAACCAGGAAGCTGTGCGTGCGCTCGCCCAGAGAGCCTTGAGAGCGCTGGCAGGTTTCGCTAGCTCACTTAAGGTGACGTACCAGGATATCGAAGTTGGGCTTGACGCCGACCCTGAACCGGGCTTGGCGGACAATGGCGACCTGGGAATAGACCTGCAAGACCTTTTTGAAGCGGTCGGCGTTGCGGCAAAGGCGGATAACAGTTGCGTCACCCTCTTCATCGATGAACTTCAGTATGTCGAAAAAGAGCAACTGGCCGCTCTGATAACTGCTCTGCATCGGGACGCCCAGAGGCGGTTGCCCGTGACGATGGTCGGAGCCGGTCTGCCGCAGCTTAGAGGCGCAATGGGCAACGCCAAGTCCTATGCTGAAAGGCTCTTCGATTTCCCCGATGTGGGGCCTCTGTCGTCCAGCGATGCCAGGATTGCTATTTCCAAGCCTGCCCAGGATGAGGGCGTGGAGATAGAAGCCGGAGTTCTCGACGCCATCGTCAGTCGAACGCAAGGCTATCCCTACTTCCTGCAGGTCTGGGGGAAACATCTTTGGGACGTAGCAGAAGCCTCTCCCATCACGGAGGCGAACTTTATCCCTGCCTCCACCCGGGCCATAGCCGACCTTGACCAGAGTTTTTTTCTTGTCCGATTCGATAGGCTAACGCCTTCGGAGAAAAAATATCTGAGAGCAATGGCGGGATTGGGCGCCGGCCCCCATCGTTCGGGTGACATCGCGCAGGTGATGGGACGCGCCGTAACCTCGTTGGCCCCTACCCGCGCCCAGTTAATCAACAAGGGAATGATCTGGAGTCCTGGCCACGGCGACACCGCCTTCACCGTTCCTATGTTCAACGAATTCATGCTGCGGACCGTCCCCACTCTGGAACTTTGAATCGGGTCAACGCGTGGGCTTGACATGACTTTGCAGAATAAGAGGCGCCAATAGCGATTTGCGGGAGCGAACTGCTTGTCCGCAGCTTGTAGTCCAATCTTTGGGACCCTCTTCACACCCATCCATTTGGAGCTTCAATAGGAACTATTTGTTTGACCGTTGTTGTTCCCTCGGCACCAAGCCCAACCCTTCAAAGTCAAGATTTTATACGCGGTTTGCCTCACGGTGCCATTTGTGTTAGGATCGCTCTCCGGTCCTGATCGATGCTCGTGCTACAGTGTGGATGCGGTTACTTTCCCATCCTCTGATTAGACCGTTCGAATCTCAATGCCCGCGGGAGTGACCAAGAAAATGCCTGTCAGAAAAAAGAGAAAACTGTGCGTATACTGTCGGTCTCCGGAAGACCTGACTCGCGACCACATTCCTCCCAGAAGCTTCTTTCCTCAACCAAGACCCACTAATCTCATAACTGTACCTTGTTGTATTAAATGTCACAGGGAGTTTACGCAGGATGATGAGTATCTCCGCAACCTTCTAATTTTTGTAGATGGAAATGAGGGGCATCCGGCCGCAGAAGCATTGAGATCCAAAGGCTTTCGCTCATTGGATGATCCAAATAAAAGAGGTTACACAAAATCGTTTTTCAATAGTGTGAGTCCTGGTTGGGTGAAATACGGTAACGGCATGATCGCGCCGGGCGCTACGATAACCTTAGATGACGAGCGGATAGAGGATGTCTTATGTAGAATGACCGTTGGTTTATTCTGGAAAGAACACGACAAATATCTGCCGCTCGACTATACTGTTGAAGTCATTGGCAGCTATGACGTCAGGTACAATAACTGGTCGGTTCAGCAGTCGGTCCGTAGATTGCAGAGCGAGGAGGAGCCTGTCAATATCGGTAATGGCGTTTTCCAATACTGGTGGTCGTGGTCAGAGAACGCGCCCCCCGAAGAAGCGCACAGTTCCGACTGGTTGCTACAATTTTACGAAGGGACCACATTCTTGTGCCGAGTTGCTAGATCCCGCGAGAGCATGAATCCCGCATCCCAAAGGCCATTTGCCTTGCCCGGCTTTCTCAATCTCTAGCCGTAATACCGGTCCGTTCCTCAATCGAATTCATGACCATATAACTTCTCAATCCCCTACCGGATGTGAATCTGTGAAGATCGTACGTCCTGAACCCAGCGCGCCCGGCATTCCCCTGCCCTACGTCCTTGCATCGACCACACCGCCGAAACGCCCATCTCCCTCATCGGCGACCCCGCCCTCCTCGACCGCAATCCTACCGCCCTCTTCTGCTCCGTCCAATGCCCCGGCGACCTCATCCTCAAGAGCTACGACCTCGCCCGCGCCCTCCGCGCCCACCCCGTCACCCTCATCGGCGGCTTCCAGTCTCCCATCGAAAAAGAGTTCCTCGAACTCCTCCTGCGCCAGCCCGCAACCCAATCCGCCCGCGCCGCGCCCCCGTCGCCATCCGCCATAATCTGCCCCGCCCGCGGCCTCGCCAACATGCGCATCCCTCGACCCTGGCGCGCCCCCCTCGCCGCCAGTCGTCTCCTGCTCCTCTCCACCTTCCCCGACAGCCTCCGCCGTCCAACCGCCGCCGCCGCGGCCCAGCGTAACGCCTGCGTCGTCGCCCTCGCCAACGGCATCCTCATTCTCCACGCCGCACAAGGCGGCAAGACCGAAATGCTCTGCCGCCAGGCCCTCGCCGCCGCCAAGCCCGTCTACACTCTCCCTTCCCCCCACAATTCCCACCTAATCGACCTCGGTGCCCAGCCTATCCCCCCGGACGACCCCTCCGCCCTCTTGCCCTCCTGAGCCAGGCCGCTTGCCCATCCCAACCCCAGCTTCTCACACACGAGTCAATGGTGAGCTCGGCCCCAAAACTGGACCACAAACTAAGGTACATCAATGGAGCGAACACCCTTTCCCGTGGAGGGGCAGCGCGATGGTCCAGCAAAGGCGGCGGCTCACGGCAATCTGAAAATTCAGGGCTTCGCTGGCAACGTCTGAACGCGGGAAGGCAGGTAGCCGCTTGTCTGGTGTACACGAGATTCATGCCAAGCGGTCTGACCGACCCGGTTGCAAGTCCGCCTGTAGCGCTCCGTCAGAATACTTACCTCCAGCAACGTATAGAAGAGCTCCTGTCCAGCAGTTCGTCCCTCAACTTCCCGTTGAAACTCGCAAGCCGTTCTCCTACGGCGACCCGGGCTCGATGTAGAGCCTTCTGGCTCCCACCCCACCACAAACAGGAAGGCTTGTCCACCGATCTTACACAGTCGGTGCGACGATATTTTGTGGTTTTCCGCTTGCCGGCATGTTATTGACACATAAACAAGGGTTTTGACACTGAAATATCACATGGGATTTGCTATACTCATAACGTTTAGGCGTTGCAGGAGGGCAGGAAAGCGATGATTCCCTGCAGGCATTGCCGCCATCCGTGCGGGGGAATGCAAATGTCTGCGCATTGAAAGGTGGAGATGGCAAGATGAGTAGATTGAGAATGCATCTGCTGGTTATCGTGTTGTTGACTCTCGTTACAGTACTGAGCGGTTTGACAGCACGTGCAGATCATACTTTTGTAACCCCATGTCACTTTGTCCCTGATGGCACTTTCTTTTATGAGGTGCTCTATGCTGATATTAACGGAACTCGTCAAATTCACGGCGATTTTGAAACAAGGCATGCATGTGATACTCATCGCAACAATACCATCAGTAGGCACGCACAGGAACATGAGCAAACACAGACTGCGGAAGCACTTACGCCTACGCCGACCGCTACCCCGCAACCCGCAACTGTGACACCAACCGCGACGCGACAGCCCAAGAGAACGAGGACGCCAACCGCGACCGCGCCACCGGCTTCGACTGCCACTGAGACGCCCGACCCGAACGCGACCGCGCCACCGGCTTCGACCGCCACTGAGACGCCTGATCCGAACGCCACCGCGACACCGGCTTCGACCGCCACTGAGACGCCTGATCCGAACGCCACCGCGCCACCGACGCCGACTGCCACTGAGACGCCTGATCCGAACGCCACCGCGTCACCGACGCCGACTGCCACTCTGACATCGTCCGTGCTGGCTGCGCCGGGGCTGACCGCGCAGGCGGAAGCGGGGGCAAGTCGGGTCACGTTAACCTGGGGTGCGGTGGCCAGCGCAGTCCGCTACGAGCTGTGGGGGTGGTGGGATGCGGAGACCGGCTGGCAACGGCTGGACGGTGGCAGCCTGACAGGCACAACCTTCACGCACAGCGGGCTTGCGACCGGAACGATCTACTCCTACGCGGTCCGCGCCGTGGACGCCAATGGCGCTGCGGGCGCGTGGTCGGAGTACGCCAGCGCGACCCTGTCCGCGCTGGCTGCGCCGGCGTTGAAGGCGGAAGCGGGGGCAGGTCGGGTCAAGTTGACCTGGGATGCAGTGGCCAACGCAGTCCGCTACGAGTTGTGGGGGTGGTGGGATGCGGAGACCGGCTGGCAACGGCTGGACGGTGGCAGCCTGACAGGCACAACCTTCACGCACAGCGGCCTTGCGACCGGAACAACCTACTACTACGCGGTCCGTGCCGTGGACGCCAATGGCGCTGCGGGCGCGTGGTCGGAGTACGCCAGCGCGGTTGCAGGCGCAGCGCAGCAATGAAGCCGGCGCCAAAAAAGGAAGGCGCCGGCCCCCGCATTGGCGCGCGTGGTGACGAAAAGCAGGCCAGCGGTCGCGTAAATGGCGGCCAGCGCAGCCACTGTCAGCGCGCTCACCTGCCGCGGGTCTTCACCCCTTCTGCCAGCGAGCGCGCGCCCTGACCAATCTGTTGACCTGCCCCC
>JAJDZJ010000107.1 GCA_022824685.1 Caldilineaceae bacterium
GCCCTCAGTCGGCGAGATAAGTTAAATTCTCCGTCTACGTGCCATCTTTCGTACATTTCCCTGTGTCTTACCCCGACCTGGAAGAGTATTCGGCTGCATTTCGATGTTCTGACCCAATTTAGATGCAATCGCCCTGGCCAATGAAGGCGGTCAGGTTGTGGCTGAGAGCTAAGGCAGAAAGCGCAATAACAGCGGAAAACCAGTGCCAGGAGGTTGGCCGGAAGTGAAGGGCCGTTACTGCCCACAGACAGACCGGCAGCAGCAGGAGGGCCAGCACCTGTGGGTAATCACCGAGGTAGTAGTATCCTGCAAAGATAAAATGGGGTTGAGCAAGGAACAAGGCCGCGCCGACCAGCGCCGCAGGCTGGCTGAACATCTTCCGGAGCCAGCCGTAGATCCCCACTCCCGACAGGAAGAAGGCGCAGGTGATCACGATGCGAAATGCCGTGTCCAGACGGATACCTGTCCAGTGGACTGCGGCGACAAGCCAATACAGACCCGGACTGTAATGGTGGAAGACCGGCGCCCCCAGCCCCCGGTAAACATCAGGAACCCAGCGGGGCCAAAAGACCCCCTGTTCATAGGATTGCTCTACAGCGGCCGCGCGTAGAATGTGGATTCTCAAGTCGGAATTACCGCCAGGGATTCCTTGCGGATACCATAGGGGACCAATCAGAAGCGCTGTAAGCAAAGCGATGAATGAGATAGCGGCCAGGGTCGGAAGCCAGCCTGCAATGGCGTAGGTTCCTGGCGCTTTTGAGTCTGAAATCGTCTGCATGGGGAAGTGGTCTGGCTCAGGGAGGACTGTTGGTCGGCAGACCTTGCGGTCAAGACAGGTACAGGCCGCTACTCTGTCCTTCCAAGTATATAGTTCTCGTTTGAGAACAGTCAAAAGGGGCAAGACAGTGGGGCCCTATTTCCCTCGAGGCGTTGGGGGTTCGGGCTTTGCGATGCGACGCCACTCAGGACCGGCCAGGGCTTTGGGCTCTGTGGAGTACGCAGGGCGCGACTCGACGAAAGTCTCAAGGTGTGGTTCGTTCGGGGGGAAGGGCCAAACCTTCGCCTCTCATTCAGCCGGCGAGAATCGGGAAGCCTGAACTGCGCGTCAGTTCGGCGTACAGCTGGCTCAGGCGCTGGGTGACCGGGGCGCCGTCTCCCGACCCAATTGCGCGACCGTCCAGTTCGATAACGGATGTCAGTTCGCCCATGGTGCCCGTGCAGAACAGCTCATCTGCCCGGTATAGTTCGGGGAGGGAGATGTCGCGCACTTCGGCGAGAATTCGATGCGTCTGGCAGAGGTCCAGCACCGTTGCGCGGGTGATCCCTTCAGGGCAGGCGTGGGTGTGGGAGGTTGCGACGACGCCGCGTTTGACGAGGAAGAGGTGGGTGGCGTTGGTTTCGGCGACAAAGCCGCTGGTGTCGAGCATCACGGCATCATCGACGCCGGCGGTATTGGCCTGGATTTTGGCCAGGATCGAATTGAGCATATTGCAGGAGTGAATGTTCTGGTCGAGGCAGTCCGGGGGGATGCGGCGAATGCCGGAGGTGATGAGACGGATGCCGCCCTGATCATAGACCGGCGGTTTGTGCTCGGCCAGAATGATCAGGGTCGTGCCGCTGGTATTGATGCGGGGATCCATGCCGCTGGTGTACTTGACGCCGCGGGTCAAGGTGAGGCGGATATGGACGCTGTCCTGCATGTGATTGGCTTCGAGGGTGCGCCGCACCTGGTCCACGATTTCCTCGTTGGCAGGGACGCCGTTGTAGGCGAGGGCTTTGGCGCCGTCCTGCAGGCGGGCCAGGTGCTCTTCGAGTTTGAAAATCCGCCCGTTGTAGAGGCGCAGCCCCTCCCATACGGCATCACCGTTTTGAACGGAGGAGTCGAAGGGGCTGACGCCGGCCTCGTCTCGGTGGACGATCTGGCCGTTGATGTTGACCAGCAGATCGCGGTTGGCTTCGTAGAATTTCTGCAACATGGGTCAGAACTCCAAGACCGGATGGATTCCGCCGGGGGTCAGCGCATGTCAGTGATTATGGCGCGCGGTTGAGAGGCGGAAACGGTAGAGCTCCTGGTAGATCTCCTGCGCCTGTGCGAGAAGGTCCTGCAGGTGGGGCGGGGGCCGTTCGCCTTTGGGACGGTATGGGGCAAATCCGGTCGACTTTTCGACGGCTGCGTACCAGTAGGGCGCCCAGACGCCATCGCTGTTGCGGCGGCCGGGCGGCCAGGAGAGCATTCGTTCAGAGAATGGCACGGACACGGCCTCACAGAGAAGGGAGAGCAGACCGCGGGGATCGGTGAGGACATCCTGGCTGTCGACGACCGGCGGGATCGAGCCGGTGTCGCGGCGTACCGTTTCGAAGAGCCGCAGCAGCTGGGGGAAGCCGAGATCCAACAGCGTTGGCTGCGCCCGCACCTTGATATAGGAGGTGATCACCTCGTCCGGCGCCCGAATCAGGAAGCAGTTGGACAGTTTCTCAATCCAATCCAGCTCGATATGGTCCAACATGTGGTGGGCCATATGTTTCTGATAGGAGATCGCAACGCCAGCGGGCAGTGGATCTTCGGTGAGATTGCGGGCGACGACGCGCCAGTCGGTCTCATAGCTGGCGATGATGTCGTCCCGGCCCGGATGATCGATGCCGGTGGCTTGGAGGTAATGGGCGTAAAACGGCTCGTCGAGCACAGCCGTGTCAGGGCGATTTTCCCAGGCGCGCATCATGGCGGTTGAGACTGTGCGGGGCGCGCACCACATGGCAATCCGAGTCATATTCTTTCTCAAACTGCGCTGAGTGAAACTTTATGTTGGGTAACAGGCCGCGGCATCAGCTACGGACTACGGTCGTCTTCGCGCCCGCCCATCCTGCCAGTGTATCCGCGAGCAGGCGATAGCGTCCGAGTAGAGCAAGGCTATAGGAGTCGGAGCTGAGAATGGTGTGCGGCTTTTGCGACTCTGCCTCGATCAACTCAAGACGTATGTACCCGTGAACTGCCGGGGGACCGGCGCCGTTTCCATCTGCCTTCAGCAGGCCGAGTTCGGCGATGGCGGAATGTGCGCCGTTGCGCGGCGCCTGGCTGCCATTCTCACCGTTGCCCGCGACGTGAACGGATTCGCCTTCAAGCACAGCGGGCGAGATAGCTCCCTGGCCCGGGTCGCGTTCCTGCCGTTCGCCAGCCAGATTCAAACCATGCAAACCCAGTGCGCGTGCCTGATCGGGGGTTGCGGCATCCCAGGGGATGGATAGAGCAGCCTCTTCGGCGGCCTGGACTGCTGTGTGCGGCTGTTGGATGCTCTGGTGGAAGTTGAGCTGCAACGCACTGACCGGGTCGAAATTCCAGGACACGATCCCATCGCGGGTCTGGATGCAGGCGACGCGACTGCGCAGGAAGAACCGAAGCGTGACCAGATCCTCTGCGTCTACGTCGAAACCTGGCTTGTTCCCAAGCAGCCGCTGGGGCAGTGAACCTGAAATTTGCGGTAATGGAGAATCCGGGGGAAAAGCGTACGAGCACTCTCTCACGAACTCTCTGTCAATCAGCCTAATCATCGTTCACTGCTCCCGTTACCAGAATCGGCGGAATCAGTTGTGTCCAAGACAAATGCATATTCCAAGGCAATCTCCTCCAGGTAGTCGTAGCGGCCGGACTTGCTAAAGTGGCCGGCCCCCATTTCGGTTTTTAGCAGCAGTGGGTTGTTGTCAGTCTTGCAGGCGCGCAATTTGGCGACCCACTTGGCAGGTTCCCAGTATTGCACGCGCGGGTCGTTCAGCCCGGCTGTGGCCAGAATGGCCGGATAGTCTTTGGCCTCGACATTGTCGTAGGGCGAATAGCTCTTCATGTAACGATAGTATTCCGGATCGGCGGGGTTGCCCCATTCCTCCCATTCGATGACGGTCAGGGGGATTGAGGCGTCGAGCATGGTGTTGACGATATCAACGAACGGGACGCCGGCGACGACGGCGGCGAAGAGGTCGGGCCGCAGGTTGGTCACTGCGCCCATCAGCAGCCCGCCGGCGCTGCGGCCGCTGATGGCCAATCTCTGGGGCGAGGTGTAGTTGCGGTCGATCAGCGTCTGCGCGCAGGCGATGAAGTCGGTGAACGTGTTTTTCTTTTTGAGATATTTGCCGTCTTCCTTCCACTGGCGGCCCATTTCGCCGCCGCCGCGGATATGGGCGTAGGCGACGACAAAGCCTCTTTGCAGCAGGCTGACGTGTTCGCTTCTGAAGACGGGGTCATAGCTCATGCCGTAGGAGCCATAGCCGATCAGGAGGCAGGGGTTCCGGCCGTCCAAATCCAGGCCCGCCGGCATAACAAGAGAGATCGGCACTTTCACGCCGTCGGACGCGGGAGCCCAGATGCGGTTGGTGGAATAGGAGGCCGGATCGTAACCGTTCACTTCCTTCTGTTTGCGGAGGATGCGGGTACGGTCGGCCATGTCATACTCAAAGACTGAGGGCGGCGAGACGAGGGAAGTATAGCGGTAGCGCACGACCTGGCTGGTGAATTGGGGATTCTGGTCGGGGGAAACGGTGTAGACCGGCTCCATCTGCTGGACGCGGTGTGAGGAAGACTCTCTGCCAGCGAAGAATGCGCCGTCTCGCAGGTCCTGAATTCTGATGTGGGTCAGGCTGCTCTCCCGCTCCCAGATTACCAGGAAGTCCTGGAAAGGTTCGATTCTATCGAGCGTGACCTGGGCGGAATGGGGGACCAGTTCCCGCCAGTTTTCCCTTGCGGGCGTCTTGACCGGCGCCGCCATGAGGCGGAAGTTTTCCGCCTGCCAGTTTGTCAGAATGAGGAAGCGGTCTTCGCCAGTACGCGTGAGGTGGTGGGTGACGGAGTATTCCATATCCTGCACGCGGGGTTGCACCAGAATTGGCTGCTCGTCGGGGTTGTCGGCGTCGATGGCATGGGCCTCTGAAGTTACGGCGCTATCCAGAGCGAAGAAGATGTAGCGTTCGCTCTTGGATTTGTAGAGCCGCAGGAAGAAGCGCTCGTCTTCTTCGTGGTAGACGACTTCGTCATCCGAGGTGTCCTGGCCGAGGCGGTGTCGATGCAGTTTGTACGGCCGCAGCGCCGGGTCGAGGGTGGTGTAATAGAGGGTGCAGTTGTCGTTGGCCCATTCCAGGCCGTAGTAGGTGTTTTCGATCCGGTCCGGCAGCAGCTCGCCGGTCGACAGGTCCTTGACTTGCAGCGTGTAGGTCTCCGAGCCGTCGGTATCGAGGGCAAAGGCCAGGAGTGAGTGATCGGGGCTGACCGTGTAGTTCGCCATGCGCAGGTAGTCGCGCCCTTCGGCCTCTACGTTGAGATCGATCAGGACCTGTTCCGCAGCGTCCAGGCTGCCGTGCTTGCGGCAGTAGATACGGTACTGCTTGCCCTCCTCTTCGCGGTAGTAGTAGAAGTAGTCGCCGTGGGCGACAGGCGCGGATTCGTCAGTCTCCTTGATGCGGCTCTTCATTTCCTCGAAGAGGGTATCTTGAAGGGGCTCGGTATGGGCCAACATCGCATCGGTGTAGTTGTTTTCGGCTTCCAGGTAGGACAGTACAGCCGGGTTGTCACGCTCTCGCAACCAGAAATAGTTGTCGACGCGATCGTCGCCATGATTGTGATGGTTGACGGGCTGGACCGCCGCCACAGGAGGCGGCGGGTCTGCCTTGGGATCGGGCACAGCGAAACACGGGCCAGTGCTAACTGACATAGGGACTCCTGACTCTCGCTCTTAATTGACTGCTCAATGGGGGTACTGGGCAAACATTATACTGTAACGATGTTAGATGCCCTATTTTTGCAGGCCGTGGAAATTATTAGGGCGCATGATGACCATTGGGGGGAAGAGGGTTGCGGTTGGGCTGGGGGACAGGCGCAGCGGTTGGCGGGAAATTTGACTTTGTGAATGGAGTCAGGTAGCCTAGCACCGATTCCTCCAGCAAGGCGGCCCTGCGGTGTTGTCGCGGCGGGGTCGGCGAGACCCAGATCAATTGAAGTTGGGTTATACGACACGGTTTTCTGTGGCGGCTAGATTCAGTAGCCGCGGGGGGAAGACGTACGCGATCTCTGCAGGAAAGATGCCCGTGATCAACGAAGAGCAGTTGGAAAGCCAGGCCGCGGCGGCCGGGCCCCGGCAGGCACAACGCCCGATGTCGAAGTCAAGGCGAATCTTCCAGCGTATTCTCGGCAACGAGCGGGAGCTGAAGACAAATCTCTCGCTGCTGTCGATGTCGCTCCCAGGAATCATACTGCTCTTTGTTTTCGCGTATTTGCCGATGTTGGGCATTGTCATCGCGTTCAAGGACTATCGCTTCAATCTGGGCATACTGGGGAGCGAATGGGTCGGCTTTCAGAACTTTCGCTTTTTGTTTGGGACGGACGCCGCGTTCCGGATCACGCGCAATACACTGCTGATGAATCTTCTATTCATCAGCACGACAACGATCTGTGCGCTGGCTGTCGCCATTTTGATGAACGAAGCCTATCGCAGCCGGATGAGCAAGTATTATCAGACGATGCTGTTCTTTCCCTATTTCATCTCCTGGGTGATTGTCAGCTATTTCGTCTTTGCCTTTTTGAACGGTCAGACCGGGCTGGTCAATCAGTGGGTCGATGCCCTTGGTCTGGACCGGATTGCCTGGTACCGTTCGCCGGAGTATTGGCCTGTCATCCTCGTTCTTGCCAATCTATGGAACGGGATTGGGTTCAGCAGCATCATCTACCTGGCCGGGATTCTGGGGATTTCGCCGGAGCTGTTTGAGGCGGCGAAAATAGACGGCGCGGGGAAGCTGCAACAGGTCCGGTATATCACGTTGCCAATGCTGTACCCGATGATCATCATCCTGACGCTGCTGGCGATTGGGCGCATTTTTCACGCCGATTTCGGCCTGTTTTTCTTCCTGCCGCGGGACAATCCGCTGCTCTATTCGACAACTGACGTGATCGACACCTTTGTATACCGCTCATTGGTGGAGTTGGGCGAGATCAGCATGGCTGCAGCCGCCGGCTTCTATCAGTCATTTGTGGGATTTCTGCTGGTGGTGGGAGCCAATTGGGTTGTGCGCCGGGTGAACGAGGACTACGCACTGTACTAGGTCACGTTGACGTTTGATTTGTTCTGTCAGATCAGCGACAATAGTAGGATGTCTACATATAGAATAGCCAACTATCAGTGGCAGAAATTGTACGTGTTTCTGCAAGGACACCCTCGTGCCTACGCAGGGCAAGAGGA
>JAJDZJ010000187.1 GCA_022824685.1 Caldilineaceae bacterium
GCCCTCAGTCGGCGAGATAAGTTAAATTCTCCGTCTACGTGCCATCTTTCGTACATTTCCCTGTGTCTTACCCCGACCTGGAAGAGTATTCGGCTGCATTTCGATGTTCTGACCCAATTTAGATGCAATCGCCCTGGCAGGTGGACCGCCTGCAACTCTCGTATTCGGAAATCGGTATTCTGGGGCTGGTGGAGTCGTTCACCTGGTTTTTGAGTTATCTGCTTTGGGGGCGGATGATCGACAGAAGGGGCGGGCTATTCGTCATTCGCGCGATTTGCGCCATCTCGATCGTTACGCCGCTCAACTACCTGTGGGCGCAGAATCTGTGGATGCTGCTGCCGTCGGCGATTGCGCGTGGTTTGGGGATGGCAGGCTTTGAGCTGGGGCGGATCAGCGCGGGCATACAGATGGCCGAACCGGACAGGGTGACGGAATATGCCGCGATCCAGTCGACTGTTGTTGGGCTGCGGGGCTTGGTTACGCCATTCTTAACGATTGGAATGCTGCGTCTGGGCGCGTCGCACAGTGTGGTGTTTTTGCTGAGCGCGATTTTCCTGGTGATGAGTTGGGTCATGTTTGGGCGAGTCGAGGCGCCGACACCGGGGGACAAGGGTTACCGTGAGCGGCAGAGGCTGCGGTACCGGTGGCCGTTCAGGAGGCGTATTGCGCGGTTGTAGTTGGAGGGAAGCAGGCTTTCATGTGGACGCGATCTGAATCAGGATTGGCAGGATGAAAGGTGATCGGTTGTTCCTGTAAGGAGGGCTTTTGCTCTGCACAAAAGGGGATTGTAGGGGACAAGAGTAAGGGATGAACTCCGCATGCACAGACTCTTCAACAGCCGCACGCGCTCAGGTCCCGTCTGCCGCATTTGCCAATGTCGTTTGCCTTATGAGCAACCGCTGTGGTATCGTTCTCTCTACACCGCGCCCCCGTAGCTCAGTGGATAGAGCATCGGCCTCCGGAGCCGGGAGCACAGGTTCGAATCCTGTCGGGGGTACCACCAGAAGGAGCGAGAGAGTCTCGCTCCTCTTTGTTTTCCGTCCCCATCCGTCAACGAAACAGGTCCTTCTCCGCCGGCCGCTGGATCGACCGCGCCGGCGCATCCTCCGCCGACGGCTGCCTGTAGCCGCGCACAACGGCCGCCGGTCGCCCCTCGCTGCTCTGCCCCATCACCAGCGTCGCGGCCGCGCACAGCTCATCAATGATGCACTCCTCGCTCGCGACCAGCTCGTACCCGAACAGATCCGTCAGCCCCCGCTGGTCCCACAACGCCGGTAGGCCCGCGCAGCCGATACAGACGCCCACCGTCCCCATCTTCCAAGGCCGTCCATGGCTGTCGCTGATCAGGACCGCCACCGCGGCGCCGGTCGTCTCCTCGATGCTGGCGCGTAACGCCGCCGCGCTCGCATCCGCGTCCGCCGGCAGCAGCGCCACCGTCTCCTCCTCTTCCGGGGCCACATTCGAATGGTCCAGCCCGCCGTGCGCGCACACCCAGCCGCCGCTCTGCTCCACGATCAGGACCCCCGCCCGCGCACGGACGACCGCATTGCTGTCGTCCAATACCGCCTGCACCACGCGGGCGTCCTTGCCCGTCTCCTCCGCCAGGCGCAGCGCCTCCGCGCCCGGCATCACATCCGCCAGCCGCACCAGCCGCCCCTCCGCCTTGCTCACGACCTTCTGCGCCACCACCACAATATCTTCATCGATCAGCGAAATCCCGGCAGATCCGGCCGCCTCCACGATCAGCGCGGCCAGGTCATCGCCCGGCTGCACCAGCGGAATGCCGGGGATCGCAAAAATCCGGATGCCCTCCTGTTCAGGAGGGCCGCAAGAGAGGCTGCCGTTCATCAGAATCCCAACTCCTCAGTCATGCTGTCGTCGCTTCTGCCAAAGTGCCAGTACAGGAACGCCTCCAACACGCCGCCGCCCACGGCCAGCGACTTGTCCGAAATGCAAAAGGCGTGTTCGCGCCTGCCGCGCGGGTCAATATCGCCGATCTTCAGGCCCGGCCGCAACGGCACGCTCTCGTGGATCAAACCGCGCAGCACCCCCGCGAACGGCGCAACCAGCGTCGTCTCCCGCCCCGCAGGCTCCACCACCCGACCGTATGGAGCGCCCGCGGCCAGGCGGTCGCCGATACGCGCCAGGGCCTCAAAACGGCCCGCGGCCGGCGCCCGCAACACACGCGCCGCCGCCGGATCCTCGGCCGGGCCGCGCGCGCCGCCCTCTCCCCCTACCTCAACGCGTGGCGCCCAAATCCTGCCCGGCGTGCCCGTATCAGCCTCGGCCCCGCCTTCCCAGATCACCCGCCCCAGGTTAGGGCCGCGATTCGTTTCGATCACCGCGTGGCAGTCCACGCCCGCCTCGAAGCCCGGCCCCAGCGCCGCCACGAACTCAGCGCCCTCCAGCGTCGTGCCCGTATTGCACTTCGCCACGATCGCGTCGACAACCGCGGACGGCGCCAGCTCTTCGATCGCCTCCATCTCTGCGTCCACAAGGACCGGGATCTCACCCGCATCCAGCGTCTCCGGCACATCCGCGGTCAGCGCCCTACGCGCGGTGACATCCTCCACCTCGTGTTCCTCGTCATACACGGCCTGGGCAAAGGCCACCGCCCGCCTCACCGTCAGCGGGCGCGGCAACTCGGTCATCACCACGGGAATGCCGCAGCGATGCAGCCGCCAGGCCACGCCCGTCGCCAGGTCCCCCGCGCCTTTCACCAACACAAGCAGATCGTCAAAAGGGTTTTCGTCTCTCATATCCCAATGATTGTTGACGTACAGCGAAGCCATCAGTAGTATACACAGAGCACAGTCAAGTATACACAGCGCACAGTAAAGCAGAAACTACAGCGCTGCCCTTTGCGAAGGCGCAAACACACCCGGTTCGCAAAAGCCGCGCATGAAAAAGACCGACAGGAGCCGAGCGGAACCGAAGACAGCCGTGATCGCGGCCGACCAGGCCGGCGCATTGGAGAAGGCCGCCGCCGCCGTGGAGCGGGGCGCCGTCATCGGCGTGCCCACCGACACCGTCTACGGCCTCGTCTGCCTCTGCCAGAACGCCGCGGCCATCGACCGCCTCTTCGCCGTAAAGGAGCGCCCAAGCCAGAAAGCGCTGCCCGTCCTGCTGGGGGATGTCCGCCAACTGCCTGCCGTCGTGCGCCCCGCCAGCCAGGCCCCGGCCCAGCCCCTTATCGACCGTTACTGGCCCGGCCCCCTCACCCTCGTGCTCCCCGCGCGCAGCCACCTGCCGCCAGCCCTCACCGCGGCCGGCGGCACCGTCGGCGTGCGTCTGCCCGACCATCCCTTCCTGCGCGCTCTCGCCCGCCGCGTCGGCCCCCTCGCCTCTTCCAGCGCCAACCGCAGCGGCCAGCCCCCCTGCGCCACAGCCGCAGCCGCGCTCGCCCAGCTCGACGGCCGCATCCCCCTCCTCATCGACGCCGGACCCGCCCCCCTCGCCCAGTCCAGCACCGTCCTTGACCTCAGCGGACCGCAGACCACTCTCCTCCGTGAAGGACCAATCGGCCCGCAAGAGCTCGCCGCGGCCGGAATCCGCGTTGGAGCGAGGAGCAAAGCATGAACAGCGGGCAGCGAGGAGCGCGGAGCGAAGCCCTCACTCCTCACTCCTCTTCACTCTCTCCTCTCACCATCGGCATCGACGCCTCCCGCAGCCTGCGCGCCGAGCCCACCGGCACCGAATTCTACTCCCGCCAGATCATCGGCCACATGCTGGCCGCGCCCGGCGATCGCCTCGCCTTCCGTCTCTACGCGCCGCAAGAGCTCACCGCCGCCGCGCTACGCGGCGCGGCCCCGCCCCCGCAAAACCCGCGCGCCGTCACCGTTTGCGCCCTCCCCGGCAAGCGACTCTGGACCCACCGCACACTCGCCTGGGAGCTCTGCCGCCGCCCGCCAGACGCGCTCTTCGTGCCCGCCCACGTCGTCCCCTTCCTGCCCCCTCCTCTCCTCCCGCGCACCGTCGTCACCCTGCACGACGCCGGCTACCGCCATTTCCCCCGCTCCCACACCCGCCTCCAGCGCCTCTACCTGGAGCTCTCCACCCGCTGGAGCGCGGCCGCGGCGCACCGCATCATCGCGGTCAGCCGCCACACCGCCGCCGACCTGCAGCGCTTCTACGGCGTGCCCGAAGGCAAGATCCGCGTCATCCACGAAGCGCCCGTACCCCGCGCCACCGGGCCCGGCCCCGAAACGGATGCCGCGCCAGCCTACGCGCGGCCCTTCGCCCTCTACGTCGGCACCATCCAGCCGCGCAAAAACCTGCTCCGCCTCATCGACGCCTACGCCCAGCTGACGCAGCGGCGCGAGATCGGCTGGGACCTCGTCCTCGCCGGGCGCCGCGGCTGGCTCAGCCAGGAGTACGAACGCCATGCCGCCGCCCGCGGACTGGCCGACCGCGTCCACTTCCCCGGCTACCTGCCCGACGCGGCCGTCGCCGCGCTCATGCGGAAGGCCCTGTTCTTCGCCTTCCCATCCCTATTCGAAGGCTTCGGCCTGCCCGTCCTCGAAGCCCAAACCACAGGAGTCGCCGTTATCTGCGCCAAAAACTCTGCCCTGCCCGAAATCGCCGGCGACGCAGCCCTGCTCGTCGATCCGGAAAACGTCGACGAAATCGCCGCGGCCATGCTGCGCCTCAGCCAGGACGAAAACCTTCGGCAGGAGCTGATCGCCAAAGGCTATGAGAATGTCAAACGTTTTTCCTGGGAAAAGGCCGCCCGCGAGACGCTGGCCGTGCTCGAAGAGGCCGCCGCCAAGAAATGAGCTCTCCGCGGGAGCAGCGATGGGCGTCGCTACAGATTCTGGGCGTGCGCGTCGACTGCGTTGATTTCCAGCAGACCCTTGACGCCGTCAGCGCCTGGATCGCACAGTCGCGAGCGCGCGACGAGAAAAGGGAAGACACCGCGCCCCGCCCCCGCCAGGTCTGCACCGTCAACCCCGAATTCATCATGACCGCGCGCCGCCAGCCCGCCTTCGCAAAGGTTCTGGCCGCAGCCGACCTCTGCACACCCGACGGTGTTGGCGTCCTCTGGGCCGCGCGCCTCGCCGGGGTCCCCCTGACCGAACGCGTCACCGGCTCCGACGGCATCCACCGTCTCTGCCAGCGGGCCGCGCAGCAGGGGTGGCGCGTCTACTTCCTCGGCGCCGCGCCCGGCGTGGCCGAACGCGCCGCAGCCGAGCTGGCCCGCCTCTACCCCGGCCTGCCCGTCGCCGGCGCCTATGCCGGCTCGCCCGCCCAGGCCGACTGGCCGCAAATCCGCCGGCGCCTCGCCGCGGCCCGCGCCGACCTGCTCTTCGTCGCCTACGGCCATCCCCGCCAGGACATTTGGATCCACCGGCACAAACGGGAATTACCTGTCGCCGTCGCCCTCGGTGTCGGCGGTGCCTTCGACTTCGTCGCCGGCGTCACCCCGCGCGCGCCCCGCTGGCTCCGCCGCCTCGGCCTTGAATGGCTCTACCGTCTCGTCCGCCAGCCCTGGCGCTCGCGCCGCATGGCCGCCCTCCCCCTCTTCGCGCTGATGGTCCTGCTGGCGCAGGTCCGCCGGCGGCCAACAAAGCAGTAAGGACGCCCCTGGCGGGCGCCCTTCCCCGCGGCGAACATAGTCCGATCCCCCGGATCCCCCTATTCGAACTCCTCCAGGTATTCGCGGACAAGGCCATCCCATTCAGGCGGGATTTCGCCGGCAAACTGGTTGCCGCTGAGATCAAACATCGTCAGAATGGGCAGCTTCCCCAGATCGGGAGGTATCTTTCCCGTCAACCGGTTATTGGCCAGAGACATACTGACCAGCTTGGTGAGATTGCACATTTCAGACGGCAACGCTCCCTCCAGCCGGTTGTCAGACAGCTCCAGCATATCCATCTCGGCAAGGTTGCCCAGTTCAGGCGGAATCGATCCTGAAAGCTGATTGTGAGAAAGCCTCAGGAGGTACAGGTTGGACAGCTGGCAAAGGGCCGGTGGGATGCGGCCCGTCAACCGGTTTTGGCCAAGGTCCAGTTCGCACAGCATGGAGAGCTGGCCCAACGACGGAGGTATGGGCCCTGTCAGCTCGTTGCCGCTGAGCCGCAGGATTTCCAGTCTCCTGAGTCGACCCAGCGCCGGGGGTATGATTCCGTCAAGCATGTTTCCGGCGAGATCCAGCCAGCTCAGCCGGGCCAGCCGGGCCAGTTCAGCGGGAATCATCCCCGTTAGCCCCAGCCAGGACAGGCTCAAGCCAATCACCCGCGGCACCCTCTCCTCCGGGTCGGTGACGACGCCCTCCCACGCACTCACGTGCGTCCGTTCATCCCAGTTCAACACGCCATCCCTGTCCAGTGTGTCCTTCACCTTCAGGAGGAAGGCGAAATCCCCTGTCGGTCTGGCGCGCGTTCTTCTGCTCTGTTTCCGCCGTCTTCTTTTTTTACTCATGGCGTTGCTTGCCCCTGGTTCAACATATCTGCCGCGCCCTCAATCCCCGCCGGCGTCACAACGCCGCTGCGAGTCGAGGTTCGCCAGCCCATCGCGTCCTGATGGGTGAGGTCTCATCCCCCCAGTTTCGGTAGACTGTTCGGGGCATCGAGCGTACTTGTCCTGCCCCAGCTACACTGTCCGCGCCGGCATCGTTTCAATCCCCTCACGGGGGTTCGTGGTTTTCTGACAGTATTTTACTGTCCTTGAGGTCAGGCCGACAAGCCTAGGGCAGACGCGTCTAAGTAGGTAGGCCGATTCCGTTGAAATCGCGCCCAAAACGAAGCAATGATTAGTGGAAATCAACTTCAGAATGCTGAATCGCAAGCAGAAGTCGGCACGGCACAGGCCCTCAGTCATCGAATTCGATCAGATTGTTCGTCTTCGTGCCATCATTACCTACACTTCCACTCGTCGAACCCCAGTCTGGAGGGCACTTCGGAGATACTTCGCTGCTTTGACCCAATTCAGATGCAATCGCCCTGCCGACAAGTCCACCATCACGGTTTCAATCCTTTCACGAGGATTCAGTGTTTTCTGATCGTCCTATCGGGACGGAACAAAGCTCAACTTACAGAAAAGGGCGGCCCCAAGAGCAGGGCCGCCCTTCCTGGTTCAGATTCACAGAAGTACTGCGAAATGCGCCTTCCGTTACTCTGTGGGCCAGCCCTCCGGGATCTCATTCGCCGCGAGCGCTTCCTCAACTGCCGCCGCTGCGTCGTCCGTGACCCAGCCGCTCCAAATGTCCGACTTGCTGTTCAGCCACCACAGAGCCGCGTCATTGCTGCTGGCGTCGCTGTTGTTGTTCAGCCACCGGGCAACCTCTTTGTAAACTTCGATATTGAAGTCCCACGCCTTCAGCATCTCGACAACGTCGGGCGCCGCGTCGACAAGGTCCGGATGCACCGCGATCAGAATGTCCGCGTCCTGGTAAGCGCAAGCTTTATTGGCTTCCCAGCGTTCATCGCTGTAAGCCGGCTCCTCCAGACGGACAAGGTCCAGAATGAGCGCCGGGTCGTTGGCGCCCCACTGGTATCCGACCCACGGCTCACCTTTTTCATAGGCACCATAAAGGTCGGCATTCAGCGCGGCACCATCGCCCGGATTCACGATATGGACATGGTCCTCCAGCTCATAGCCGATGACCTGCGCAGCATTAACCTCTTCACAGGCCCAGCCAATAACACAGGAGACCAGTCGCGCCTTCCCGCCTGTCTCGGCAGTTGCAAACAACTCTTTGAACTGCTCGTCCTTCAGGTCCTCCACACTGTCCAGCTCAGGGTACTGCTCCTGCAGATACTTGGGTATCACAAACGCTGACTGCCAGTCCTTGCCCAGGCTCGCGCCAATCTCAACAACCTCCTCGTTGCCCAGGGCCTCATACCATGCCTCATTCTGGTTGGGCAGCCAGATTTCCAGGGTCACACGGGTATCTCCATTGCGCAAGCCCTGGAACAGTGGCAGCGTTGAGCCGAATACAACGTCGGTCGAATATCCGTAGCCCTTCTCCACAATATACTGGGCGACACGGTTCTAAATCTGGGCGCTGCTCCAGTTCAAGTCGCTGAAGATTATCGTGTCAATTGAGGCTTACGGGGCCTCCTCAGCCGCCGGGGCAGCCGCTTCCTCGCTTGGCGCGCTCTGTCCAGCCGGCACACACGCTCCGGCAACAAAGATGACAATCAACGACAATATGAGCAAACGGTACTGGACGCGCATAATTATCTACTATGGGTGTATGGTCGAAGAGAGGCTGGCATCTGGGGCGAGCACTCCCCAAAGGCGGGGTCAACTTTGCCGTCTGACCTGGCGCCCTCTGTCCTTCAGCCTGACAGGTAGCGCAAGTGGTCTGCGTATCAGAGATCGTTCCCTGACAGGAGGCGGAATGACTTCCCCGCCCCCGCCTTTCGCCCTACTGCCTGGCTGAACTTTTGCCCCTTCGCCTCTCCTTGGATTGGGACCCACCTCAGCAACCGCCAGGGCAATCGCATCTAAATCTGGTCGCCAAAATGTGCCACACAGGGCACCCACAAGGGGCGCCCCTACTTTTATCGGTTGTTTTCGGCTGAAAAACTGATCTTCAGTCGCCGAGATGCTTATGAATTTGTGACTGCGCACTATGATTTGCACTGTTCTCGGCTTTTTTTTCGAAGTTGGGCTCGAATCA
>JAJDZJ010000028.1 GCA_022824685.1 Caldilineaceae bacterium
CTTCGGCGAACGCCGCGCAACCGGCTACACCCAGGAGGACATCGACGAAGTCAGGAACGCCGCAGAAAACTACGAGTGCCAAGAGGACGAACTCCCCGAACTGCTCGAAAACGTGGCCGTCATGACCGACTCATTCGAAGAGACGCTCGCAGACCTCGCCCACCAGCCCGACCGGCCGCGCGACCCCTTCACCGGCGAGCCTGCCTACGAGCTGCCCCCCGGCCTCAAACGCGACGACCTCACCGACCATCAGCCCCCAAGCGACCCGCGCACCCCGGAAACGCTGACCGAACAGCTCAACCAGCTCAAGCAACTCCACCGCGCCGTCGACGCCCTCATCCAGGACCCGCACTACAGCACAAAGCGGGACCTCTTCCAATCAGGCAGAGACCTTGACACCGTAACCATCGTCACCAAGAAGAAACCGCCCACCATCGACCACACTCCAGTTCCGCAGACAAGGAACTAGAGGCAATAACAAAATAAAATATAATAGAAGTACCACCCTGCCTTCCCGCAGCCGTAACCCCCTACCCTCCACTCTCCGCCGCCCTCCCCAAATCCCCGCCCAACTCCCCATCCAGCCCCCAACCCATCCCCCAAATCCCAAAAATCCCCCCATATCCCCGTCCAAACCCACTATCCACGAACACCTGCAGTTCCCCCTCAACGCCCCAATTGAAAATTTCCCCCCATCCACTCGTAAAACGCTCACAAACACTCACAGACACTCGCCAAACCCTCACACCACCCACTATCCACTATCTACTCCCCCCATCCCCCTAATCCCTTTAATCCCCCCAAATCCCCGTTCAGACAAAAGCCCGCCCCTACCCCTTCCCATCTCGCATCGTGTGCGCGCCCCGCCTTCCCCCGTAGGGGCGTCCCTTGTGGGCGCCCAAGCCCCTCCGCACAGAAACCAGCCCCCATTCAGAGACGCCAACACCGCCCTCGCGCCTCTCCCCCGCAGTTCCTCTGCCCTACTCCGTGCCCCTCCATGTCCCTTCGTGGCCCTCCGTGGATAGAAAGCTGTTGCCGTTCCCCGCAGTTCCCCTGCCTTTCCCCCGCCGTTCCCCTCATCAATAATCCTTGCTATCGCCGTCAATTCCGCATATAATTACCCAAAGATGATGGGAGGCCTTTCCCCTGGAAATGCCGGTCCGGCCTGCCTTGCCGAGCCAGACTGCACACGACATGAACGCATGTCGAACCGGCTTGCCTCACCTGCCATATCCCCATCAGCCGTTCCATCTAGCCTGGTGAGCGATGCCTCACATCAGTAAAGGAGATCCCGCATGAAACGATTCAGCCCAATGAAAATCTTCGTTCTCCTGGCAGCGCTCGCGCTGCTCCTCGCAGCCTGTCCGGCCGCGGTGCCTGCTGCCGAAACCGGCGCCGCCGATTCAGGCGCGAGCGCCGGAGGAGAGTTCAAAGTCGGCCTGGTCACCGACGTCGGCCGCGTGAACGATCGCAGCTTCAATCAGTCTGCCTGGGAAGGCGTCGTTGCCGCTGCCGACATGCTTGGCCTGGCAGACG
The DNA here is from genome assembly GCA_022824685.1 of Caldilineaceae bacterium. Taxonomy (GTDB): domain Bacteria; phylum Chloroflexota; class Anaerolineae; order Caldilineales; family Caldilineaceae; genus Bin5. The sequence continues at coordinate 1,537 of JAJDZJ010000028.1, forward strand.
ATGACATCAAATACATCGAAACGCAGGATGCAAAAGACTACGCCGACAACATCCAACAGTTCATTGACGCCGACTACAACGTCATCGTTAGCGTGGGATTCGCCCTCGGAGACGCCACCACCGTCGCCGCCAAGGAAAACCCAAACGTGTTTTTCATCGGCGTCGACCAATTCCAGGGCGAACTCATCCCCAATATTGCCGGTCTCATCTTTAACGAGGATCACTCCGGCTACCTCGCTGGCGTTCTCGCCGGCAGCCTGTCCCAGACCGGCACCATCGCTGCTGTGCTCGGCACCGACCTTGTGCCCCCCGTCGTCGCCTTCAACGAGGGGTACGTAGCCGGCGCACAGTCCGTCAATCCCGACATCAACGTTATCTCCACCTACCACCCCGGCGAAATCTCCCAGGCCTTCGTCGATCCCGAGTGGGGCGCCGCCACCGCCAAGCAGGCCCTCGACCAGGGCGCCGATGTCATCTTCGGCGCCGGCGGTATCACCGGCAACGGAGCCTTGCAGGAAATCGCGACCGCTGACGGCGCAGGCGAAACCGTCTTCTGCATCGGTGTTGACACCGACCAGTGGAATACCGTCCCTGCCGCCCAACCCTGCCTCGTCTCCAGCGCCATGAAGCTGATCACACCCGGTGTCGTGGACCTGGTCTCCCTCGCCAGCGAAGGAAACTTCCCCGGCGGAAACTACTTCGGCGATGCTGACCTGGCCCCGTTCCACGATTTCGACGACATGATCCCGCAAGAGCTGAAAGACCTGCTCGAAGCCACCAAAGCCGGTTTGATCGATGGTTCGATCGATACGGGATATGGCAACTGACTCTTCGCAAATGTGAATGGGCAAACCGGGGTTTGCCGGGCGCGCTCGCGGCGTAATCGGCGAAATCCCATCCGAAACGGGAGGCATCTCCAGCGGGGCCTCCCGTTTCCTGTATCGAACCACGGCCGGCGCCTGCCCAACCTTCCCCAATGTCCCTTTGCGCCGCCGGCGCCCGATTCAACTCGCTGACCGTTCCCGGCCCCAATCGACGCCTGCAGACGGAGACCCCTGGTGGCGACCGCCTCAACGACAACCGGTTTCATTCGGCTCCTGCGCGCGCTCCTCATCCCTTTCCTGGCCCTGCTTGCCGCCCTGCTCGCCGGCGCCGTGGTCATGCTCCTCTCCGGCGACGACCCGCTCGCCGCCTATAGCGGTCTGTTTCAGGGCGCATTTGGCGATGGCAAAAGCTGGGCCAGGACAATCCGCAAAACCGTCCCCTTCGTCCTGACCGGCCTTTCCGTTGCGCTTGCCTTCAAGGTCGGCCTCTTCAACATAGGCGCTTCAGGACAGTTCGTCATCGGTTCCGTCTTCGCCGTCGCCGTAGGGATAAACTTTGACGGCCTGCCCGCCTTCATCCATCTGCCGCTGGCCCTCGTCGCGGGGATCGCCGGAGGGCTGCTCTGGGGCGCGATTCCCGGCGTCCTCAAAGTCTATACCGGGGCCCACGAAGTCATTGTCACCATCATGCTCAACTACGTGGCCTCTCTTCTCGGCGGCTGGACAGTCTACGCCGGAGGAACGCAAGGCCAGACGCCCGGCCCCCTATGGGACCGCACCGCCGGCGCGATCTCCGAAACGCCAGACGTGCTTTCCTCGGCTCAGCTCCCCTGGCTCTTCGGGCCGCCTTACCGCGTGCATTACGGCATCTTCCTCGCCTTGGCCGCAGCAGTCCTCATCTGGTGGCTGATCTTCAAGACTCCTCTCGGCTTCGAAATGCGCACCGTCGGGCACAACATGCGGGCCGCACGCTACGCCGGCATTCGCGTCAACTACACAATAATCCTTGCCATGGCCCTCGCTGGTGGGCTGGCGGGCCTTGCCGGGGCCATCGAAACCCTTGGCCTCAACCACAAATTCGCGCCGGAATTCGGCGGAGCCGTCGGCTTTGACGGCATTACGGTGGCCCTCCTCGGACAGACCCACCCCTTCGGCGTTCTTCTGGCTGCCTTCATGTTCGGAGCGCTCGATGGCGGCGCGGCCGCCATGCAGTTTGAATCCGGAGTCCCTGCCGACATTATTCAGATTATTCAGGCCCTCGTATTGGCCTTTGTTGCCGCGCCCCTGATCATCCGCATGATATTCAGACTACGCCGCCAGACCCACGGCGACGCAGGCTCCGCGGTCAGCACGAGCTGGAGCGGCCCGTGAACCAGCCCACTCCTGCTTCAGCCTTCAGACGCCTCGGCGGTCGCTATGGCAACGCCATGTTCATCGCCCTGGCGCTCATCGCGATCGCCATTCTCGTCAATGTAACACCTCTGAAAGAGCAGACCTGGCTGCGTGTCCTCTTCGGGATCAGCGCGCTCAACTTCACTTTGCGCGCCACAGTGCCCCTGGTTCTCGGCGCGCTTAGCGGTATCCTTTGCGAACGGTCCGGCATCATTAACATCGGCATCGAGGGGATGATGCTGGCAGGCGCCTTCGGAGGCTTCGTCGCCAAGACCAGTACCAACCACTGGCCCCTCGCTGCCAGCCTCATCTTCAGCGTGGCCGTGGCCGTTGCCATCGGCGGCTTGATGGGCGCTGTCCACGCCCTCTTCTCCATCCGCTTCCGCATGGACCAGATCATCTCCGGAACCGTGATCATCATCTTCGCGCTCGGAACAACCTCCTATCTCTACAATCGCGATGCCATTGCCGAGGGCAAATTCTCTTCAATAGCGCTGCCCGGCCTGTCCCGGATTCCTGTCGTCGGACCGGTCCTCTTTGACAATCCGCCCATCACCTACCTGGCCCTGATCATGGTGGTGGTCGTGCATGTCGCGCTCTTCTATACCCGCTGGGGGCTGAGAACCCGCGCCGTCGGCGAACACCCGCGCGCCGCCGATACCGTCGGTATCAATGTGAACCGGTACCGCTACGTGAACACGTCGTTGGGCGGCATGCTGGCCGGTCTGGCAGGCGCATTTCTTGTCCTCGAAGCCGTCGGCCAGTTTCAGGAGGGCATGACCGCCGGCCGCGGCTTCATATCACTGGCGGCAATGATCTTTGGAAACTGGAACCCATTTGGCGCTCTCGGCGCGGCAACCCTCTTTGGCTTTACCCAGGCCCTGCAGAACGAGCTGCTGCTGGCCGGTGTCACCCGCGTCCCCCGACAGTTCATTTCAATGCTGCCCTATGTCGTAACCATCATCGCCGTTTCCGGCCTCGTCGGTCGCGTCCGGCCGCCTGCCGCCGAGGGCAAAGTCTACGAAACGGAGGGCAGCCAGTGACACGTTCCCAGCCTGCCGCGGCACATCAGCCTGCTGACGCCCCGCCAAAACTCGAAGTCATCAACATAACCAAGCTCTTCCCTGGCGTCGTCGCCAACAAAGAGATAGACCTGGCTCTGAACAAAGGCGAAATCCTCGCCCTCCTGGGGGAAAATGGCGCCGGCAAATCCACCCTGATGAACATTATCTACGGCCTCTATCAGCCTACCGAGGGTCAAATTCAGGTCGATGGACGCCCCGTAGAACTTCACTCTCCGCGCGACGCCATCGATCTCGGCATCGGCATGGTTCATCAGCATTTTCAGCTTGTGCCGGTCATGAGTGTTGTCGATAACATCATGCTCGGCAGCGAGAGCGTCGACCGCGGCCTCCTCGACCGCGAAAGCGTTTCCGCGCAGATCCGGGAGCTGGCCGAACGGTACAACATGCCCGTCGACCCCAACGCCATCATCGAAGACCTGCCTGTAGGCGTCCAACAACGCGTCGAAATCCTCAAAGCGCTCTACCGCCAGGCCGACATCCTCATTCTGGACGAACCAACTTCGGTTCTGACCCCCCAGGAAATAGAAGGGCTTTTCGAGGTGATGGAACTGCTGCGCAACCAGGGCAAATCAATCATCTTCATCACCCACAAACTCAAAGAGGTGCTGCGCGTCGCCGACCGCATCGCAGTCCTGCGGCGGGGCGAAATGGTCGGCGAAGCCGATCCGGCCGCGGTCTCGCAACAGGATCTGGCATCCCTCATGGTTGGCAGGAAAGTGACGCTCGAAGTCGAAAAGGAGCCGGCAGACGCCGGTGAAATCCTGCTCCAGCTCCGCGACATTGAGGCCTTCACCGATCTCGGCGAACACGCCCTGCGCGGCGTCTCGCTCGACGTGCGCGCCGGCGAAATCGTCGGCGTCGCAGGTGTCCAGGGCAACGGCCAGACAGAGCTTGTAGAGGTAATCACCGGCCTCCGCCAGGCCGCCGCAGGGTCGGTTCTCATCAGCGGCCAGGACATGACAAACGCCTCCCCCCGCCGTGTCACTGAAGAGGGCGCCATCTGCCATGTGCCCGAAGACCGCCACATGTACGGCATGGTCGATGCCTACTCGGTGGCCGACAACCTCGTTCTCAGCTCCTACTACAAGCGCCCTTTTTCTTCCGGCTTGACGATGAACGAACAGGCCATCGCCCAACACGCCGAGGAGCTGGTGGCCCGCTTTGATGTGCGCACCCCGTCCGTCAGGAATTCCGGCGCCAGCCTCTCCGGAGGCAACCAGCAGAAGATGGTCGTCGCCCGCGAGTTCGGCCGCCCGATCCGCCTCCTTGTGGCCGCGCAGCCAACGCGGGGCATCGACGTCGGCTCTATCGAGTTTATCCACAGCCAGATCGTGGCCAAACGGGACGAAGGCGTCGCGGTGCTGCTCGTCAGCTACGAACTCGACGAGATCATGGCGCTCTCTGATCGCATCGCCGTCATGTTCCACGGCCGGATCAGTGCCGTCCTCCCCCGGCGCGACGCCACTCGCGAGCAAGTCGGTCTGCTTATGGCCGGCGCCGGCGCCGCAAACGAGCCGGCCTCACAATGACCAGCGAAAGCAACCAGCTCAGAAGCAGACGATTCGAACGAAACGAAGGATGAGATGACAGATCCCGCCCTCGACCAACCCCAGCTCAAAGAGTACGACGAAATCCCCGACGAGGCTCGATTCCCGCACTCGAACGGCGAACTCCACTTTGTCGCTGACAAGGACAGCGATCTCTTCAATCTGGGCTGGCACTGGCACAGACGAGCCTACGCACGGTCCATCCGCATCCGCTTTGACGCCCCAATGTATACCAGCAGCGGCATCAGCAGCGAACAACTGGACGATGTCCTCCCCCTGGCCGTCCAGCTCTATCCCGGCTACCAGGAGACGATCTACGGGGTGGAAGGCGTGATCGTCAGCAAGCGCATCTTTGCTCCCTTGGACAGCTACTACGATCGCTCGCTTCTATGGATGATGGAGGCGCAGGCCGAAGGCGACCGCCTGATCCAGATAAGGGTCGAGATCGACTGGGGCGAACCGCTTGATCAGAGAATGGTCGACGGACTCCTGCTCGCCCAGAAAGACCCAGGCGAAGCCAGCGGCGCCCATGCCCAGCGCAATGCCGAAAGCACGCGCGTCTTTGGCGCCGCCGAAGGCCGGCCCGACCTCGTCTCCTTCCCCACCGATTCCCAGGCCCAATTGGTCTACCATGTTCTCGTTGCGGGACAGGTCGACCTGCCGCTCATCCTCGCCCTCAGCGACGTGGGCGAGCAGGTGGCATGGAACGGCTTTCTCGTCCAGCGGGACATCTCGCGTGCCTTCAAGCGCAGTCGCAACAGCTGGCACGATGTAACCCACAAAGGGCGCCTCTGGTCTCCCGATCCCAAGGCAAACCAAGCTGTCCAGCAGGCCAAAATCGGCGCCGTGCAAAGGCTGGCCCGCTTTCGCTCAGGCTATGCTCCCGCCGACCGCTCCATCGATTCCGTCCCCGCTCTGGTCGAACAGTTCGACACCTTCTGGCCCCAACAGAGCCGCGCCCTGCTGGATACGCTGCGACGAGTCGCCGAACGCGCCGATGGCGCGCTGCCCCGCCAGCTGCCCGTCCTCCCGCGCGGCCCGGTTGACGTGCCCCATAACGACATCCCCTTCGCCGCGGCAACGTACCTGGAAACCCTGAATTCGCACACCCAGCGCCTTCCCGACCCCGAATGGCTGGCTACGCATCAACAGACGGTTACATCAGTCGCCAATGAAATTACCGCTCTTTCCCAGGAGATCACCGTTGGCGCGACGCCTGATGGCCCGCCCGATGACCCTTGCGCCCAGTCCCAAAGTGCCCTCCGCAGAGGCCTGGCTGCGGCGTCAATGCTGGCCCGTAAGTTGAGCCAGAACGACGATGCCGCTCGGTGGAAAGACGCAGCCGATCGAATTGGCGGCATCGGCGGCCTGTCCCCGCCCGGCCAACCACTTCATTCAGCAGCCTCCATCTGGCAAATCCTGGGAATCCACACGGGCGAAGGCGTTCTCTCATTGCATCGAAAGTGGCCCCCGGATTGGGACTGGTGGGCGCTGATTCAGCTCCCCTACCCGTTCGGCGAAAATGACTCCGTAGTCAGCATGCTCTGGGACGGAGAAACGCTGCACACGACCCAACCGGTGATCTTCGACGGCCCTGTCGCGGTGCAGAGCCAGGTCCAGCCCTTCGGCTCCGATGAACACAGCTTCAATCTGCGCTTCCGTCTCGGTACCGACCTGTTCATCCCGACGTTCAATACCCAAAAAAGTTAGGCCGGGAGAGCCTGCCTACACCGAGCAGGCATCCCTTCCAGGGAAACGCCAATCCACTGCGCGACGAATACGCATCATGACCACAGCCTTCGTTTACGATCCGTTTGAGCGATATCATACGTTTCCCGGCCATCCGGAGTGCCATCAACGCATGGAGAGCGCTATGGCCCTTCTGGAAACCGACGGCATTCTCGATACGCTCGCCCGCCTGCCCAACGCCCCCGCATCCATCGACGCAATCCGCGCCGTTCACAGCGCCTCCTATGTCGAGCAGATCCGGGCCCTCTGTCAGCCCATCGACGCATCCTCCGCCAAACCGGTTTCCGCCGCCACTGCCCAGGATGCCGGGGCTATGTGGCTCGACCCGGACACCTATCTTTTCGGCGCCAGCTACGAGGCCGCCCTGCGGGCCGCAGGCGGTCTACTCCAACTGACCGACGCTGTGATGACCGGTCAGGCCGCGAACGGCTTCTCTATGAACCGTCCGCCTGGCCACCATGCCCGCCCCCACAGCGCAAAGGGATTCTGTCTCTTTGGCAACGTCGCGGTCGCTGCCCGGCACGCGCAGGAACAACACGGGGCCCGGCGTGTCCTCATCGTCGACTTTGATGTTCACCATGGAAACGGCACGGAAGAGATGTTTTACGATGATCCGACCGTGCTCTTCATCAGCATCCACCAATACCCCCACTATCCCTTCAGCGGCGGCATGGACGACTGCGGCAGCGCCGCCGGTGAAGGCTTCAATGTGAACATCCCCCTTCCGGACGGTGTAGGCGATGCCGGTTACCTGGCGGCAGTGCAGCAACTCGTAGCCCCGCTCGCCCAGGAGTTCGCCCCGGACGTGATCTTTCTGTCCGCAGGCTACGACGGCCACTGGATGGATCCCCTCAGCGGACACCGGCTGAGTGTAAGTGGCTACGCCGCACTGGTTCAGGAACTCTTTACTCTGGCCGAGTCCCTCTGCGGTGGACGTCTAATCTGCGCGCTCGAAGGGGGCTACGACCTGAACGCTTTGCCGCATTGCATCCTGTCTACCCTGCGCGTGCTCAGTCACAGCCCTTCCCCCGTCAGCGATCCCTTCGGTGCCGTCGAAGAACGATCTGATGCCGCCGACAAGGTGATTGCAGCCGCCAAACGCCGACTGGGAATTCGCTGAAACCTGCCAAATTCGGTAGACTGGCAGCAAGCAACAGGTGCCGGGCGCAGACCCTCCCCGCGCACGCGGACCAACAATCATCCCGCAAGCGCTCTTTAGGACCATCTGCCGATTGAACGGCCCGGCGAGCATCCAAAATTCCTCGAGTCAACTGCAAGGTAAAGAAAGAAAATGCACACCATCATTTTGCAGACCAAAGCCCGCCAGTCTTCGACCGGAAAGACCTGGCGCATCGAAGTTCTGGGCGACAGCCTCATAAAGGAAGACGTAAAAGTATCGATAGGGGAACTCGAATATCACCCAGCCAAAGCCGAAAGACGTGCCCTCATCGACATCCTCACGATTATCGAACGACACAACTTTCGTATCTGCCACGTCGAACACAAACCCAATGACGACGACCTGGAGGAGTGGATGTTCATCTTGCAAGGATAGCGGCGCGGCCTCGGACTCGACCTGATCCTTGGCAGCTCCCCTGTTCCTCCGTCTCATCCCTTGCTCGTGCCCAGGATCGCCTACGCCGCGCGCCGGCCGCGTTGGCGAAAGCTCCGAAAAAGAAACATTTATGTCGACGACACCGCAGATCTTCGCCCATCGCGGCGCCAGCGCCGTCGCCCCCGAAAATACCCTGCCAGCCTTTGAAAAGGCGCTTGAGCTTGGAGCCGATGGCATCGAGCTCGATGTGCAGGCGACCGCCGACGGCGAGCTCGTCGTTCTGCATGACTTCAGTTTGGAGCGCTCAACCAGCGGCGTCGGCCTCCTGCGCAACCAAACACTGGCGCAACTCTCAGGAATCGATGCCGGCATCCGCTTCAGCCAGTCGTTTGCCAGCACGCCCATTCCCACTTTAGAGCAGGTCTTCGATCTGGTTGGCGATCGCTGCATCGTTAATGTCGAGATAAAAAACATGGACTGGAGCGGCGGCCCCGAAGCCGGTCCCCTCGCCCACATGATCAAACAGCGAGGTCTGTACCAGCAGGTCATCGTCTCCAGCTTCAATCCCTTCTCGCTGCGCAAAGTGCGAAATCTTGATCCCTCGATCCGGCTTGGTTTCCTCTATTTCACACAACCCCCGCGTTCGAACGGAGCCAAGGAGAGCCCCGTTAAAAGAGTCCGCCGCCTGCCGCTCAAGGTTCTTCTTCTCCATCTTACCCGCCCCTTGTTCACCAGGGTCATTGCCCCCGAAGCGCTACACCCCTACTTCACCTCGATCGACGCGCAATTGGTGGAGACCGCCCGCGCCCGCGGCCAGCTCGTCAACGCCTGGACTGTCAACGATGGAAAGGAAGCCCGGCGTCTTGCCCGCCTGGGCGTGGACGCCATCATCACCGATGTGCCCGACAAGATCCGCCGGGAGCTGTCGACTTTCCCAGCCCCGGCAGATCCGACTTCACTCTGATTCTGTAGCCGCCCCATCCTGGCGAGAATATGAGGACGACCACCGCAACCGCTCCGGGGAAAGTCATTCTGTTCGGCGAGCACGCAGTCGTCTACGGGCGGCCTGCCATCGCTGTGCCCGTAACGAACGTACAGGCGATCGCCACACTCACCGACGGCCCGGCAGGCGCCGGCTGCTCCATCGCTGCCCCGGATATCAACGCGCATGTCCGCCTGGCCGCCAACCCTTCCGATCCACTGGCCTTGGCCGTGGGGCTGGCAATCCAGGAGACCGAAATCAGTTCAGAGCCGGACTGGCAACTCTCAGTCACCAGCGACATCCCCATCGCCGGAGGATTGGGCAGCGGCGCAGCCGTCAGCACCGCCTTGGCGAAGGCCGTTCTCGTCCACGTCGCCCATTGCCGCAGCTGCCAGCCCGATCTGGAAACCGTCAACCGTATCGTTTTTGCTGTGGAAAAGCTGCATCACGCCAACCCAAGCGGAATCGACAACACCGTCGTCGTCTACCAACAGCCGGTCTGGTACCTCAGGGGGCAAACGCCCCAGCAGTTCAAAATCGGCCAGCCTTTCCAACTGATAATCGCAGACTCAGGCGTCGCCAGCCCGACAGCCGCCGTTGTGTCGGACGTGCGCCGGGCCTGGCAGAGCGACTCCAGCCGCTACGACGAGATCTTTGACGGCATTGGCTCCATCGCTGAAGAGGCCAGACAGGCGATTTCCGCCGGCCGCGTAGACTCACTGGGCGAATTGATGCAGGAAAACCAGCGGCTGCTACGTCTGCTGGACGTAAGCTCCGCTGAACTCGAACGGTTGATTGCGGTTGCAGAGGAGTCGGGTGCTTTGGGGGCAAAGCTCAGCGGCGCCGGCCGCGGAGGAAACGTGATTGCTGTCGCGGCGTCAGAGAATGTCGTGGAAGTGAGGGAAGCGCTTCTGGACGCAGGCGCTGCCGGTGTCTTGGTCGCGCAGGTGGATTCCTACTCCTGATCTTCGTTGTCGCGCAGCCGCCAGCTGTCCCGAAGATAGGCAAGCCTTCCCCCCACCACCGTGGCAACGACCTGCCCTTCGCCATCCAGCATCGTGAGATCGGCCCTGGCCCCGGCGCGTATACGCCCCACTTCGCGTTCGATGCCCATCGCCTGCGCTTGGGATAGGCTTGTCACGGGCCATGCCTGCACCAGCGGCCAACCCGTCGCCGACATGAAATTACGCAACGCCGTGTCCAATGTCAGGACCGACCCGGCAAGCGTCCCGTCCTCCAGCCTGCAGGCGCCGTCCTTCACGATCACCGGCAAACGTCCCATCTCAAACCGACCCTCAGGCATGCCTGCGGCCCGGATCGCGTCACTGATCAGGAGGGTCCGCGTCGGCCCCTTGCAACGCCCCAGAATTCGCATCGCCGCCGGATGGACGTGGATCCCGTCGGAAATGAGCTGCGCGTAAATCCTGTCGTCGCTCAGCGTGGCCCCAACTGTACCCGGCTCCCGGTGATGCAGGCCCGTCATCGCATTGTACGTATGCGTGGCCTGCGAGACGCCCGCGCCAATGGCCGCCCGCGCCTGTTCGTATGTCGCCCCAGTATGCCCCAGCACGACCCGTACCCCCGCCGCAAGCGCCATCTCGACGATGGCGTCCGCCCCAGGAATCTCGGGCGCAAGCGTGATCATGCGTACCGGCCCCGCCGCCAGCAACGCCTCAAACTCCTCCGTCGACGCGGGACGCACGTAGGCCGGATTCTGCGCGCCCGGGTGCGCAGGGCTGATAAAAGGCCCTTCAAGGTGTACCCCAAGGATGCGCGCCCCAACAGCTCCGTCTCCATCGGGCTCAGAACGGGAAGCGTCTGCATAGCGCGCAACATTCTCGACAGCCGCCAGCGTGGCCGATCGAGACGCCGTTACCGTCGTAGCATAGAATCCAGTTACCCCGTGCCGGACCAGAAAACGGCTGATTGTCTCCAGACTCTCTCGCGTCGCGTCCATCATGTCAGCGCCGCCGCTGCCATGAATGTGAACGTCGATAAATCCCGGCAGCAGCGTACACCCGCTGCAATCCAGGTACGGTTTCGACAACTGGACCTCTCCTTCCTGCCAGGGACCGATTAAGCCGTCTTCGCAGGTGAGCGAAAACGCCCCGCCAGGAGGCGCAGCCGCCGCTCCGAAAACGGTGCGGCCTGTCAGGCCCCCAATCCCGCCGATGGCAACCGAACCGGCGCCCCGCCGGCTGTCCTGTTCGTTAGCCCGTTTCTCCACGTTCTACTCCCTGCCCGTTGGCGAAGGTCCCCTCCACCTCCAATACAGTACGCCCAGGGGCGGCAATTCCATCAGAACAGACCAGGACGCGCTCTGCCAGCCAACCTCCTCTGCCTCAAGAGGAAACGGATTGTCAATGCCGCTGCCTCCGTAAATCTCCCAATCACTGTTCAGAATCTGCTCGTAGAAACCCGGCCCTGGCAGCCCGACGCGATAGCCATGGCGAGGGACCGGCGTGAAGTTGCATACGACCACAATGCAGCTGTCGCCCGCGGCATCTCGCCGCACAAAGCTGGCGACCGAATGGTCCACATCCTGGTAATCGATCCATTGGAATCCGCCCCAGCTCGCGTCCGTCTGATGGAGTGCCTCTTCCCAGCTGTAGAGCCGGTTGCTATCCCGCACAAAACGCTGCAACCGCCGGTGTTCTTTGACCTCAAGCAAATGCCAGTCAAGACTGGCAATCTCTGTCCACTCCCGCCGCTGGCCGAACTCGCCGCCCATGAAGAGCAACTTTTTGCCCGGATGCGCGTTCATTAGCCCATACAGCAGCCGCAAGTGGGCGAACTTCTGCCACACATCGCCTGGCATCTTCTCCAGCATCGACCCCTTCAGATGAACCACCTCGTCGTGGCTAAGCGGCAGAATGAAGTTTTCGCTGAACGCGTAACTCAGGCTGTACGTAACAAGGTGATGATTGTAGCGCCGAAACAGAGGGTCCATCTCAAAAAAGTTGAGCGTATCATGCATCCAGCCCATATTCCACTTGTAATCGAATCCCAGGCCGCCCGTGTAAGTTGGACGCGAAACCATCGGCCATATGCTGCTCTCCTCCGCGATCGTCAGAACCCCTGGCGCACGCTCATGCAGCGTCTCGTTCGTCCTCCGCAAAAACTCGATCGCGTCCAGATTCTCGTGGCCGCCATATCGGTTCGGGATCCACTCGTCGCCCTCCCTGCTATAGTTCAGATAGAGCATTGAAGCGACCGCGTCCACGCGCAGCCCGTCTATATGACACTCCTCCACCCAGAAAAGGGCGCTCGCCATCAGAAAATTACGCACCTCGTTGCGCCCATAGTCAAAAATCTTCGTGCCCCAGTCAGGATGGTCGCCCCGGCGGGGGTCCTCATACTCATACAGCGCCGCGCCGTCGAAATAGGCCAGCCCATGTGCGTCTTTGGGAAAGTGGGCCGGCACCCAATCCAGAATTACGCCGATTTCGTTCTGATGGCAGTGGTCCACAAAGTACTTGAAGTCATCCGGTGTGCCGAAGCGGCTTGTTGGGGCGAAATACCCAGTGCTCTGATACCCCCAGGAGCCATCAAAAGGGTGTTCCGTAATGGGGAGCAGCTCAATATGCGTGTAGCCCATCTCCTTAACATAGGCCACCAGCTGGCGCGCCAGATCCCGGTAGCCCAAAACGCGGTTCCCCTCGACGGTTCGACGCCAGCTGCCCAGATGAACTTCGTAAATGTTCATGGGCTGGTCCAGCGCCTGCCGCCTGGCGCGATCCGCCACCCACGCCCCGTCCCCCCATGGGTAGCTGTCCAACGGCCAGATCCGCGAAGCCGTTTCCGGCGGAACCTCCGCGTAAAAACCGTACGGATCCGCTTTGTCTATTCGAATGTCCACCAGCGGGAGTTGAATGGAGTACTTGTACACATGACCTGCAGCCAGGCTGGCACAGACCGTGCCGTCGCCTCCCGGTTCGGGCCTGTCCGGGATAAAGAGTTCCCAGATGCATTCACGGTCTGACTGCATTGGGTGGACCTGTGGATCCCACCCATTGAAGGACCCAATCACACTGACGGCCCGGGCATTTGGCGCCCAGACCGCAAATTGCACGCCTCTGACGCCCTCCACCGTTCGAAAATGCGCGCCGAACCTGCGGTAGCAATAGAGAAAATTCCCTTCACCAAACAGGTAGGCTTCTTCATCACTAAACCACGACTCGGTCAACAGGCTTCGTCCTTCGCTCACACTCTCGGGGCTGCCGCCAACCGGCCCCCACTTACCAAAACGAACTCGCAACACCTACGGACTGCAGATCCTGTGCAGGCCCGGCAGAAAGCTGGTCTCCACCACTTTTTCCCAACTCATGCTGCTTGCGAGAGCGCTCCCCAACCGCGCCAACTCGGCCTTCTGTTCCCGGTTTCTGGGCAGCCGTTCGAATATCTCCGTCGCGGCAACTCTTGCGCTGCGCGCTTCAATCCTGCCCCGGGTCTCCCGGCCAATCGCAAGCGCATCCTGAGGAGACTCAAGCGCCTGTTCTTCGGGCAGGCCAATGTAGTCAGCTACGACCACCGGAAATGCGCTATCGTCGAAAACGGACCCCATCGCCCCGCCGTGAGGCAGAGTCATGCCGCTCGCTCCGCCCCCGCGCGGCCCGGCGTCCTTCTCCGCCGGCAATAGTCCCTGCTGAATGAGGTCCTCAGCCGTTTGCTGCACAAAACCAATGCATCCGCACGCATTGCTGACGCAGGAGAGCCCCCCGAAATTCAATGGTTCGATCTGCGCAATTCCGAATGGTTCGTATATGCTCTGCCCAAACTCAAGATCGCTGCCCCGGCGAACGTCCCCAAACTCCATGGCGGCCGGCATTCGCGTGCCGCATCGTTCTCGGCTCCAGCCAAACTGGTTGACGAAGATGATGCGGCTGCTGCTCGCGGTATGGTTGAATGGCTCGACATCGTCGAAAAAGAAGGGGGCCTCCTCCCCAACCAGGTCTCCGTTATCCCCGCGATGGCCCACGGGCCACCCATATTCGCTTTCCCAATCCCGTACCTGCGCCGGCTCTCGGCCCGCCGGAGCGCTGGTCGCCAGCACCAGCAGCGCCGCCTTCTTCCCTGCGGATTCCAATAACCTGTCCAGGTAGCGCATTACCAGAACGTCTCGCCACAACGCCTTGGACAAGACCATGCGAGCCACATGCGTGAACACGAAATCCGGCCTGAATCCCGTCAACGCCTTGCAGTAGTCCTGCAAACGTCCCCTTGAGCCCTCCTGGTCTGCCGCTGTGATTTCCTCCGCTCCGATTCCGTTATAGACCAGGTCAATCCTGCAGTTGGCAAAGGCGCCCCCCAGAAATCGCAGCTCCTCGCGCACCGCATCCCCTACAGCAAAAATGGCGTCACAGTGAACCGCCTGCCGTAAAATGGCATGTTTGAAAAACGCGCTCTGGTCGCCAAAAACGGTGTCCAGCGGCAAATGTGACTCCCGGGCACGCAAGAGCGCATTGTAAAACCGCGTATCGTGCCCTTCGTGTCCCTCCACCAGCAACCGGGCCGTCGCAGCTTCATGTGCGTAAAATACCGTGCGCCACTGCTCCGGCTCGTTCAACTGCGCCGCAAACGCGACCGGCAATCCCAGCCACTCGTGAGCGATAATCACCCGCTCGTGCGGCGCCAACCCGCTGTCAACTCCCAGCGCCTTGAGTCCGGAAAAGAGCGGCTGCGCAATCGTAATGTATAGGTTATACTCCTGACTGTGGCTGTAGCGATGGCTTTCAAGCCCGTAGTTTTCCCAGAGAAAGTAGCGAAAACTGTCCGCCTGTCCCTCATTCGGATCGCTGGCATCGACCAGAAGGACTTCATGCTCCGCGTCTCCGAACTTCCGCAGTCCATACATCAGAGCAACCTGGTATGTCTGCTCCACCTCTCGCAATGCCTGCTGGACTGGTTCGCTTACGCCGTAAAATATGCCATGCAGACTACTGTACCGGATCTGTACGCCATGCGACGGGTCGGTCAATCGCTCCATCTGCGCAGGATCCCAGCCAAACATCGGGCCAGCCAAAACTGTCCGGCCGACCTTCTCGTTGTATGATTTCGCGCTCAAAATCCCATTCAGCACCGAACCGATGCCCCCGACCTTCGCGCCGGCTTCATGGGTTGCGTGCACAACAAGTGCGATCGAATCGGACACTGCTTTTCTCCATCGCTCATTCAGTTCGTCCCAATCATAGCACATGAGATTGAGTGCCAGCGAATGATTGTCTCCAATCGTGACCGCCCCGCCGCACTTACAAGGACGCCCCGCGGCCCTTACCTTACACCGTCAACCCCCTGTAGGGGCGCCCCTTGTGGGCGCCCTCCCCGTCGGTCCCCCGTCTGCCGGCCCCGCGGCATGTCTCCGCCACGCCACCCACTGACCACTTTCTTGTCGCTGCAGCAATCCAGGAGTCTCCTAAGAGTCACCCCCACTTTGAACCATACCCCTACTTCGCTTATACATTGAGAGTCAGGCCAATCTGTGCTATTGTTGCCACCGTGTCCCCGCCTGCAACTGTAAAGAGGTCTGCTAATGGCTGAAAACAAGGTTGCCCTGCTCCAGAGGCAGAGCCGACGCCTGACTCTGATTTGCAGCCTGACCCTTCTTTTCGGCGCGCTGCTGCTGCGCTTCACCGCTCTCAACCCGGACTTCAGCGCCCGCCGCTGGATGATGATTTCGGCCCTCGTCGTGGCCGGTGAATTCTGGTTTCTGCGTCGCGTCCTCGAGCAAAACCATCCGCACGGGCAACAGGACCTGTACCCCGACTTGGGTCCCGCCAATGTACTCACAATCTATCGAGGTCTCGCCTACGCATGGATGGCCGGCTTCCTGCTGCTACCGCGGCCCGGCGGCCTCATGGACTGGCTCCCTGCCCTCCTCTACATCGGCGCAAGCATCGCAGACGTTGTCGATGGCTACGTGGCCCGCAGATCCGGGCGCGTAACCCGCTTGGGCGCAACGCTGGACATGGAGTTCGACGGCTTCGGCGTCCTCGTCGCCTGCGCGCTGGCCGTGCAATACGGGCAGCTGCCCCTCGTGTTCCTCCTGGTGGCTTTTGCACGCCCTCTCTTTGTCTGGGGCATGCAGTTGCGCACCCGTATGGAGCTCCCCAATTTCTCCATGACCCAGAGTGACCAGCGCCGCATCGTGGCCGGTCTGCTCATGATCTTCCTTTGCACGGTCCTGTGGCCCATTTTCGAGCCGCCCGTCTCCTACGCCGTCGGCGCTGTCTTCGGCGCCGCCGTTACCCTCAGCTTCCTGCGAGACTGGCTGGTCAACATCGGCCGGCTGCGGCCGGACCGTCCCGCATACAAACACTGGCGCGCTCGCCTGAAACTCTGGGCCTTCCACTGGGCGCCCGTTGGCCTCCGAATTGCGCTCGCGGCGCTCGCCTCAATTATGGTCTCCAATCTGCTGGCTGCGGGAACCGCTGTCCCCGCATCGCTGCTCGTGCCGGTTTCCGCCTTAGCCATCGCTGGCGGTCTGACCGCCCTCCTTGGCATAGGCGCCCGGTCGTCGTCAGGAATCCTCTGTGCAGCCGCCTACACTTACTTTGTATTCGGCGGCCAGGCCTGGCTGGCTCTGACTCTCCTTGTCCTTTCCTCCCTCCTGCTAATCCTAGGCAGCGGATCATTCACGCTTTGGGTCCCGGAGGCCCGGTGGCTGCGTTTCGGCGCCTCCCAGGAATGAAGCCCCCCGGCCAGCTCGAAACCGAACGCGTCACCTACTGGACCGGGCGCGGTCCGAAGCCTCCATGGCAAGGCACGCGCCTCCCCATCAACTTCAAAATGCGCCCGTTGTAGGAATAATAGGATTGTGCCATCATAGAGACAATGATGACCCCCCACGCGACGGGGCGGCCATTCTGGATTAACACGAGGAGATGTGAGACCATGAACGACCTGCGTTCCTTGGGTTCCAATTCGTATCGGATAATCGCCCTCGCTCTTATCACCGGTCTGATCCACTTGTATGTCGGTATCGCTGATGGATTCGCCATTCTTATCCTCAACGGCCTTGGTTTCATCGCGCTTGTCGCCGCGCTATACCTGCTCCCGCAGCTCGCCAGCTGGAATACGCATATCCGTTGGACGCTGGTTGCCTATACAGCGGTAACGATTATCGGCTATTTCTTTCTCGTCCCGGAACCACTCAACTACGCCCTGGGCCTTGTGACCAAGGCCGTCGAAGTAATTCTGATCGTCCTGCTCTTCCTGAAATCGAGGTAACGTCATGCGCATCGATGAACTTGAAACCCCTATCGGCGTCGTAGACCTGGACCGCCTGTCTGCCAATATCGACCGGCTTCAGAGCTACCTGGATACACACGACATCGACAACCGGCCCCACATAAAGACCCATCGCATCCCGGCCATCGCCCATATGCAGCTCCAAGCTGGAGCCGTCGGCATCACCTGCCAAACATTGAGCGAAGCCGAGGTCATGTGTAGCGCCGGAATAACTGATATCTTTCTCCCCTACAATCTGCTAAGCAAAGCAAAACTGAAACGCCTTATGCTCCTGTCCCGGCGCGCAAGGATCAGCGTCACGGCAGATTCCGCCGCGACCGTGGCAGGATACGCCGATGCAGCCTCGCAAGAGGGCTCTCCTCTCCCTGTTCTGATCGAAATGGATGGCGGATGTGAGCGCTGCGGGGTGACGACGCCCGAAGGCGTGCGCCAACTGGCCAGGCAGATCGACAGTGCCTCCCACCTGCACTTCGGCGGGCTCATGGTCTACCCGTCAAATCCTGAGTCCAATGCCTTTATGGCCGAGTCAAAAATGCTGCTCGCTCAGGACGGCCTCGACGTGGAGCGGACCAGCGGAGGAAGTTCCTTCTGCATGTGGCAGGCCCACGAATTTACGGAGATGTCCGAACACCGCGCCGGCATGTATGTCTATGGCGACCGGAACCTGGTCGACGCCAGCGTAATGACGCTGGACGACTGCTCCTACTTCGTCCTGGCCACCGTGGTTAGCAGGCCCACCGAGGGCAGGATCGTACTCGATTCAGGCAGCAAAGCGCTCGCCGCTGACAGCGCCCGTCAGTCCCCGGGGCACGGTCTTATCGTCGAATATCCGGAATCGGAAATCTTCAAGCTCTCGGAAGAGCACGGTCATGTCGATGTTTCCCGTTGCGACCGCAAGCCCGAAATCGGCGAGAGGGTCACTGTGCTCGTCAATCACTGTTGCGTCTCCAACAATCTTTTCCCCCGCATCATCGGTCATCGCAAAGGGGAAGTCGAGCTGGAATGGCCAATTCTCGCGAAGGGTTGGTGAAAGCGGAAGACACAACGGCGGGAACCTAAGTCAGCGCCCCCTGACTACCTTCCTCTGCTCTTCGTGACAGGAATTGGTCAAAACGCGAGGACCAGAAACTGCGGCAAGGCCACGATGCCGAGATAAGCCAGCAATATCACAACCAGCGCCAGCCGGATCTTCCCCCACACGCCAAGGCGCCCAAACCAACCCCCATCGTCGGCGCCGCTCTCACGAGGCGGAGTCTGCTCCTCGCGGGCAGCCTCCCGGCGGCGTTGGGCAGGACCGGCAGGCGCCTCAATGGACGGGTCACTTGCTGTCCGAGGTGGCGGCGGCCCCGAATGTTCGTTCCCGTCACCCACAGGCTGGCTGAGGATTCGATGCAGATCAGCGGCCACAGAAGGCAGCCGCGTCTTGAGCAAATCCAGCCCCGGAAACTCCAGGTAGAGCAGTTCGAGGTTGGTCTCGGCATACGCGCTCTGGCCGTACGGTTCATCCGACAGAACCGCTTTCTCCCCAAAAACCTCGCCCTCACCCCGCGTCCAGCTGCCCGCGCCATTCAGCAGCTGCAGACGTACGGCCCCCCTCTCGATAAAGTAGAGCGCATCGCTCGGGGCGCCCGCACGAAAGACCTGTTCACCTTGTCTGAACTGGGCCAGTCGCATATGTCGCCCGATTTCACCCAGATCGTTTGCGTCGAGTCTTGCCAACAAGGGAAACCGTCGCAACCTTTCCTCACTGACTGAATCCATCTGCGGCGCAGGACGCGAGGCCGCTGTCTGGTCGATAGCTGCCCTTAACGCCGGAAATTGTCCCGCCAACTCCTCCAGATCGGACCTGTACAGCGCCCAGAGATTGGTGTTTCGGAGGGCCGTCGCGTTCTCCAATCGGTCCTCCCCTTTCAACAGGCTCATCGCGCCAAAGAAGCTGCCAACACCAACGCGGGCCAATTCCTCGAGCACGCCGCTCTCGTTCTCAGCCGTCAATTCCACCTCGCCCTCATCAACAAGAAAGAGAGCGTCACTGCTATCGCCCAATCGAAATATCGACTCCCCCGACGGAACATGCTGAAGAACAAGCCTCTGAACGACAACGTTCAATTCGGCGGGTTCCAACCGGCCAAAGAGCGGAGTCTGCGCCAGCCTGACGACCGCCTGTGTCTGGTCGCCGGCGCTTAGCCTGCCCCGACTGTGTCGGCCGAGCGCCCGCCGCAGCAAAGGATACTGGCTGCTGAGACTGTGAAAGGTCGCCGCCGGAAGGGCCCATACGACACTTTCTTCGACTGCAAACGCGCTCGCTTCATACTGCTTGTTCGTCAATATGGGCAGAACACCAAAAAGACTGCCAGGCTCAATCAGGTTTGCTGTCGGGCTTGGATCCTCCGGCGATGGGGCCGGCTGCATCTCCAGGGCCCCCCGCTCCAACAGAAATAGAGCCTCCGCTTTCTCCCCGCTCTGGAACAGAAACCTGCCGCGCTGCAAACGGTGGGGCTGCATACTGCGGGCCATCGGCGCAATCACTCTACTGGGTGCGCCCTCCAGCGCACGCGTCTTGCTAAGCCTGTCCACCAGATAGTCTTCCAGTTGAGAAATCTGCTCGCCAAAATTCTGGCTCAGCTTGATCCCAATCCCATACTGTCTCTGAAGCACCCGGCGCAAGTCAGAGTCAGGCAACGCCCACATCTGGATGTCAGATGCCGCTACAGCGCTCGTATTGTGCGCCAGCCCGCGCAAAAACTCTGCCTCGCCCAAAAGACTCCCCGGACCAAGAGTCGCCAACACTGAGCCGATTGAATCATACAGCCGGACAAAACCCTTCCGGAGCAGGTAGAGTTCGCTGCAGGTCTCGTCGCTCCGAAACAGCGTCGCGCCGCCCGGACGGCTCTCTTCGCGCAATATCGATTCGATTTCTCTTAGCTCCATATCTGACAAATCATGAAATAGGGGCGTTGCGCGCAAGAATTCGACAGACATGAAAACTCCTTTCGGCTTCTACTATCTCCGCCTCAATAAGACCTAATTGTGCCAGATAGAGAATGCTATCTCCAATGTCCGCTCGACGAATGCATCGGCGCCGATGCCGTGTGCCTGGCTCTGTTGCGCCACCGCAACAGGAACAATAAGAGGAATCTCAGAAACTCTGAACGATGGCCTGCGCCCGTCTGTCCACCTGCTCGAAACTGCCAAGCCATGCCAATTAGACTCGCAAGGTTTTTGGAAAGGGCCACTCTCCCTGCCAGGGCGATTGCATCTAAATTGGGTCAGAACATCGAAATGCAGCCGAATACTCTTCCAGGTCGGGGTAAGACACAGGGAAATGTACGAAAGATGGCACGTAGACGGAGAATTTAACTTATCTCGCCGACTGAGGGC
>JAJDZJ010000044.1 GCA_022824685.1 Caldilineaceae bacterium
GCCCTCAGTCGGCGAGATAAGTTAAATTCTCCGTCTACGTGCCATCTTTCGTACATTTCCCTGTGTCTTACCCCGACCTGGAAGAGTATTCGGCTGCATTTCGATGTTCTGACCCAATTTAGATGCAATCGCCCTGGACCGGGACCGACGATGCGCGCGGTCGGGCGTTCCACGAGCGCGGCAATGAAGGCGAACGACTGGTCAAGGGTGGATGGGGGATCAAAGACCCGCGGGTTGGTTACCACGCGCAGAAAGCCTGATAGAACGAGAACGGAAAGAGCGAAAGGTTCCGGTCCTGTCGCCAGACGCGTGATCCACGCCGCATACTCGGGATGATCAGGAATGGAGTCCTCGACGTGGGCATATATCAGGACATTGACGTCGGGCAGCAGCATCCCTGGTCACCGGCGCCCGTGCCCGAACCGGGCCTCGTCATCCTGCGCGTCGAGCGCCCTCGGCCGGTCGAGATCGACGCCGGGGCGGGCAAGGACGCCGCGCACTGTCACCAACCGGAACGGCGGCGGCTCCGAACGCTCATGACGCTTCAGGGCGTCATCCAACGTTTTGGCGATAAAGGCGCTGACGCTGATGCCGCGGTCTTTGGCTGCGCGACGCACCTGCTTTGCGAGCTGGTCGTCTAGGGAAATGGTCGTTCTCATGATGCATCAGCATAACATATCTTCATCACTGCATCAATACTGTCTGGACACGTCTCTGTGCGGAAAATGCTGGGAGGGACGCGCGCACTTTTGTGAAGGGGCGCGAAGAGCACGTCTGGTCCACGGAGGAGGTCAACGGCAGTGATCCACGAAGGGACACGGAGGGACACGGAGGGGCGCGGAGAAGGTCATCGGCGTTTATGTGCACTAAGGGGCGAGGAGTGGCAGGGATTGGGAAAGGGGTGGGTATTGGGTGGAATGGTGAAGGTTAGAGTGCGACGTCATGGTCTTGAATTGGGGCTTCGCCCTCATTGGCCTTCAGCTGGTCGTTTTCCAGCTTCAGGCTTATGACTTTACTTACGCCGTCGTCACCCATGGTAATGCCGTAGATGCTGCTGGCGATTTCGAGTGTCCGGCGGTTGTGGGTGATGATGATGAATTGGGTCTGGTCGTGAAGCGCCTCCATGGCGGCGCGGAGCCGGTCGACGTTGGCCTCGTCGAGCGTTGCATCCACTTCGTCAAGCACGCAGAAGGGGGTCGGGCTGACGCGGAGAATTGCAAAGACGAGGGCACAGGCAGTCAGAGAACGTTCACCGCCGGAGAGGAGATCCAGGTTCTGTGTACGCTTGCCGGGCGGGCGCGCGAAGATTTCGACGCCTGTGTTGAGAATGTCGTCAGGAAGGGTGACGCTTAGCTGGGCAGTTCCACCTTGGAGCAGTAGCTTGAAGAAACTCACAAACTCCGCGGAGACTGCGTCAAAGGTGCGACGCAGGTCCCCCTCCATGCGGCTGTCGAGCGTGCGGATGACCTGCTGCAAGTCTGAGGATGCCTCGGCTAGATCCTCTGACTGGGACTGAAGAAAGTGATAGCGGTTGGCGGCTTCCTCATACTCCTGGGGGGCCTCCGGATTGACATTGCCAAGGCGCCGCACGCGTGCCCTTGTGTCTCTTACCTCATCTCTCAGGCCGGCGGGCAGGTCGTGAACGATGGGCAGTTGGGCGACAAGCGCTCGCAATGGGAGGGGTGGCTGGTAAGGAAGTCCGCCCGCTTCTTCCATGTCTGCAAGGCCGAAGTCCTGGCGGATTTCGCGGCGTAGGCTGGCGAGACGGTCTTCAGTGCGCTGCAAGGCAATTTGTGCATCTTTCAGGTCCGACTCACTCTGCAGCAACAGCTGCTGGCCGGCTCGTTCATCCGCCTCCACCCGGCCCAATTCTGTGTCGAGCTTCTTTGATTCAGTCTCCAATACGGAAACCTTCTGCTGGTGCGCATTGACCGCCGAACACAGTTCTCGCTCTTCGGCGGAAACGGTTGTGACCCTTGCGCGAAGTTGCTCTTCTTCGGCGTCGAGCGCATCCTGACGATTCTTCCTGGACTGAAGCTGGGTGTCAAGGTGATCAAGTGAGCGTTTCTGCTCGGCGATCAAGGTCTGCTGGCTGTTGAGGTTTTCGTGCGCCGAGGCGGCTTTGGCGCGCAGGTCCGCCAGGCGGCGCAACAGTTCCTCCGGGCCGCCCTGGGCAGCCTCTTCGGCCAGGCGGGCCCTCTGGCGGGCGTCCGCCAGCGAGACTTCAGCTTCTTCCGAGGCTTGGGAAAGCAGCCCTTCCCTTGAATCCAGATCCGCAATTTCGACTCTGGTTTGGTCGAGAAGCTCTTGGCGCCAGGCAGCTTCCTGCTGCGCGTGGGCGGCGGCAAGCCTTGCCTGCTCCAAATCTGTCCGCTGGCGCCTCGCCTCGTCGAGAAGCAGCTGGCGATTGTTCTCCAGCATGGACCGCTTGTTTGACCGCTCCTCGATCTTTTGGCGGGTAGCCTGGATCCTCTTGACGGCCTGATGGGCACGCGACTCGGCTTCTGCCAGCTCTGCCGGCAGTTCGCGGGCTTCCCTTTCCCAGGCGAGGGCGGACCGGCGCTGACGGCCGCCGTTGTTGCCTCCTGTGACGGCTCCGCCGGGCCGAATGATTTCGCCTGCCAGCGTCACAACAGTGGGCATGGGAGCGTTTGCGTTGGGACGACCGCGTCGCAGGCGGCCGTTGCTTGTGTTTTGGGAATGCTGGTCAAGCGCGTGGCGGGCCGCGGGCAGGTCTTCTGCGATCCAGACCCGCTGCAAGAGATGCTCGATAGCCGGGGCGGCCTCCGATTCAAACTGCACAGCTTTTGCAGCATTGCCAACGATGCCACTTAGTGAGGGAGCCGGGATGGGGGCCCGAGACCGCAGTCGGTTCAAGGGAAGGAAAGTGGCGCGTCCGGCGCCTGCCTGCTTCAGATATTCGATGGCGCCCTGCGCGTCCTGCCAGGAAAAAACGATCAGGTTTTGCAGAGCGGCCCCTAAGGCGACTTCTATGGCCTGCTCCAGCCGGGCGGGAACCTGGATTCGGGAGGCAACCGTGCCCAGAATTCCGTCCAGCCGGCCTTGCTGCGAAGCCTCCAGGACGGACCGAACGCCGGTTGCGTAGATGTTCCTGTCGCCGCGAACGGGATGCAGCAGATCGAGGCGCGTCTTCAGGCGTTCTACTTCACGTTGATGGTGATTGCTGGCTTCTTCTTCCTTCTGAAGGGTGACCAGTTCAGACTCAATGGTGTTCGAAACTTCGGCGATGACGCTCTGTATCGCTTCGACCTGGGCCTCCTGTTTGGCGGCGGCGTCCCGGGACGCTTTCAAGTCCAGGTCTGCATTGGAGGCGGCCTGTTTGCGGCGCTGAATTTCGGCCTCAGATTGGGTGGAGTTTTCCTGCAAAGAGCGCCGCCGCTCGACAAGCTGCTCCAGCCGGCTGCGTATCTTTGAGGCGGCCTCTTCTTCCTTTCTCACGTCTGCCTGACAATCACGCAGGCGCCTGCGGGCATCGAGGAACAGTTTCTCGCTGTCAGCCAGTTTGATTTGCAGGTCGTGGACAGCGTCTTGGCATAAACTGTGGCGCGTCTGGACTATTTCCAACTCGTCAAGGAGCGTATCCTGCCGAAGTTGGGCGGACTCCTTCTGGGCTTGCAGTTGACTGCGTTCGCCATTCAGTTCAATTTGCCTTGCGACTGTCTGGTTGAGGCGTTCCTGGGTGACGGCAAGGCGGCGAATCACCTCGGCTCTACGGCGATGGCGGGCATCGCCGGACTTGGACAGGTCACTCTGCTCGGCTCGAAGATTGGACTGGCGCTGGCGCAGCTGGTCGAGACCGGCTCGAATGGCGCTCAGACGATCGCGGCGGACCTTGGCGCCATCCTGGCCGCGCTTCATTCTGAGCTGGGCATCTTTCAGGTCCCTGAGTGTGCGATGCCACTGGTACCCATACCAGACTTGGAGGAGGTCCTTCAAGTCGGTTTCGACCTGTTGACGTTCAGCGGCGCGCTCGGCCTGGCGTTTGAGACTACTGAGTCTTGGGGAAAGCTCGGCAAGCAGGTCTTGAACGCGGCTGAGGTTGTGTTGGGTCGATTCAAGACGGCGCAAAGCGGCCTGTCTTTTCTGCTGGTAGCCGGTGATTCCCGCGGCTTCTTCGAAGAGCACGCGCCGCTCTTCCGGTTTGAGACTGAGGACGCGGTCGATCAGGCCCTGGCCTATGACAGCGTAAGCGCGCTTCCCCAACCCGCTGGGGCCCAGCAGCTGCGTAATGTCCTGCAGGCGGACCCTCTGGCCGTTGATGAGATATTCGTTGTCACCGTCGCGGTAGGCTCTGCGAGTGATTTCCACTTCGCTAAAGTCGAAATTCAGGTCGCCCATCTCATTGTCAAGCATGATGCTGACCGCCGCCATCCCTTGCCGGGCTCTCTTGTCGCTACCCGAGAAGATGACGTCGACGGTCTTCCTTGATCTCAGGAGCCCGAAGCTCTGTTCGCCCAGGCACCAGCGAATGGCGTCGGCGACGTTGCTCTTGCCGCACCCGTTTGGACCTACGATCGCTGTGACGCCTGCGCCGAAGGCAAACTCGGTCTGTTGGGCAAAGGTCTTGAAGCCCTTGAGGTTTACGCTTTTGATTCTCAGCATGGAATACTGTGGGAAATCCTGTGGGGTTTGAGCTAGCTGGCAGGCAATCTGTTCACTGTCTTGCGATTTCCTGATCGGGGTCCACCGGCGCTTCTAATCTTCACATTGCGGAGAGGGCGCGACGAAGATGCGATTAGAGATGTGAAGGGGGCCGCAACAATATACGCCGCAGGGTGGACGGATTCAAGTTGGCAGGAAGGGAAACTCGGCATCGGTGTGGCGGGAGTACGCCGCAGGAACGGGGCTTGGCATATCACCATCGGGGTTGCCAGCCGGTTCACGGCGCCCAGAGGACGCGCCAGAGGCCTGGCAAAGCAAGCTCCATCGCCAGGCCGACCGCGATCAGGATGATGGACGCGGCCGCCAGCCGGCGCTGCCTCGAAAGATAGAAGAAGGGACTCCACGTGTTTCTCAGGAGGGGTTGAGCCAGCAGGGTGATAGAGCCGGCATATCCAGCGATCATGGCAATCCGCCAAGGCATCAGCCCCAGCATCAGGCCGGAGGGCCCTTCGGCAGCCAGGCGTCCGGCAGCGAAGGCGAACTGGTTCAAGGTACGCATGAGGAACCAGACACCTATGAGGCCAGCCGAAAGAAGGCTGCCGAGCAGGACGCCGAGGAGTTCGGCGATCCGCGACCCTGTATTTTCGTATAGCGAACCGGGGAGAGTGCTTCCGGTAGCGCTCCATTCCAGCAGTGCGCGATGAAAGTCGAAGCCGTCGTGGATGGCTCGTTGGAAGACAACTGGCAGGAGGGCTGAACCCACGAGCATCACCATGAATTGCAGTGACAGCCAGAGGGAGAGCATCATGATGCCTGTACCCGTTCTTCCTCTGCGTAGGGGTATAGCGATGAAGAGGGTGAGGGCGACGGTTTGCGCGATTGGCAGGAAGTTAGGCTGACCCAGGGCGGCGGGAAGCGCGGTGGTGAGCAGGGCGAAGAACGCAAAGGTGACGTAGAATATGGGATCCTTCAACAGGTCGTAACGGCGGCTCGTAGACGCGCCATTGGACGATGAGTGGCCTGGATTTCGCATAACTGAATTATATCACCCATTTCGAGAGATGGGGGAAGGGCGGGGGAACTGCGGGGGAAGGGCGGGGAGACGGTGGATCGATGAGGTGGGGGCCAACAATAGGGGTCCCGAAAGGGGGAGGGGGAGCGTCGGGCCTCCACGTCACCGAGGCCTACGCAGCCGGGCGTCCATACTTGGAGGCGGCGGCGCGGGTACGTGCCGTTGGGCAACGTCAAGGAGGCAGGGCAAGACAGGCGGACGTGGCGGGCTGCAGTTGGCAAATCTCGTAGAGACTCGCCGTCCGCATCTCCTGGCTACCCCGAATCCGGACTGCGCACGACGAGGACAGGGCGATTGCATCTAAATTGGGTCAGAACATCGAAATGCAGCCGAATACTCTTCCAGGTCGGGGTAAGACACAGGGAAATGTACGAAAGATGGCACGTAGACGGAGAATTTAACTTATCTCGCCGACTGAGGGCC